>NZ_FMTK01000001.1:283694-714575 GCF_900100025.1 Pseudomonas sp. NFACC56-3 | reverse complement strand
GAAATGCCGATGCCTTCATCGCTTTTCTGGGGCTAGACCTGCGTATATCGGACTCAGGGAAAAAGAAGGGACGCCGCTGCCTGTCTAAGCGAGGTGACCCAGAGGCCCGTCGATTGATGCATAACGCCGCGATGTCGGCGAGGCGCACAGCGGCATGGAAGGGTTTTTATGAGGCACTAAGGGCCCGGGGACTCAGCACAACCGAAGCATTAGTAGCACTGGCCCGCAAGCTTGCCCGAGTGGTATTCGCCCTGCTGAAGAATCAGAGCGAATATTTACCGAAAGGCATTTAGGGGGTAGCCCTGCACCATAGAATCTCCCACAGGGTGCCGGAGGTGTGCGCAGCATTTGCATATGCCACCGCCCCCTGTGGGAGCGGGCTTGCCCGCGAAGACGCCGGCACATTCAGCATGGAAGTAACAGACCCACCGCTTTCGCGAGCAAGCCCGCTCCCACACTGGATCTCAGGTGCACGCAGCATTTGCGTACACCACTGGACCCTGTGGGAGCGAGCTTGCTCGCGATGCTTTTCCTGCAGTCACACCAAGTAGTGCTTGAGTTCCCGGGCGATGACCATCCGCTGTATCTCGCTCGACCCTTCATAGATCTGGGTGATCCGCGCATCGCGGTAATAGCGTTCTACCGGGTAATCCTCGAGGTACCCGTACCCACCGTGAATCTGTATGGCCGAGGAGCAGACCTTCTCGGCCATTTCCGAGGCAAACAGCTTGGCCTGGGAGGCTTCCGACAGGCATGGCTTGCCGGCGCTGCGCAGGCGGGCGGCGTGGAGGATGAGCAGGCGGGTGGCGTTGATGCGGGTGTGCATGTCGGCCAGCAGGTTGGCGATACTCTGGTGCTCGATGATCGGCTTGTCGAACTGGACGCGATCGCGCGCGTAGGCCAGCGCCGCTTCGAACGCCGCGCGAGCGATGCCCAAGGCTTGCGCCGCGATGCCGATGCGACCGCCTTCCAGGTTGGACAAGGCGATGGCCAAGCCTTTGCCTCGCGCGCCCAGCAGGTTGGCCTCGGGGATGGTGCAGTTGCTCAAGGTGACCGCGCAGGTGTCCGAAGCGCGGATGCCCATCTTGTGTTCGGTGCGATCGACGATGAACCCGGGTGTATCCGTGGGCACCAGGAACGCCGAAATGCCTTTTTTGCCCAGCTCCGGGTCCGTCACGGCAAACACGATGGCCAGTTTCGCCCGCTTGCCGTTGCTGACGAACTGCTTGGCGCCGTTGATCACCCACTGGCCATCGCGCAGTTCGGCGCGGGTGCGCAGGTTGTGGGCTTCGGAACCGGCCTGGGGCTCGGTCAGGCAGAAGCAGCCAATGGCCTGGCCGCTGGCGAGCTCGGCCAGCCAGGTCTGTTTCTGTTCATCGGTGCCAAAATTCAGGACCGGCCCGCAACCCACCGAGTTGTGGATGCTCATCAGCGCCCCGGTGGCACCGTCGCCCGCGGAGATTTCCTCCACCGCCAGGGCATAGGCCACGTAATCGACGTAGGTGCCGCCCCATTCTTCCGGTACCACCATCCCCAGCAGGCCCAGTTCACCCATCTTCGCCACCAGGCCGTCGTCAATCCAGCCGGCCTTTTCCCATGCCTGGGCATGGGGGGCGATTTCACCACGGGCGAAGTCCCGGGCCATGTCGCGGATCATCACTTGTTCTTCGGTCAGTTCGAGGTCGTGCATGGCTCAGTTCCCGTGGTCGTCGAAGCCGTCGAAGAAACTCGCCACATGGTCGGCGTCCAGCGCCTCCAGGGTCGGCGGGTTCCAGCGCGGGTTCTTGTCTTTGTCGATCAGCAAGGCGCGTACGCCTTCGATCAGGTCACCGCGTTCGAACCATTGCCGGTCCAGGTGCAGTTCCAGGGCAAAACAGTCTTCCAGGCTCAAATGCCGACCGCGCCGCAGCATTTCCAGGGTCACGGCCATGGCCAGGGGCGAGCGACTGTCCAGCACGTCGGCGGTCTTCAGCGCCCATTCGTGGCTATTGGCGACAGAGACCTGGCGCAACTGCTCGACCATGCTTGGCACATCGGGCAGGGCAAAAAAATGGTCAATGGCCGGCCGCAAATCGGCCAGGGGGGGCGCAGGGAGTTGTTGCTGGCCGAGTTTGGCCAGCAGGCTTTGCAGGTCCTTGAGCGGCGTGTCGTGCCATTCCAGCTTATCGAGGCGTTCATCAAGCTGTTTGAGTTTGCGGCTGTCGAGATACCAGTCGGCCAACCCACAGTACAGCGCGTCGGCGGCACGGATCTGTACGCCGCTGACCCCCAGGTAGATCCCCAGCTCACCGGGAATGCGCGGCAGGAAATAACTGCCGCCCACGTCCGGGAAATAACCGATGGCGACTTCCGGCATGCCCAGGCGACTGCGTTCAGTCACGATCCGCAGGTCGGCGCCTTGCACCAGCCCCATGCCGCCGCCCAGTACGAAGCCATCCATCAAGGCGAGGATCGGTTTGCGGTAATGGTGGATCGTCAGGTCGAGGGCGTACTCCTCGACGAAGAAATCTTCATGCAGGGTGTCGCCCTGCTTATGGCTGTCGTACAGCGAGCGGATATCACCGCCGGCGCAGAAGGCTTTGTCGCCCGCGCCACGCAGTACCACCGCACGAATGTGTGGGTCGAGTGCCCAAGTATCGAGTTGTTGCTGCAAGCGGCGCACCATGCCCAAGGTGAGGGCATTCAGGCCGGCGGGGCGGTTCAGGGTCAAATGGCCAATGTGATTGCGAACGTCGACCAGCACCTCATTGACCACGGTGTCCATGGCTGGCGCAGCTTGGGATGAAACCTGAGCTGTCATCGCTAACTCCCTGCTTTTATTGTTTTTTACGAATGGTGTCGCGCGTACCCGTTCAGGATCGTACCAGTGCAAATTTGCCTTGCACAACCGGGATACGTGCAGGTCCTGTCTGCATATTTATAGCAGTCACAGGCTCAACCGCGACCGGAAAGGACCTGCGCGATGCTGCGGCGCCTGGCGTTTCGCTCGCTGGCATGGATCAGTTGTTCAAGATCTTCCGGGGTGACGTCGAAGAAGGCCTCCATTTCCGTCAGGGCCAATTTCAGGTCTTCGGCGGTGATGGCCTGGCGGTCGACGGGAGGATGGTCAGACGGTATGACGGCCACCGGTTCGCTGGCGCGCTTGGGATAGCGCACCCGCGTCAGGTTGTTGTAGGCCAGCGCAAAGGCGAGCAACCCGGAGCCGGCCAACATGGCCGCGCCGACCGCCTGCCAGTCCAGGGCGACGATGGACGGATCCGCCAGCACCAAGGTCGCCGCCAGGGCGCCTGCCGGTGGGTGCAGGCAACGCAGCCAGCACATCAATACCAGCGCCATGCCGGCCGCCAGGCAGGCGCTGCCCAGCGTCCGCCCCAATACATGGGCCACCAGCAGTGCCACGACCGATGCACAGAGGTAACCGCCGACAATCGACCAGGGCTGGGCGAGGGCGCCTGAGGACACGGCAAACAACAGCACGGCCGACGCGCCGAGAGGGCCGATCAGGTGTTGCGCCACCTCAAGGCCAAAGACCTGTCCACATAGCCAGACACTGAACATCGTCCCCAGGGCCATGCCGATGGCGGCGCGGCTCCATTCGGTGGGGCGGGTATTGATAGCGGCGGGAAACCAGCGAGAAAGCATTAAGCGAGAATCCAAAAAACGAACAAAAAAAGGGGCTTACGGGATAGTCCCAGAAAGCCCTTTAAATGTTCCAACAGTTGGGGGAGGAACGCTGCACAGTGTGCCGGTCACAACCCCGTGCTTACAAATTCATATTAATGCTGGTTGAGTGCATTAATTTTGAGGTAACGGTCAGGCTCAAGCGCTTCTCGAGGCGGGAAACCACGTTTGCTGGGCAATGGGCAGGTTGCGTGACTGGCCGCGGCCCATCGGAAAATAGGTGAAGCCCTTGTCGGCCATGCGTTCCGGATCGAACAGGTTGCGACCGTCGAAAATCACCGGAGCCTTGAGCCGCTGCCGGATCAGCTCGAAGTCCGGCGCCTTGAAGGGCTGCCATTCGGTGCAGATGACCAGCGCGTCGGCGCCCGGCAACACCGATTCCGGCGTGCCCATCAGCATGAGTCGGGTTTCGTCGGGATAGAGCAGTTGCGTCTGCTGCATCGCCTCGGGGTCAAAGGCGCGGACACTGGCTCCCGCAGCCCAGAGCGACTCCAGCAGGGTACGGCTCGGCGCATCGCGCATGTCGTCGGTGTTGGGTTTGAAGGCCAGGCCCCACAGTGCGAAGGTCTTGCCCCGCAGATCGCCCTGGTAGAACGCGTTGATCCGCTCGAACAGCTTGTGTTTCTGTCGACCGTTGATGGCCTCCACCGCCTGCAGCAGATCACTGGAACAGTGCGCCTGCTCGGCGGTGTGGATCAGGGCGCGCATGTCCTTGGGAAAGCACGAGCCGCCGTAGCCGCATCCCGGGTAGATGAAGTGGTAGCCGATGCGCGAGTCGGCGCCGATGCCCAGGCGCACGGACTCGATGTCGGCCCCCAGGTGTTCGGCCAGTTCGGCGATCTGGTTGATAAAGCTGATCTTGGTCGCCAGCATGCCGTTGGCGGCGTATTTGGTCAGCTCGGCGCTGCGCAGGTCCATGAACAGGACCCGGTCGTGGTTGCGGTTGAACGGTGCGTACAGGTCGCGCATGGTTTCGCGCACTTCATCGCGCTCGCAGCCGATTACGATGCGATCCGGACGCCGGCAATCGGCGACGGCCGAGCCCTCCTTGAGGAATTCGGGGTTGGAGACGATATCGAACTGCAGCAAGCGACTGGCCTTGAGCAGGCATTTGTCGATGTGCGCCCGCAAAACGTCACCGGTGCCCACCGGCACGGTGGACTTCTCCACCACGATGAGCGGTTGCTCGCGATAACGGGCGACGGCCTCGCCAACGGCCAGCACCTGGCTCAGGTCGGCACTGCCATCGTCCCGGGAGGGTGTGCCCACTGCGATAAACAGCACCTGGCCGTGTTGCACGGCAAGCTGTTCGTCGCAGGTGAAGTGCAAACGCCCGGCCTCCAGCCCTTCGCGCACCAGCGCGGCCAGGCCGGGCTCGAAAATACTCACATGGCCTTGCCGAAGGCTGTCGACCTTGCGCTCGTCGATGTCCATGCACACCACGTCATGGCCCACCTCGGCCAACACGGCGGCTTGCACCAGCCCTACGTAACCACTTCCGAATACACTGATCTTCATGGCGGATTCCCTGGATCATTCCGAGCGAGCGACATGCACAACCAGCGTTCGCCGCAGTGCGCTTGGGTCAGAATAAGTCGGGGATGTTGCAGTTCGCTGACAGGCGCGGCCCCTGGGGCCTCAACTGAAGGTGGCCTGGATCAATCGGCGGCTGGTCCGAGTGGCTGGCGATGAAACACTTGGCCCTTTAAAGAAACGTCTCACGCACCTATCGGAATCTGCTTATTTCCTCTTGGGTATCTCGTTCAACACAATCGTGGCAATTGCACGCTCTCTGCTAAATCAGTACTTCGATCATTTTGTGGCCAAGTCCAGGAGGAGCGCGCTGGTGGGTGATTATCAAATGCTTCCCCAAGGTGATCATGACGCATGAAAAGACGCGATTTCTTTCAAGGCATGGGTGCCACGCTGGCTTTAGCATCAGCGGCCCCTCAGGCTATAGGCGTGACGGTTCCACAGGGCGAACCCACACATCGCGGTGTTGCCAGTCGAGGAAGCGTTTCACTTGCTCCCATCGACGCCCGTGTGGACCGTATTACCGAGATCTATACGTGCCTCAGGCCATTCCGATTGACCGGGCCACGGATTGAAACACAGCAATTGGGCAATAAACTGATCGTGCACAACTATGGCCACGGTGGCAGCGGCTGGTCTTTGTCCTGGGGATCGAGCCGGATTGCACTCCAGCTTCTGCAAAAAAAAGCCAGGAACACTAGGCGCCTGGGCGTAATCGGCTGCGGTCCAATAGGCCTTACCTCTGCCATTCTCGCTCAGCGTGCCGGTTTGCCGGTTACCCTCTATGCAAAAGAGATTCCGCCTCAGGTAGCGTCCATGGGCGCGACGGGGCATTGGTCACCGGACTCCCAGTTCTGCGTTGCAGCCTTTGCTTCCAGATGGTGCCGTCGCTGGATTGAAATGGCGGACTTCTCCTACAAGATGTATCAAGACCTGCTGGGGCTGCCCGGCGATCCAGTGCAATGGTATTACGGTTACAAGTTAAGCAACTCGTCATTCGACGTGGCGGCGCCCCGCGGAGAACCGGAATTCGCGAAATTCAACAATCCCAACCGCCGTTATCAGCCGATACAGGTGGACCTTGCGCCCGATGAGCATCCGTTTTCATTCCCTTATGTTCGCCGGTGGCAAAACCTGTTGTTCAACATCAATAGCTACGCCCGCCTGTTGTTGTCGGACTTCCTGGCAGCGGGAGGGAAGATTCATATCCGCCATTTTGAAAGCGCGGAGGAGCTGTTGAGCCTGCCCGAGAAAACAATCATCAACGCTACGGGCTACGGCGCAAAGACACTGTTCAACGATCCGGAGATTGTCGCGATTCGTGGGCAAACGGCACGGCTCGTTCAGCAACCGGAAATCAAGTATGCAATCCGAGCTCAGGACTTTCTCTTCATTCCTCGACGAGACGGCCTGGTCGTGCAGTACATCGATCGGGCAGGAAGCTATAACAATGAGGATGACAGCCCTGACTTTCAGGAAGCGTCTGATGCCGTCGAACAGCTGGCTGCCGTCATGGCGGGATTGCGCTACTGAACCTCAAATCGCATCCAGTCGGTAGGCCGCAGGCAATTGCGCGACGAACTCGCCGACCACTTCCCGGGTCAGGCTGACGATGTCTTCCACCCGCTCCATTCCGGCGCCGGTCCGCCAACTGGCGACGATGTCCATGACCGATGGCAGCGGCACGCCGTCCACCAAGGTCAATGTGCCCTGGGCCAGTTCGCCGACCACCAGCGCCGCGGGCATGGCGCCGATGCCAAAGCCGTCGCGAACCAGGCGGGTGATAGCCGAGGCCGAGTTCACGCAGTTGATGCGTGGCGAGACGATGTTGGCCGAATGCAGCAGGTTGAGGATGTCCTGGTGGGGTCGTGAGTTGCGTGAAAATGTCACGATGCGTTCCTGGGACAGATCTTCCAGTGACTCATAGGCTCGGTCATAGGCGGAGCCGGTACGCACCACCCAGTGCATCGGGTAACGGGTCAGCAACGCATTGCGCACGCTGTCCAGGCGCAGGATGTCGGTCTGGAAAATGATGTCCTGGTAGCCTTTTTCCAGCTGTGAGCAGAGGTTGCTCGCGGTGTCGGCCGACAGTTCGATTTCCAGCGCCGGGTAGCATTCCATCAGGCGTGTCACCAAGGGACTCAGCCAGGTGTGGATCACCGTGTCCATCGCGCCGATGCGGATCCGGCCGCGCACCTGGCGCGGATCCTTGATTACGGCCTTCATGCTTTGCAGGGTGTCCATGATGCGCTCGGCGTATTCGAGCACGCGCTGGCCTTCGGAGGTCAGCGACACCCCTTTGGAGTCGCGCACGAACAGGCGCACGCCCATTTCGTCTTCCAGCGCAGCGATCCGGCTGGAAATGGAGGCCTGGGTGGTGAACAGCTTTTCCGCGGTGAGGCGAAAGCTCTTCAGGCGGGCCACCCAGACGAAGGTTTCGAGAAACTTGATGTTCACTGGGGGCGATTCCTTGGAACAGTCATGGGAGCGTGGAAGCAGTGGCGACGGGAGTAACCCCACCCTGTGGGAGCAAGGCTTGCCCGCGATGAAGATAACGCGGCCTCCCTGGGAACCGAGGCCTTTGCATCGCGAGCAAGCTTTGCTCCCACAGAGAAATCCCCTCGCCATAATTGCCTAGGCTGGGTTCATTTTCTTCGCCGTTCCGGTATTAGCCAAGCAGCGGACTACCTCTAGCAATTCGTCCAAATCCGGCGCGTTATCAATCATCGCCTCGGGCCGGCACCATGGATAGTCCAACGTCGATACCCAGGCCATGATCATCGGCAGATCGGTCGCCGGCAGGGTCTTCATGTGTTCGATGGTGATGGTCAATCGTTCGACCCGTTGCGACCGCGGATCGAACCGCCAGTCGTACAGGCCACAACCGACACGCGCCTCGCCGCTGTTCTTGTCTGACATCGCCACCAGCCATTTGCACTGGAACGCTTCGGCGTTTGCCGGCGGAGGGGCGGCCAGGCAGAACGTGTAGACGTTTTCGAAGGTCTGGCCAAAGCGACGGACCAGCACATCGCCAATGGCGGCACGGCCTTCAACGTGGTCGGGAAACGTGATGGCGCCGGTGTGCACGACCATGTCCAGACTAGCCGTCGCTGTAAAGGCCTGGTCCAGCAGGTGCGGGCGGTTGCCGTCCTTGGCTCGGATGTACTGTTGAATCGAGAACTGAGCAGTATTCATCGTGTATCCCTTCAAGTTGAAAAGCAGCCTGGTTCGAGGCCTACAACTCACTGTTCAATAAGTCCGTCACCAGCATGCAGCCCGGGGCGTGGGTAATGCACAGCGGTGGACGCGAGGCCTGGACCACCGATTGAGGCGTCACGCCGCAGGCCCAGAATACTGGGATTTCATCCGCTTCCACCGGTACGGCATCGCCGTAGTCCGGCGTATCCAGGGATTGAATGCCGATCAGCGATGGATCGCCGATGTGCACCGGGGCGCCATGAACATTGGGCATGCGCCCGGTAATCTGGATCGCCTGGATGGCCGCGGCGGCTTTCATCGGCCGCATGCTCACCACCATCTTGCCAGACAGGCGGGCGGTGGGTCGCGTGTCGATGTTGGTCTGGAACATCGCGACATTGCGCCCCTGTTCAATGTGCCGCAAACGAATGCCGGCCTCCAGCAAGGGTTGTTCGAAGGAGAACGAGCAACCGAGGGCGAAGGCCACCAGGTCGTCCTGCCACAGGTGTTCGATGTCCACCGGCGATTCGTTCAACTCGCCGTGGCGATAGACCCGGTATTGAGGCACTTCATGACGGATATCGATGGCGGCGCCCAGGTTGCGGAAGAACGGATCCCCTTGCTCGGTCACGTCAAGCACCGGGCAGGCCTGGCGGTTGAGGGTGCAGTAGCGCAGGAATTCATTGGCCCAGTCGCCGGGCAGAATCACGATATTGGCTTGCACGCGACCCTGGCCCAGGCCGCTGGTATGGCCCTGGTATTGGCCGGCGGCGATGCTTTGGCGCAAGACGAGAGGCGTGCATTGCTGCAGTTGTTCGAAGGACGTCATCACGGGGGCTCCAAGTATTCGTTCGCTACTTTGAGAACACTGTGCTGAGGACGTCCAACAAGGAATATCGGTACCCCGCGACAACTAAAAGTTATTCGAGCGGCGGTTGGCTGTTCAGGCCGGGGGCGGCCACCATGCGTAACGGCCCGACATCGACGGCGTACTGGCTGACCACCTGGCGGCTCATCTGGACGATGCTCTCGATCAACTCCAGGCCGACGCCAGCGCGCCAGGACGCAACCACGTCCAGTTGGGGCAGGGCGGTACCGGGTTCGAGCTGGATCAATTCGCCGCTGGCCAGGGGCTTGGCCACCAGTGCGGCCGGCAAGGCGCCGACGCCGAAACCGTCACGAATCAGCCGGGTCATGGCCGAGACCGAATTGACGCAACTGACCCGCGGCGCACTCACGCCATGGGCGTACAGCAGGTTGAGCACGTCCTGATGCGGTCGCGAATGCTTGACGAAGGTGATGATGCGCTCGCTGGCCATCTCCACCAACGACCCATAGGGTCGGGCATAGATCGACTGGCTAGCGGCGATCCAGTGCATGGGGTAGTGCCCCAGTTCCAGATTGCGCACGCTTTCGTGGCGCACCAGATCGGTCTGGAACACGATGTCCAGGTAGCCTTTCTGCAATTGCTCACAGAGGTTGCGTGCGGCATCGGCGGTGATTTCGATTTCCACGGCGGGGAAGGCCTGCATCAGCATCGACATCAATGGGCTGAGCCAGGTATGGATTACCGTATCCATCACGCCGATGCGCACCAGGCCTTGCTGCGGGCTGCTGGTGTCCAGTGATTGCTTCAACGCCCGTTGGACGTCGAGCATCTGTTGCGCGTAGTCGAGCACCTTGAGGCCTTCGGGTGTCAGCGAGACCCCACGCGAATCCCGCACGAACAGACGCAGGCCCAGTTCCTCTTCCAGCGAAGCGATCCGGCTGGAGATAGCCGCCTGGGTGCTGAACATCTTCTCGGCGGTGAGGCTGAAGCTTTGCAGCCGGGCGACCCAGACGAAGGTTTCGAGGAATTTGAGGTTCATGAAGGCTCTCTGGAGGCGTGTGGTTCTTATTGATTGCAATTGTTACTCCAGATCGGGCCATCGGCCGCATCAAATTTTCTTATGCCCGATCCGGTTTTTTCCCGTTTGACGCTGCGCGGACCCGGCACCAAGAATCCGCTCCACGACGCAGCCCCACCGCGCCGACACCCCCATGACGACAATAACGAGGCGTGCGCACAGCCCCCGGTGGGTTCGCTCGCGCCCATAAAAGGAGCGCGCCATGCAACATGCCACATTCCCACGATGGACCTGCACCTCGGCGGGCACCTTGCTCGGCCTGAGTCTGATCGGCGTGCCGTGCGCCCAGGCTGACTTCATCGCCGACAGCAAAGGCAGCCTGGAGGCCCGCAACTTCTACTTCAACCGCGACTTTCGCCAGGAAGGGTCACGGGACAAGGCCGAGGAATGGGCCCAGGGCTTCCTGCTGCGGATGGAATCGGGATACACCGCCGGGACCGTGGGTTTCGGCCTCGATGCCTTGGGCATGGCCGGTTTCAAGCTGGACTCCGGCGGCGGCACGGCCGGCACCAATCTGTTGCCGACGGATTTGTCTGGCGGCTCCCAAGACCGTTATGGCGAATTGGGCCTGACCGCCAAGGTGCGCCTGTCCAATAGCACCTTGAAACTGGGGACGTTGCAGATCAAGGACCCGGCGGTGAGTTCCAACGACACGCGCCTGTTGCCGGGAACGTTCAAGGGTGGATTACTGAGCGTGCAGGAAATCGATCGCTTGAAGCTGACCGCTGGGCAACTCACGCAGATCAACTTTGTCGACTCCACCGACTACCAGGACATGACCGCCAACCGCATCGGTGGCAGCAGTGACAAGTTCCGGTTCGCCGGGGCGGACTATCAGTTCCTGCCGAACCTCACGGCGCAATACCGCCATAGCCAGTTGCAAGACATCTACCAGCAAAACTACCTCGGGTTCGTCCACACCCTGGACCTGGGCTCAGGCCAGTCATTCAAGAGTGACGTGCGTTATTCCCGCAGCGCCGAAGACGGCAGTTTCCGCGATCTCGACAACCAGGCCTTCGGCGCCTTGTTCACCTACAGCCTGGCGGGCCATGCCCTGGGCCTTGGCTACCAGCGCATGAGCGGTGACGATCCGTTTCCCTACATCGGCCGCAGCGATCCGTACCTGGTCAACTTCGTGCAGATCGGCGACTTCGCCAACATTGACGAGCGTTCCTGGCAAGCGCGTTATGACTACAACTTCGCGGCCATTGGCGTGCCCGGGCTGACCTTCATGACTCGATACATCACTGGCGACAACGTCCAGCGCAGTGCCGCGGGCGAAGGCAAGGAATGGGAGCGCAACACGGACATTGCCTATGTGGTGCAAGACGGCACGTTGAAGGGGCTGGGCTTGAAATGGCGCAACGCGACGGTGCGCTCGAATTTCGGCAATGACCTGGATGAGAATCGGCTGATCGTCAGCTATACGATGGCGCTGTGGTAAAGATATTCCGGTAACACCAAAGGAGGTACCGTCGAGTCGCTAGCGCCATGACGGGGATTGCTCGGCCACCAGAAGCAATGACTGCGGCACCAGGCTTTGCGGGTGCTGCGGCTCCTGCAGGCCCACCAGTCGAAAACCCGCCATGTCCAAGGCATTGAGCCAGCTGGACAAGGTGCGGAAGTACCACGGCATCGGCTGCCATTGGCCTTTGAACCCATCGAAGGTCTCTTCTCGCCAGCCGTCCTGATAATTGCCCGCCGCCACGGTCCAGGGATGCAACGTCTGGATCACCAGTGCACCGCCAGGGCTGAGTAGGGCGTTCATGGCGGCGAGCAGCGGGATGATGTCCTGATGCAACAGGGCGAAGTTGGCGCAGACCAGGTCGTACCCGCTGCCGACGTCCACCTTCGCCTCCACCAGCGTTTCATAGGTTGCCAGATGCACCGGCGAGGATCCCGACGCCCGGGCCGCATCGACCAAGGTCCCGTCGCCATCCACACCCACCGCCTCGACACCCCGTTCAGCCAGCGCCCGCAGCAACCAACCTTCGCCGCAGCCCAGATCCAGCACGCGCTCGGGCTGACGGCTCAGTACCGCCAGCAGCATGGCCTGGTCGGTGACCGTCTGACGGCTTTCGATGGCACCGGTGCGGATGGCTTCGATCCAGGCTTGGGCATTGTGGTGCCAGCTTTGGAGGAGGGTGGTTTCGGAGAGCGACATCGATCCAGCTCCGGCAATAGGTCGACTAAGCATAGGACAACGGCTGGCGCAGGGGCCTCGTAGCTCAAAGCGGTCGGTCAAGAAACAACAGGCGTGCCGCCAGCGCTGCCATGACCCCGGCAAAACCATAGGTGCCCAGGCGTCTTGAAATCCCGCCGCTTGCCAGTTTTGCCCTGAGCTGGGCGGCGCAAACACCCAGCAATGTATGGAAGAGCAGTGCAATCAGTGCCAGCAAGGCTCCGAGGAAGATCAACTGCAGGCTCACGCCGCCGGCCTTGAGGTTGACGAACTGGGGCAGGAACACCATGAAGAACAGCAGCGCCTTGGGATTCAAGAGGCTGTTGAGGGTGCCTCGGCAGAAGATTTTCCACAGCGAAGCCGCCTGGAGCTGGCTATCTTGCGTCGCTGCCGGCGTTCTCAGCGCTTGCCAGGCCAGCCACAGCAGATAACCGGCCCCGGCCAGGCGCAGCACGTCGAACGCTGGCGCCCAGCTCATGACCAGCGCGCCAATGCCAGCGCTGACCATCAGCGTCATCAGCGTGTCCGAAAAGGCGATGCCGAGGGCGGCCGCGACGCCGGCACGCCAGCCGTGGGCCAACGCATGGCTGGTGACAAAGGCCATGTTGGGGCCCGGAACGATCAGCAGAAGCACGACAGCGACCACGAACAGGTAGAGATTGGCGGTATCCGGCATGGGGATCACTCCGAGGGATGAGCCACGACAGTAAGCGAAGGGCGAGGAGGGCGTCAGTTACAGTCCAGGCTTATCTGATAGCAACAGTGACACTGCGGATCAGTAAAGCGAATGCCTCAATGACCTCGTCTTCGCCATGCCGCCCCCGTACCAACGCGCCGGACAGGGCTTCTCCCGCGCCAACCAGGCCAATGCAGCATCGCTCGAGTTCGTCCGCTGACCACGTCGCATGAGGTTCGAGCACAGACATGAACATCTGCACACAGTTATCCAGAAGCTCCTGGAACACCGCCGCCTTTTCCTCGCTGCCGGCCAGGGCTGCACCCACGGCATGGAATTCGTCGGTGTTATCTGCTGCGCACTGAATGTAGGCGCTGGCCAGGACTTGGGCCGTCTCCTCCAGGCTCCGCGCAGTCTTGGACATGGCGTCACGGAAAGCGGTGACCCGCTCGGTATCGATCCACTTGTAGAGCTCGATCAACAGGCCCGAACGAGTGCCGAAATGATCGTAGACCACCGGTTTGGACACGCCAGCGCGAACGGCCAGATGCCCCAAGGTCAAGCGATCCGCGTCTTCCTCGCGCACGATCAATAACGCGGTATCCAGCAACTGACGCCGCCGTTCGGCTTTCGAAAGCCGGCGGGGAGGGGAACTGATAGCGCTTTGCTCAGTGTTTTTCTGCACGTTCTCGTTCCTGGTCGTAAAAAACCTACCAATGGTAGGTTGAAGTGCGTGATGTTGTGTTAGCTTACCTACTGAAAGTAGGTATAAACCAGAGACAAGGAGAACACACCATGTCAATTGATCCTATCTTGCTAATGGGCGGTTCTGGCGCCATTGGCCACCACACCGCCCGGGCGCTGCGCGCCGCTCATCCCGACGTACCCCTGCTGATCGGTGGTCGCGACCTTGCCAAGGCTCAGCGCGCCGCGGAGCACATTGGCGGGGCGCAGGGCGTGGTGATTGACTCTGCCGCCGACGATCTAGGCCTCGGCGATCACCCGCTCAGCGCCGTCGTGGTCTTTTACATGGACCACGCCCTTGCCGGGTTGCGGTTTGCGCAAAAGCGCGGCGTGCCGCACCTCAGCATTTCCTCCGGTGTTTTCGAGATCGCGCCAGAAATCGCGACATACATGCACAGGCCTGACGCCTCGCCCATAGTCCTGGGTTACGAATGGATGGCTGGCGCGACAACAGTGTCGACGCTGAGCATTGCCCGGGCATTCAGCCGAGTCCACGATATTCGTATCAACGCGCTGGTCGATGAGCAGGACACCGGCGGCCCGACCGTCGCCACCGACTTTGAACACCTGAACAAAATGCTGCCCGCCGCGCTGACTCGCCGAGACGGTGTCTTCGTCTGGCGCGAAGGGGAGGAGTCCAAGGCAAGTTTCCGCGCGCTGGATGGTACGCAAATCGAGGCTGGGGGTTTCTCGTCCATTGATGTCGTTGGCCTGGCGGCGGCGACGGGCGCACCGAATGTCCAGTTCAACATGGCCACCGCGGTGAGCTCAAGCCGACGCCAGGGTAGGCCAATGTCTACCGAGATCATCATTGAACTGGTTGGCGATGACCTCAAGGGCGAACCGCTGCATACACGTCATGCGGTCATCCATCCGGCAGGCGCTGCGCCCTTGACCGGTCTCAGCGTCGCTATGACCCTGGAACGGCTGCTCGGGTTGGACGGCCAGCCACCGACTCCGCCAGGGCTTTATTTCCCTTATCAACTGTTGGACGCCAGCGCGTATCTGGAGCGTTTGAAGGAGGAGGGCGGTGAGTTGCGCAAGCTGCAGGAGTAATGACCTGCGCAGTCCCGAGCCAGGCGGCCCGCGGTGGCTAGCGCTCAAGCAGCTCCCGAACCCGCTTGGCAATGGCAAGGCAAGAGGTCAACCCGGGCGACTCGATCCCGAACAGATTGATCAATCCCGGAACGTTGTGCAGCCGTTCACTGCTGATGAGAAAGTCGCTGGCAGGTTCGCCAGGTGCGGAAATTTTCGGGCGAATCCCGCTGTACCCGGGCTGCAAACTGTTGTCCGGTAAACCGGGCCAATAGCTACGAATCGCTGAATAGAAGGCATTGGCTCGCGATGGATCGACCTGATAGTCCTCAGTCTCGACCCATTCGGTGTCCGGGCCGAAACGCGCTTGGCCGCCCAGGTCCAAAGTCATGTGAACCCCGAGGCCGGCGGCCTCCGGCGCGGGGTAGATGAGATGTGTGAAGGGCGCGCGCTTGGCCAGGCTGAAGTAGCTGCCTTTGCACAGGTAATCCTGAGGTACCGTTTGTTGCGGCAAGCCCTCCATGCGCCTGGCTAATGCAGGCGCATGGAGGCCGGCCGCGTTGATCAGCAGGCGGCAAAACAGCGCCATCGGTGCCGTCCCTCCGACATTGAGAAGGAAACCCTCAGCGGTGACCTGGGCGCTGGTCAGGGGCGAGTGGAACGCGATGGTAGTGCCCGCCGCTTCGGCATCGCCCTGAAGCGCCAACATCAACCCATGTGAATCGACGATGCCGGTCGACGGCGAATACAACGCGGCGATACATGCAAGCCCAGGTTCCAGCGCGAGGGCTTGCTCACGATCGAGCAGGCGTAGATCCTCCACGCCATTCACCCGTCCTCGCTCGAGCAAGACTTCCAGTTGGCGAACTTGCGCTTCATCCTTGGCGACGATCAGCTTTCCAGTTTTACGTGTGCTGACGCCATGGCTATCGCAGTAGGCATAAAGTGCAGGCCTGCCCTCGACGCACAACCGGGCTTTAAGGCTGCCGGGCGGGTAGTAGATCCCGGCATGGATCACCTCCGAGTTACGCGAGCTTGTGCCGATACCAATCGCTTCTCCGGCTTCAATCACCAGCACTTCATGACCTGCCAGGGCCATTTCGCGCGCGACGGCAAGACCGACGACACCCGCACCCACGACTACGCAATCGATATCGACACTCACCGTCACGACTCCTTTCTCTGTGCTTATTCCTTACGCAACAGCACCCTGGTCACTCGACGCTCTTCAACCTCCATCACGGTCATGCTCCATCCTTGGCAACTGAGCGTGTCGCCAATGATCGGCAAGCGATCCAACAGGCTCATCACCAGACCAGCCAGCGTCTGGTAATCCTCTGTCTCTTTCGCCTGGAAGTCGATGTGTTCGCGGACCTGACTGAGATTCAGGGCGCCGCTGACCAGGAAACCGTCTTGCTGGGGCACGATATTCGGGCCTTCGATTTCACTGGCATCCGGCAGTTCACCTGCAATGGATTCCAGGATGTCAGTCATGGTGAGGAGGCCGACGAAGTCGCCGAACTCGTTCACGACGAACGCGATGTGGGTCGACTCTTTACGCATTTGCTCCAGGGCATTGAGGATCGTGAAGCTGTCGAGCAGGTTGATGGCTTTGCGCGCCATGACTTCCAGGTTCGGCTGATTGCCCGCCAGTATTTCCTTGAGCAGTTCTTTCTTATGGACAAAGCCTAGCGGCTCATCCACGCGCCCTTCGCGGATCAACGGCAAGCGCGAATAAGAAGAGTGCATCAGCGCCGTACGGATGTCTTGCGGAGCGTCTGCCAAGTCGAGGTGGTCAATTTGCGCACGAGGCGTCATCACGCTGCGTATCGGGCGTTCGGCCAATTGCAGCACGCCACTGATCATGACCCGTTCGCGCCGATGGAAAACCTGCTCCGGTTCATCGCCTTCCAGCATGTCGGCGATTTCCTCGCCGACTTCATCGGGCCCCAGCTTCTGACCGCCCAGCAGGCGCAACACCGCATGGGCGGTACGCTCGCGCATCGGCCGAAGACCTCGCAGGCTTTTCTTGCGACGCGAGCGCGCCAACTGGTTGAACAGCTCGATCAGGATCGAGAAACCAATCGCGGCGTACAAGTAGCCTTTCGGGATGTGGAAGCCCAGGCCTTCAGCCGTGAGGCTGAAGCCGATCATCATCAGGAAGCCCAAGCACAGCATGATGACGGTAGGGTGGCCGTTGACGAATTTTGTCAGCGGCTTGCTCGCGATCATCATCAAGCCGATCGAGAACATCACCGCGATCATCATGACCGACAGGTGCTCCACCATCCCCACGGCTGTGATCACCGCATCCAGGGAAAAGACCGCGTCGAGCACCACAATCTGCGCAACGATAGGCCAGAACATCGCATAGGCGGCATTGCCGGAACGTTGCGCCACGTGGCCCTCGAGCCGCTCATGCAACTCCATGGTCGCCTTGAACAACAGGAACACACCACCGAATAGCATGATCAAGTCCCGCCCCGAGAACGTCTTGCCGAACACCTCGAACAGCGGGTTGGTCAACGTCACCATCCAGGAGATGCTGGCGAGGAGGCCAAGGCGCATCAGCAACGCCAGGGACAGGCCGATGATGCGGGCACGGTCGCGCTGCTCGGGCGGAAGTTTGTCGGCCAGGATGGCGATGAATACCAGGTTATCGATGCCGAGCACCAGCTCCAGCACGATCAACGTCAGCAGGCCTAGCCATGCCGTGGGGTCAACGATCCATTCCATGGATTATTCGCTCCCTCGGACGATCAATGCGAGGGAAGGGGGCTGCAACGAGCGTATGCAGGCCGCTGGGGCGCAGGAGAGAAAACGGTTCTTTGAAAGGCGACTGGGAGGTTCCTGGAGGGTGTTCATACAGACCTGGAAATGATTGGGGAAGAAATCCTACAACGGTTTCCAATACTTCATACCAGACGATTTATTACAGGATCTGACAAGGGGAGATTGATGAGCACGGTGCGTCGACATGTCCCCTTGGAGACATAGGCAGTTTACGCGGTGCATTCGAAGATAACGTTCGGGGAGTTTGCCCTGCACGAGATATCGGAGGATCACCGCGTGGACAGAACGACGACAAAAGCGCCGATGACGGCGACGGCGGCAGCCAATCCATCAGGAATCAGCTACCAGAGTGTGGAAAACGGTTACTTTGAACAGCGTCGTCTGCAGCGTCACGCAGGATTCTTCACTCTGCTGATTCTCGGTGTCGGTGCAGTGGTGGCGGGGCAGTATTCCGGTTGGAACCTTGGCTTGGCTCAAGGCTTCGGTGGCATGTTCTTGGCCTTGTTGATCATTTCCGTCATGTACCTGTTTCTTTGCTCGTCAATCGGCGAAATGGCGGCTGCGCTGCCGCATACAGGCGGTGCCTATTCTTTTGCGCGCACGACAATGGGCCCGTGGGGGGGATTCAGTACGGGGCTTGCGGAGAACATCGAATTCATCCTGGCTCCTGCGGGGAATATGTTTTTCATGGGGGCCTACCTGACTGCAATTTTCGGCACCGGCCCTGAATGGCAACCTGTCTGGTGGGTGGTCGGTTATGCCTGCATGCTGGTGCTTTCGAACCGGGGTTTGGGGGTGTCGATGCGCGCGGTCGTGCTCATTACCATCGCGGCGGTATCCGTGCTGGTCGTGTTCTTTATTACGGCTTACCCGCATATGGATTTTACCGGCAATGCCCTGAACCTTGCCGTCGACGCCACAGGCAAGCCGGTCGAAGTGCAGGGCGGTAACGGGCCATGGCTGCCATTCGGACTAACCGGGGTCATGCTTGCATTGCCGTTTGCCGTCTACATGTTTCTGGCCATTGAGCAATTGCCACTGACTGCCGAGGAGTCGCATAACCCGACCCGGCATTTGCCGCTGGCATTGGTCTGGGGCACCGTGATTCTTGCGGTATTGGCATTGGGCGTGTTGTTTTTCAGCGCATCGATCGGCGGCGGCAGCTTCTTCATGAGTACGTCTTCGGAACCGTTGCTTGATGGCTTCCGGGAAATTTTCGGGCATACCGCAAGCAAGCTGTTGTCAGCGGTGGCAGTGCTGGGGTTGGCGGCGTCGTTCCTGGCCGGCAGCTTTGCCGCAGGACGCAATATCTACTCGCTGTCGCGTGCCGGGTACTTGCCAACCGGGCTATCGGTTACGCATCCGACCCGCAATACGCCGAATATTGCACTGGCTACCGGGGCGCTGGCTGCACTGGGTATCCTGATGCTCTGCTGGTTTACTTTCGGCAAGGATAACAACGCACTCATGGGCGGAATTCTGGTGAGCATGATCGTGTTCGCCGGAATGATTTCCTACATCTTGCAAAGCGTCGCTTACATTCGCTTGAAGCGCTCCTTCGCTAATTTGCACCGGCCTTATCGCAGCCCTTACGGAATATTCGGAGCCATCGCGGTGATCATCATTGCAACCGCGACACTGATTTATCAGTTTCTCGATCCTCTCTATAAATGGGCGGCCCTCGCTGCTGCCTGCTGGTACCTGATCGGGATTGCCTACTTTGCTTTCTATCGTCGTCATCGCCTGGTGTTGTCACCTGAAGAAGCATTCGCCGTAAGTGGCGGTCGTGAAGGAAATCCGCAATGACTAGTGTTGAACGATCCCAAGACAAGGGCCGTCTGGCCGGAAAAGTGGCCATTATCACCGGCGGCGCCGGTGGATGCGGCGCGGCAGCAAGCCGGTTGTTCGCGGTGGAAGGGGCCAAGGTGATCATTATCGACTTGAATGGGGAGGCCGCCGCCAACCTGGCGTCGCAGATCATTGCCGAAGGCGGTCAAGCATTGGGGCTGGGCGCCGATGTCTCGCAAGCCGTTCAGGTTCGTGAGGCTATCGCCCGAGGGCTGGCCGAATTCGGTCCGGCAGACGTGCTGTTCAACCACGCCGGCACCTTGATCGTGAAACCTTTTCTGGACGTGCAGGAGCATGAGTGGGACTGGCTCATGGCCGTGAATGTCAAGAGCATGTACCTGGTCACGCAGGCAGTGCTTCCACAGATGCTTGCCAAGGGCTCGGGCAGTATCGTGTGCACTTCGTCGATCTCCGCGCAGTATGCGACCCCAGGCGAGGTCGTATACAACGCCAGCAAGGGCGCATGCCAGATGTTCGCGCGAGCCATTGCCGTCGAGTTTCGTGATCGTGGTATTCGCTGCAACGCAGTCGCCCCGGGTTTTATCCGTACCCCTCACGGCGAGCGGGAACTGCGTGACTTGCAACTGATGGGCGTGGATGCCAGTGAAGCAGCGATCAAGTTGCAGCAAGGGCGGCTTTGCGAGCCGGAGGAGGTCGCACGGGCCGCGTTGTTCTTGGCCAGCGACGATGCTTCGTTTGTAAGTGGCGCGCAGCTATTTGTGGACAACGGTTTCTCAGCGGTTTAAATCAATCGTGGCAGGAAATATGCTTGCTCTTTATCGCTGGGTTAAGGGTGCGCTCACAAGTGGGCGCACTGGATAAAGACAAGGGGATGGCATGGCAATTTCAGTTCCGGATGGCAGAAGTGGCATGGATGCCGCGCCCGTCCTTGAGGCATGGCACTGCGCGACGCCCGGCTTGGTCGCATTGCTGCAGTGTGATGGCTTTGCCCGACAGTTGGATGAGGCTTTGTGGGCCGTTGTGAATTTCGACCAAAGCTGCGTGCTGTTTTACCCAGTGGACGGCTCACCCGTGTTACTGCACAACAATCTGCAAGGTATTTGCGAACCGGGAGCGATGCACAGCTATCTTAACGGTACGTATTTGCTGGACCCGGTTTATACCGCCTGCGCTCATGGCCAGGCGAGCGGACTTTATCGCATGAGCGAATTGGCCCCTGATGCTTTCTTCGAGGGTGACTACTTCAATTCCCCCGATGTGCATCCTTGTATTTCCATGCAGTCGGGTACATTGGCGGAAGAAATTGTCTTCATCTCCGCATTGCCGGGCATCGGTCACCTTGCTTATTCACTGATGCGACAGAACGCTTCTCCGACGTTTTCCGCTTTGCAGTTCGAAGGTTTACAGGGTTGCCGTGCGATGGTCGATGTATTGCTGCAACGCCACTATCAAGGTGTTTGCGCTCATCACGACGACAATGCATCGGCCCTGAAAGAGCACTTGAACAACGCTTTTTCGCGATTCGCCGCTGATCAGCTAACCCCCCGTGAACAATTGATCGTCAGCATGATCCTGCGTGGACACTCCAGCCTTTCGATTTCACTGCACCTTGGTATCGCGGAGGGCACGGTAAAAAACCACCGCAAGCACCTGTATTTCAAGCTCGGCATTTCCAGCCAGTCCGAGCTGTTTCATCTGTTCGTGAATTTTGTCCTTAGCCATACCTCAAATGTCCCGTTTGCCAATGCGGGTAACGCGCTGGTGTTCCAGGAAGCTTTTGCCAATTGACGAAGTTGAGTGTCGCTGTCGCGCATGGAAGTTTTGGGCCGTGGCTGACAGCGGGTAGCACAGCGAGAAAGCCTGCACTGGGCGCCACCTGATCTAATCATTGGCTACACATAATGTATATTATGTTAAACGAGATGTTTATAAGGTCGGTCACCTTTGGTTGTCCATTCCACTATTCCTGTGGCTCCTGCCAATTCCCATCGCTGACTGTAAGGTCGACGATCTCATCGTCAGCACGCTCACCGTCTTTCCTTTGATCGTCTTGCTCAATAGTCGCGCCCGAATCGTCAGCGGTAAGCCGGTCGCCACTGCTTATGGGCCTGAGGTGATGTGTGCAGAACGACTAAGGCGTCATGGCGCCAAAACTGAGGCTTCACCTCGTATTGAGCGCCCTTCTTCAACGGGATCAGCCAGTGTCAGCGAATCCACAGGAGTGCTGGCGAACAGCCGCTCGGGCAGCAGATAGCTCCACCTAGCAGACCGACGCTGTTGCCCATTCGCTGACTCTAAAAGCCTATATCGACAGATTCTCAGTGGGATAGCGCACGCTCTGGGTGGAGGCCAGGAAATCCAGGGGATGGTTCGCCTTTGACCTCTCCAAGGTACAAGCCTACCTGCGCACGAAAACGCTCCACTGCCGCGCGGTCGGCCAGGAATCGTCCGAACGCCAACGGGTCGCCGTTGGCGTATTCCCAGATGGGCTTGTAGCCTTGGGGGGCAGGAACGTCGGTACGCACTGACCACATGTACCAGGTGTCCTTTTGCGTCGCAGGATCAAGCAACCAGCTCAGGTAAAGCTTGGCCGCCTCGACATGCTTGGCCCCCTTGAGAATGGCAGCCTGCTGGGGCCAGGCCACGAAAGGGTCATGCTCAGGGAGCGCGAAGCGGGATACGCTGGAGGAAGATGGCACCAACGCTGCGTCAGTCGAGAAAGTCACTAGCGCCTCACCGCTTTCAACCATGTCCGCTGGTGCCTGAGTCCCACGGACATAGATCGGCTCCTGCTTGGCTAAGGCCGCGACGTACTCCCAACCGTACTTGTCAACCACCTGTTTTAACCAGAACAGTACAGCGTCATCATCAGTCGGATAAGTCATTACTATCCGCCCTTTGAACTCTGGGCGCAGGTAATCTTTCGCCTCACGTGGCCATTGCTTGCTGTCGGGCAGAAGTTTGCTGTTGATTACGTTGGAGAACGCATCGACAAAAACCCCGGTGTATGCACCATCCTTATCTTTGAAGGCTGGATACACCTTACTCCAGCCAATTGGTTTGTAAGGCAGTAGCCTGCCTTCTCTTTTCCAACGGGGGAAGTTCTGTAGCGTCTGGATCTGCACCACATCTGGGACCAGCGATTTCGTCGCTATCTGATTATCGATGCGGGCCTCGTGAAACTTGGAGTAATCGACGATCACGTCCAACGTCATGCCAGGAAAGCGTGACTCGAACGCCGATTTCATACCATCTTGCTGTCCTGCCGTATCTCCACCGGCATAAACAATAACTCGCCCTCCTTCAGCGAGTGCGGCCTTGTGAAGAGCCTCCAGACTGCGGGGCTCTTCCGGAACCGCAGCCTGCACGGCACAAAATCCCCCCAATAAAGAAAATATGGCTGCGGCCCCGCTGGCCTGCAGTAGTCTTTTGAGTTTCATCATGAAGTAATGCTCCTTCGTACGTATTCACACGCTGAGTCAAACAATTTCGACTACCAGACCTGGCCAATAAAACAACTACAGTTAAATGGAATTGCGAAGAGCGGGTGCTCAGCTCAGATCGAACCGACGCACCAACCCATTGAGATCGCTGGAGAAGCGCTCCAACTCCGATGATTTAACTTCAGCATCATCGGTCAAGCTTGCTAGCTGAATTCCATTGCTATGGATCAATCCGATACTCTTGTTGATCGATTCAGCTGACTGGTGCTGCTCTTCTGCTGCCGTCGCGATTTGCGTAGTCATGTCACGAATGCTGTCCACTGACTCGCGTATTGCACTGAAGTTTTCACGAACGGCATTGATCTTGGCCACCGATTGCCGCGACACCTGGAGGCTAGCTAGCATTTGCTCCGACATCCGAACTGTACGTCCGGCAAGCCCGCCAAGGAGACTATTGATCTCTTCGGTTGAATCTGCAGTGCGTTTGGCTAAGGCGCGGACCTCATCGGCCACCACCGCGAACCCTCGCCCCTGCTCACCGGCGCGGGCAGCTTCGATGGCCGCGTTCAAAGCTAGCAAATTGGTCTGCTCGGCTATCGATCGGATGGTTCCAAGAATCGACTGTATATTATTGCTCTCGGCCTCCAACTCGCGCATGGATTGGGTCCCGCGGTCGATCTCGCCACTCAGTTGGTCGACTTCAAGAACCGCTTCCTCGATGTGTCGTTGTCCGGTTTGCGCCTGACTGTGCCCCCTATCGGCCGAAACGGCCGCCTGGCTGCACGAACGGGCGACTTCATGAGCCGTCGCGACCATCTCGTTGAAGGCAGTGGAAACCATATCAACGTTTTCGCGCTGCCTGAGGGCAATGCCAGCCATGTCCCGTGCACTCTGACTGGAAACACTGGCGTGGTCCAATACCTGCGTCGAAGTCGTCGCAATACTTTGGATGAGGTCGCGTATCGCACCGGTGAAACGATTAAAACCCTGCGCAAGGCCAGCCACTTCGTCACGACCATTGACTTGTAATTGCTGACTCAGTCGACCTTCGCCATCAGCTATCTGCGTCAGGCCCGCGGCTACCTGTTCGATCGGTCGAACGATGATCCGAGCAAACCATTGGCCAACCATCGCAAACAATGCCGCAAGTAGCAGAGCACCTAGCAACACAGCCCAAGTCATACGATTAGCGTCAGCCATGACTTCATCGTACGGAATCAAGCCAATGAAGCGCCAACCGAGCTCTTCGGAGGGCCAAACGTTAGACAGGTAACGCTTGCCATCTATTTCCACGTCCATCAACCCTTTGGCTGCCGAGGACAACTGGTGGTAGCTCCTACCAAGCTCTGCGAGCGGCTTAAGGGTATGTTCAGGGTGTCTTGGATCGGTCAACACCAAACCGTCGTTGTCGACCATCAACAAATAACCGTCTCTACCCAGTTTGATTTTCTGGACAGTGTCAGTCAGGCGCTCAAGGGATACATCGACATTGATGACACCAACAGGTTTGCCACTCGCATCATGGAACGTACTGCCGGTACCCAGCAACGACACTGAATCGCGGGCCCAGTAGTAGGTCCCCGTACGAATGGGGCGGTCCGGTGCAGCCATAGCCTTGCTGTACCATGGACGCTGACGCGGATCGTATTCGACCAATTTGGGGTCGGTGGGTGAAAACAAGGCACCGCCGTTCATGGTGCCCAGGTAGACATAGGCATAGGAGGGATGAGAGCGGCGAAAGTCATCGAAAAGCGCCTGGACTTTCTGTTCGATATCCGAAGGAGTCGACGTATTGGCCGCCGAACTGGAATAGTTTTTGATACTGTCGTCGACTTGCTTGAGCAGCGGGTGTTGAGAGAGATAACGTACGTTTTCCTCAAAACTGTTGAAAAATATCTGCACGGCATTGTTTATCTGCCGGATCTCCCGCGAACTGTTCTCTACGAAGTCTTCCTTCGCAGCGGTGCGTAAGCCGTTGATCACCCAACCTGCAAATAGTAACACCGGGATGCAGGCGATCAGAGCGAAAGCAAAGGTCAACTTCAGTTTGATGCTCATGACGTTCCTCATCCTTAAAAGGGCTCGCCTCCCACGGCGAGCCCGAAATCCTACTCAGAAGTAGATACCCACCATCAGTTGCAGATAGGTGTTTAAACCATCGCCACCGAGTTGGGATCCACCCTCTCCCGCTGCCTTCTTCGGTTTATAGAAGCCAACCATCGGAGCGACATAGTAGTTAGCCGAGGGCGTCCACTCCGCGAACAGATCCAACTCATGCCCGCTGAAGTCGTAGTTACGTTTGTCCACCGTCTTCAAATCGAAAATCTGAGCGCCTAATTTGACCTTTTCGGATGCCTTGAGCTTGATACCAACGTTTTGGATGGCGGCGTTGGAGTTGAAGGCTCCCGCATAGTTACCTGCAACCTCACCTTGAACCCAGGTACCATAACCACGATAGAATCCGCTAAATAGCGGGTCGTAATCAGGCGAGTAACGCGCATAGCGATAGCTAACGGTCGGAGACAATGGAAGGTCGGAGAAGGTATAGCCACCCTCGACATAACCGGCGCGACCCGCGTCGAGCTTGTCCTGATAAGTCAGCTCCGTGGACAGGAACACGTTCGGGTTACCCGCATTCGTCTTGAAGCGGACACTGTATTGATTCAGATCCTCGCGCTGCATCTGGCCGGGAGAAGCCAAATGCTCGTTCACGTCAAGGCCATGGACATAAAGAAGCCCAAGGGTGCTTTGATCAGAAACATGCTCGACATTGAGCAGCGCTAGCGATGTTTCAGCCTGGATCGGGTTGGCAGACTTGAGCCAGGCGAGGTCCGAACGCCAGCCTTGCGTTCCCCCAAGCCGCAGGATTGCGGTCTGGCCGTAGGACTGACGCAGTCCCAGGTAATAGGCACCACCACGATTAAGACTTTCGCCCCCCCCTGCCCCCATGTTGAATCCGTCATTCTTGATAATGAATCCGTCACCAATCACAAGTCCTTGGCGCCCGAGCGAGAGGTCTATACCGTCCTTACCCAACGTAGGAAACAGGTCAGCGGATTTCCAACCCAAATATGCTTCTTCCCAATTTGTACGACGCTCTCCACCCACACTCCAGCCTGCCGGATCGCCATCACCCCAGGTACCGGTGGTGATGCCTTTGAGGCTGCCATACAGCACGCCGTTTTCTCCTAGTCCATAACTACCCTTGAAACCATACTTGGTAGCCGCTTCCTGCCAACTAACGCTGCCCGGCGTCCTATTGCCCATCTGGTTGTACGCTTTCTTGCTGGAAAACACTCCTAGGTAAGTTGTAACTTCCGCATTGAGCACATCATCGCCTTGCGAATATAGTTGGTAGGCCTGAACCGGCCCCATGGACACCCCAGCGATTACTGCAACCCCCCCGAAAAAAGATGCCCTCATTTTTTTTGTTTTACAGACTCGCACGCTCATTGTCGTCTCCATGCCGTGAATGGCAGGTAGTTAATTATTTTTGAACGAGAAACCCTTTTGGCTGCTATCTTCAGTCACATAAGCGACCTGAACACTCTAAGGCTATCCAAGCCTTTACATGGCCACGACCCTAGCTTGCAAAAAATACACCCCAAAAAATAATGAATAATTTGTCGGAACCTATAACTTATTGGGTTCGATCAGCAGGCATTCAAACAAAATCCCGTGCCTACCGACGCAGGCACGGGATTTTGTACAAGAACGAATGATCAGAATTTAAATCAAGCTTTAAGTTTTCCCAGCGTCCCAAAAACGCCATCGAAATACATCAACGGTGGACGTTGATCCGCAACATGCATATCGCGAATTTCTCCGATCACAATTGCATGGGACGGCGTTACGAAAAACTCTGCTACCACACAGTCGAAAGACACAAGCGCGCCATCAAGTAGTGGCGCACCGGTGTGCCCGACACGCCAACTTCCAGCCACCGCGAAGGGGTCGTCCTGAGCGCCGGAGAACTTGGCAAACGCCTGGGCTATGACTTGCTGATCATGCGCGAGTACGTTGATCGCCATGCGCCGACTGTCGAGCAAGGCATGAAACGTTCGCCCGGTGACATTGACACATGCCAAGATCCTGGGCGGGTCGGCAGATACAGAACAGACAGCGGTCGCCGTCAGACCAAAACGCTCGCCTTGATGCACCGTAGTTACAACATTGACAGCCCCTACCAACCCACGCATGGCCTGGCGGAAATGTTCACGAGCAAATTCAGCGCTCAGGTAATCGCTTGGTCCATGGTGAGCAGCCATTTCTGGGCGTGCCACCCATGAACTGCTGCCTAAGGGGCTCACTTGCGTGCTCCAAGGGAAGCTTCGAGTGAAACATCCGAGAGAATATTGTCGACCATCGCCGTACTTGCATTCCAGTCATAGTTACCGAAGCAGCGCATATGCTGGACGAAGGGTGGACCGGAATAGAACATCTCGTACTGCGTATGACGGGAGCCAAACTCCGAACCCAAGGCATCCCATGCCAGTTTCATCAGCTTGACCCGACCCAGCGGATCGGTAGCGGCGGAACGCTGGGTCGCTTCGATCATTTCGACGATTTCAGGATTGCCAAAGTCTTCCACCGACGACGGCAACATGATCACACCACCACCGGCCAAGCCACGGATATCGTTTACGAACTCCGGATAAAGCGATTGCCCCGCCGAGGTCGCCGAATATACTCGGGAAGCCTTGGGCACGTAGAACTCACCGCGCTGGGTCGGATCAAGCATCATGGCGCGGAAGTTGCCTTCAACCGCCATCGCCTGGCCTGCCAGACGACCCAGAGTGTCCTGCACTGCCGGGAAATTCACGGTTCCGGTAGTCTCGGTCAGACGCCGAGCTACCCCTAACAGGAATTGAAGTTTGACGGTGAAACGAGCCTGACTCTGCAGGTTCATCATCTGCTCGGCGGCGGTCTGGTGGAACAGTGCACCACACAGCTCAGGGCGACGATAGATGAATACCCGCTCCCACGGAATCTTCACGTCGTCGAAATAAATCAGCGCATCGTTTTCATCGAAACGAGTCGCCAGGGGGTAGTCGAACGCCGAACTGGCCGACTGTTCGTACGAACGACGCGAGAGAATCTTCACCCCTTTCTGGGCCAATGGAACGGCGAATGACAGAGCATACATATCGTCTTCCGGACGCAGAGGGTTCTGCACCCCCACCAGGCACTCCTGGGCCAGCACCGCCGAAGTTCCGAGCATCTTGGCGCCACGCACGGTAATACCTTCGGCATCTTCGTCGACCACCCCCAAGGAGTGATACTTGTTACCTTGATCACCCACGTTACGTGAACGGTCGCCTTGTGGGTTGACGATGGTGTAGGTCAATGCGAGATCGTTGTCCCTTGCATAGGCGTAATAGTCTCGCAGCGCCTTGGCACGAGCAGGGTCGTAGTTTTCCAGTAACTCGATGCCGATCATCATACCTACCAGGGCGGCGGGTACATGGTCTGGAGAGCGCCCAATCCAGCCACCAGTCAGCCTTGCCCAAGCCAGGTGTGCCTCACCACGGCGCACCAAGTCTTCCTGGCTGCTTGGCAATTGCCAAGCAAGGTTGACCTGTTTGCCATTGCCTGGCGAACGGAACGTCATTAATTCCTGGTTTTGGGCCTGGTAGTCGTACATGCCGGCAACAGTCTGCACAGCGTTACGAAACGCAGGATGATCGACATGATTGTCGATGCGCTCGCCGTTGATGTAAACGGCGCGGCCGTCGCGAAGACTGGCCAGATAGTCGGAACCCGTACGGGACATGATCGCACTCCTGAATCGTTGTTGTTGTCAGTTTCGGACAGCCTTTCAAGCCTTGGCTGCAAACGCTTCGGCCATGGTGCCGGTATCGAAGTAGTCGCGCAGACGGACGATCTGACCGCCCTTGACGGTCCAGACCTGCACCCATTGGACCGAAAATTCGGTGCCGTTGTGTTTGACCCGCGAACGCTCACGGCCAATCACCGCCACGCTTTCGCCTTCTCCGATGAACTCAAGTGGCTCGAAAGCCTCGACGTCGAGAGTGCCACCAACGATGCCGAAGAACTTTTCCGCACCCTCGGCACCGTGATACTCACCCGAGTGGGGTACACTGGAAGGACCATAAAAGCTGATATGCACATCATCGGCGAGCAATGCAGCGGCTTCGGCGAAGCGCCCGTTGCCTGCATAATCATAAAAACGTTGGACAATTGCTTTGGACATACTCAAATACCTGTTCCCAAACATTAGTACATCAAGTTGGTGAAGTTTCATCGCTGAGGAAATCACCGATCGTTTCGTCGGTATGGAATATCGGCTTTTCGTAATAATGAGGACCGTCGTAGATTTCGATGAGTACCGAGCGCTCATGTGCAAGCGTTGGTCCATGTGGATGATCTTTCGGGTTCATATAAAAATGGCCAGGCTTCAGTCGCAGACCGGAGTCGGTATATTCATAATCACCTTCAAGGCAATACATGAACTGATTTGAAGCATGAGAGTGCTTAACAGGTATACGACCACCGCGCTCATACTCCAACAAAGCAATGCTGGCGCCATTAGCAGGATTTTTCCAAAGGAAATATTGGCGAAACCCATACTCGGGAAATTCGATCCAACCCTCTGGATCCAACTGGGCAGTTTGTATCAATACTTCGAGTGTCATAGTCAGCTCCACGATCATTAGCGACACCGCCGCTCATGACTTCGAGTATCGAAGTGATTGCCCTGAATAACCACTGAATAATTAGGGCTCAGATATAACCGTACGCTCAACTCATAGGGCGTGCGCTATGGCGTGTCATTGTCCTGGAATTCGTCTTCCGGCTCGTCATAGCAAGGCACATGCGGACTCATATGCGAAGCTGCCTCCTCAAGGCTGACGATCAACTGATTACAGGCCTCGCTGTGCGAGCGGTGGGCCAGCCAGAGCACACCGACCGGACGTACAAGACGAGGCAGTGACAGACTCAACGTCGACAGCAGCCCCCGCTGTTCGTAATCCGAAGCGATTGAGCCTGACAAAAACGCGATGGAGTTTGTTTCGTGTATGAAGCTTTGAATCACGTTGGCAGAAAGCGTCTCGATGTAGGTCGTCGGCAAGGGCACACCATGTCGGCGGAACATCGCCAGCAAAGGCACTTGCAGCAATGAGCCAGAAGGTGGGAGCACCCATGGAAATTCGGCGAGGTCTTTCCAGCATACCTGCCCTGCTCCGGCAAACGGATGCTGCGGTCCAACGACAGCAACGGTGTTATCCTCCGTCAGAACCTTCTCTTCGATATCTGCACCCACTCGCTTGGCAGGCAAGGTGCCGCAGATCAAATCGATATTTCCGTTACGTAGTTCTTGCAGCAGGACATCCAGCGACCCCTCACGAATGAATACCGAGGTAGTCGGCGACTCACGCTGCAATATCGCCAATGCTCGTGGAACAATAGAACCTGCTGCAGCCGGCAAAGCACCTAGGTTGACTTTGCTCGTACGCCCCGCAGCCAGCGCCTGTAACTCCTCGCCCGTAGTACTCAGGTCTGCGAGGATCGAACGGGCATGGCGAATCAGACACTCCCCATATGGGGTTGGGCTCAACCCTCGACCGGTACGTTCAAACAGCTTGAGCCCAAGTCCATTCTGAAGTTCGTTAAGTGCCTTGGATACCGCTGGCTGCGTAACGTTGAGCAGCTCGGCGACCTTGGTCAGTTGACCAAGGTCGTCGATTGCCACCAACAACTGCAAATGACGCGGTTTGAGACCTGCGCGGATGTACCAGTCCAACTTTGCCATATGCACTTCTCCAGCGTGAACGAAGCGATGAGCTAGAGCGCCTGCGTAAGATCAAGTATCCGATCAGCCGTACGCAGTGCAGCGGCTACCAGAGTGAACGTCGGGTTGGAGCTGTTGGAAGAGCCCAGCACGGCGTTACCTGCGACGAACACATTGCCCATGTTCCACAACTGACCATAACGATCCACCACGCTGGTGCCGTCGTTTTCCGGCCCCATGCGACACGAACCCATCAGGTGTGCCGAACCGCCTACCCCATACATCATAAAGTTGGCACCACGTGTAATATCACCCACAGCAGCCGATACCCGATAGTGTTCAGCAAGCGCTTCACTGATTCGCTGAGTATCTGCAAGCGAATGCTGCAAGTGCACCCGTACCTGTGGAAGACCGAAAGCGTCCTTGGTCTCACTATCGAAGGAAATCCGATTATCAGGGTTCTCATCCATCGCCACAAAAGTGGTGATGTCTGCGCCATCTTCATCACGTGTGCCAGCAGCTGGCGTCTGTGGGAAACGGAACACTTCAGTCTGCCAAGGGTGATCGGCAGAGTGCGGTACCCAGATCGAGAAAATCGGGTCATGGGCTGGCACATCTTCAAGTATTTCCGGCCGCAGCACTACGCGGGTGGATAAAATGGGATGATCGAGTAGATTGCGACCGAGGGCCGGGCCCGCGTCGATGCCCGACGCATGAATCAGTTGAGCAGCAGCCAGAGTACCGCTGGCAATGACCACGGTGTCTGCGTGGATCACGACAGGATCACCGCCCTGGCGCGGAAACGCCACGACTCCAGAAGCCCGCCCATTGACATGCAATACCTGACGCACAACATGATCTGCCAGCACCTGCGGCAACACACCGTCCGTGGCCTGGGCCAGCAGGTCGTCACTGGAGGTATACTTAAGCTTGCCGTCCACACGCCGGGCCGCGATTGGCATTGGCTGGACCTCTCGCCCTGCCGGCAACCCCGTCACAGCCGCACGAGTTGCCGCCAGGATTCGCTCGGCGCGTACTCCGCCCTTCGCGATATCAGGATCGACGTGCATTACACGGGCAGCCTCGGCAAAGTATTCCGCCCACTGCGCCGGGTCCATCCACTTGGGAAGTTCGGAGACATCGGGTGAGGGGGCATTGGAACACCAAAGCGAAAATGACCCACCCACGCCATGGCTGACCAAAAAGCCTGGCAACCCTTCTACAGGTGTAGAAGATGAACAGGGGAATACCCATTCGTTCATCACAACCTTGGCGTACTCGAGCATACCCGCCTCGCTCACGTCGAGATTGCGAGCGTGCAGGCCCGGTGTACCGAAGCGTACCGGTCCGGCTTCGACCACCATCACCCGCTTGCCTGCCTGGCCCAACCGGCCAGCTACGGTCGAACCACCCGCCCCTGACCCCACCACTACGACGTCGACGTTAAAACTGCTCATTTCTCACTACTCCTAAGCACACAGAGGCATCACAGACGGGCGCTGATGATCGCCAGTAAACCGCCGACCAAAGCAACGTGTTCGAACAGGAAAATCTTGTGAATCACTTGTTCCTGCGGGTCGGTGTAGGTCCAGTAGCGGTGGAAGATCGTGTCCGCACTGAGCACAAATACGATCAATACACATGCTCCGATGACGACGGTGGACGGAATCAACAGCAGCAAGCTACCCACGGAGAGCATGGCTAGCCCAATCGTGATCAACAGCGATGCGCCTCGCTCGATTCCCACTCGTTTGAACTCCAAGAGCTGAAAGTTCCAGGTCTGTGCGTTGAACACAGTGGCCCACAAGAAGTAGGCCGCGATAGCCAGGCGGCTGATCCAGTCGATGAATTCGGCTAGGTGCATAGTTGAGACTCCCGAGTGTTGGCAGGTTTCAGAACATGGAATTGTTATTGGTTGATACTGAAGGCACCGGCTGAATCACATCCCAGTGTTCGACGATGCGTCCGTCCTCAAGGCGGAAGAAATCCATTACCGCGTCACCGATCACGTCAATGTCAGATGTCCAATGCAAGTGCACCGCCACAAGGTCATCCTCAGCGATCATTCTTTTTATCTGCAAAGAAGAGCGTGGATGCGCTTCGCAAAAGGCATGAAAGAACGCAGCGAAAGCTTGCACACCATCACCGACCATCGGGTTATGCTGGCGGTAGTGACTCCCCATGCAACGGGCGATACCCTCTTCGACGGCATGCTGGTTGAACACCAGATCAAGAAACTCGCGAACCACTCGCTTGTTGTTTTCAAGGACGTCGGACATCGTCGATTTCTCTCAGCAAGTCCAACGCAGACGAAACTGGTCGGCCACCAGAGAAAGAATTAGGACGATGCCCAATACAATCTGCTGGACGTAAGACTCGACCCGGATCAGGTCCATGCCGTTAGTCAGGATGGTGATGAACAAGGCCCCCAAAAGTACGTCGCGAACCTTGCCGATTCCTCCAAACAACGACACTCCGCCGATTACGCAGGCGGCGATGGCCTGTAGACCGAAGGTCGAACCGTTGAGTGCTTCGGCAGAGCCGGTGCGAGCCAGGAACAGTACGCCGACGACCGACGCCAACAGACCGGCCATGACGTACGCGAGGAACAATTGGCGCTTGGTGGCAATGCCTGACAACTGGGCTGCACGTAGATTGGCACCCACTGCGTAGAAATAGCGCCCTGTAGTTGTTCGGTTGAGCAGTATCCAGATGGCTACGAACAACACCAACGTGATCAGTACCGGTGGTGTCATACCCAGCACTCGACCATAACCCAGCACCTGCATGAACTCATCGGGTATGCCTGTAACCGGCAAGCCACTGGTCAGGCTGAGAGATACGCCGACCAGGCTGGTCATGGTGCCGAGGGTCATCATGAACGGCGACACCTTGAGCACCGAAACACCAACGCCATTTATCGCACCAACCAGCATCCCGGCAAACAGGCCGCCGACCACGGAAAGAGTGATGACTAAGCCGATCGAGTCGGGGTACAACTCCAGCAGGTAGAGCATCAGCGAAGCAGTGACAACACCGACGAACCCAATAATTGAACCCACTGATAAATCCAGGCCAGCGGTCAAGATCACCAGCATCTGCCCCATGGCAACGATGATCAGGAAGGTCGAAACACGCATCACGTTGGACAGGTTATCAAGCGACAGAAAGCGCGGTTCGTTGACCGCGAAATATATCAAGGTGATGCAAAGCAACAACGGCAAGATGCCGAGGCTGACGAAAAGCCGCTTGGCGACGCTGGCAACACCGACGGAGCGCGTCGATGCCGGGTTGTGCTCGGTAACGTTAATCATGGCTCGACTCCAGGTGCGCGGAACATTGGGTGCCGAAGAAGCCGTGCAGAACACGCGACTCCGTAATTTCGGTTTTTTCCATGTGATCGACGATACGGCCATCCCTGACCACATAAAGGCGGTGACTGAGGTTGAGCACCTCGGGCAAGTCCGAGCTGATAATCACCACCGCATTGCCCGCTTCGGCCAGAGCCTTGATACAAGCATAGACCTCAACCCTGGCCGAAACATCGATGCCAACTGTTGGCTCATCAAAGATGAAAACCCGGGTATCGCGCGACAGTGCCTTGGCGATCAGGACTTTCTGCTGGTTGCCGCCCGAATAGCGACCTACATGACCATCAAGCGCCAGAGGACGCACCCGCATACGCTCACCCAGCTCTTTGGCGGTACGGCGCTCGTTGCCCATACGCAACCAGCAACCCGCTCGCGACAACCCCCTCATATGCAGCGCCGGCAGCGTGATGTTCTCTTGGGTAGGACGCAGCAGCATCAGTCCTTCGTTGCGTCGGTCCGAAGTGATATAAACAAGGCCCCGGTCAAGCATAGAGCGTGGACTTGGACGAATACTGGGCTCGCCCTCCACTCGCACCTGCCCGTCACTGATAGGTACCAGGCCGAAAACGGCGCGACCGATCTCAGACTTTCCGCAGCCCACCAGTCCGGCCAAACCGACCACTTCGCCGGCACACACCTGCAGGTCGACCTCGCGCACGCTACCATCGGAGCTGCTGACCCCCTGCAGCGAGAGAAGACAAGCACCAGGGTTACTGAAAATCTCCGGGTAGAACGCTTCGAAGGTGCGCCCGGTCATCAGTTGAACCAGTTGTTCCTCTGTTACCGCAGCAGTCTCGACAGTACTGATGAACTTTCCATCGCGCATCACGGTAATGCGATCGGAAATACGATAGATTTCCTTAATCCGGTGGGTGATGTAGATGATACTCACGCCTTGTTCACGCAGGCTCTCGACCAGCTCGAACAAAGCTTCAGTTTCTTTTTCCGACAGCGATGCGGTCGGCTCATCCAAGATCAGCAGCTTCGGCTCGGTCAGCAGTGCCTTGGCCATCTCAACCATCTGCTGCTGAGCACGGGATAGGCGACTTACCGGCGCCTTCAGGTCCAAGTCGAAGCCAAAATGCTTCAACGCAGCCCGTACCCGCTGACGACGCTCCACCAAGTTGATGAAGATACCCCAGCGTGGTTCTGCGCCGAGCAAGATGTTTTCTTCCACACTCAAAGTCGGTGCCAGGCTGAACTCCTGGAACATCGCCGCGATACCATGTCGGCGAGCATCCTGAACATCGCGCAGCGCCAGGGGCTGGCCATCTAGCCACATCTGGCCGCTATCAGGCTGCAGGGCACCAGCAATCATGTTGATCAGCGTCGATTTACCAGCGCCATTCTCGCCGAACAACACATGTACCTCCCCGCGACGCAGGGAAAACGACATGTTATTGAGGGCTTGAACCGCACCAAAGCGTTTACTGAGCCCTTCGACACGAAAGAGCGTGACGGGGTCGGTCACCAACGGTGCAGCGTCGGACTGTGCATGGCGACCGTCATTGACAAGGGCGTGCATCACAGAATATCTCCCAGCTCTCACGCGCCCGGGGTGAGCCGGGCGGTGGATTATTGTTGTTGTCAGCCGATCAATGACCAGGCTTCCAGCCGACCGGCTGGAGATTGGCCTTGGCCCATTCGTGGGGAATGTCCTCAAGACGAGTGCCAATGATCTCGTTCCACTTATTGAGGAACGCCATGTAGCAAATCAGCGTGGTGATGAAGATCACCTGCTCCTCGTCAAAGAAGCGTTTCAGGTCGTTGACGTCCTGGTCGGTCACCTCGCCCGGAATGCGCGCCGCATGGCGGCAAAGGCGCAGCAAAGCCCGCTCGCGCTCGTCGTACAAAGGCGATGTCTCATAGGCGTGGATCGCCAGAATCTTTTCCAGTGGTAACCCCAGCTCAGGAGCTCCACAGGCACAGTGCGCGGCACTATAGTGCGACTGTGAAAACTGACTGAACGCGAACGTCACCAGACGACGCACTGGCTCCTCAACGGTTGCTGGATACCATGCCGCATCACTCATGGCGTCGACCGCCTTGAGCAAAAGCGGTGCTCGGCCCATGGTGAAGAAACTGTTTGGTACGTACCCGATGGAGTCGATCATGCCCTGGAAGGCATTTTCGAATTCCGGCAGGTCCTTGCGTTCAAGCGGAAGAATACGAGGTGGCATGGCAAGAGTCCTTTGGGATGGGATGAAATATCGAATACTCAATCAGTCGACTTTCAGTTGTGGCTTCCAGCCTCGCGGGGCAAACGCTGCATCGCTGAGCTGATCGACGTTGGTCTTGTCCATCATCTGCACAGCCGGAATGGCATCACGTATCTGCAGCTTGTTCTCCAGACTACGTACAGCCATATCCACAGCAATACGGTTGATCGATACCGAGTTCTCAACCACCACGCCCTCTACTTCGCCGCTACGAATAGGCCGCAGCAAATCGGCGGTGATGAAGGTGGCATACAGTCCTACCTGGCCGACCTTGCCACGCTCGCGCAGAGCATTAAGCGCTGCCTCAACGGTAGTACCCATGCCGACGATGTATTTGATGTCTGGATAAGTGATCAGCACGTTCTCAACCAATGGTTGCTGATCGAGACGGCTGCTCTGGCCGTAGATGACCTTTTCCAGGCGGATATCGGAGCCTGCGATAGCCTCCTTGAAACCAATCACGCTGTCTTCGGCCCACGACACACCGGCCGGTCCTGGCATGAGCACGACGGGCGTGGCGCCCGAACCTGCCGGGTGCTTATTGGCCAATGCCTTTCCGACCAGTTGGCCGACTTCCTTGTAGGTCACGACCACCCGTGCATCCGTCGGAGTATCTACCCCGGTGTTAAGGTCAACCACCTTGATACCTTTGGCGCGGGCCTGTTCGATCTTCTGGTTCATGCCACTGGGTGACACCGAGAACATCAAAATACCCTGCGCGCCAAGAGTGACGCAGTTGTCAAATTGCGCCATCTGTTTATCGATATTGGCGTATCCACCAGCATCGTAGATGGTCAATTGCGCCCCCAGTTTCTTGGCTTGATCAACTGTGCCGTAGATGTAGGCGCGCAAAATATCGTTGGTCGTGTGCGGAAACAGCGCACACAGGTTCCATTTGCGTGATACGTCTGAAGACTTCAGCAACTCGTAGGAGGTGAGACTGCCTTTGAACGGTTCGGAGGCCCTTTCCCTGGGAGGATCCATGGCCAGCACCGAAATGCTGTCGACATCCGCCGCTTGGACCGAAATACTGCTGAGGGCCGTGAGCAGGACGCCGAAGCAGAGACTTGCTTTCACTATGTTATGCATGCTGTTCCCCTTTCTTGGAATTAATTTGGGTACTACTGGCAGTGGCATCCCTGCATATGTGCATCATGTTCAAACATCGAACACGATGAATACGAAATCGCCCGCGTCCTCACGTAACCCTTCAAGCTTTTGGTAACTCGCTGAATCGAACCAGGCCTGGCAAGACGCCGAGTCTGGAAAGGTAAACAGTGCTGTGCGGGGGTGCTTGTGTTTACCAAGCAGAACGACGGTCTGCTCGTCTACACCAACATATTTGCCACCGTGGTGGGCGACCGAAGGTCCTGAGCGCTCGATATATTCAGCGAGCTTCTCTGGGTCCTTGACGGTTCCAAATGCTAGAAAGTACGCAGTCATGATCTATTGGGCTCCTGGGCAGAACTTAGTCGTTGAGCAAATACTTCCATGGGGTGTCGCTACCCCAGTTAATGCAAACGCTCTGTCGACGCATATAGCCCTTCCAGGCATCAGAGCCCGCGGTGCGCCCACCACCGGTTTCTTTCTCACCGCCAAATGCGGCTCCGACATCTGCCCCCGTGGTGCCCATATTGACTTTGGCGATACCACAGTCGCTGCCAGAGGCAGATAAGAAACGCTCTATGTTGCTGAGGTTGCTGCTGTGTATCCCTGAAGCCAGCCCCTGCACTACACCGTTGTGCATTTCGATGGCTTCATCGAGATCTTCGTAATCAATCACATAGATCAGCGGTGCAAACGTTTCTTCCTGCACACAGTGCCATTCGTTGCGAGCATGCGTAATGATGGTCGGCTCTACGAAGTAACCTGGGCAGTCCATGCGGTGACCGCCAAAGGCAATCTGCCCGCCAAGCGAAACAGCCTCTGCGACAGAGCGCTCAAAATGCTCGGCTGCAGCACGGTCGACCAGCGGCCCAACCAGATTCCCGGCGATAGCCGGGTCGCCAACACGGATGCGGGTATAGGCCTGTTTAAGCAGTTCAACCAATTCAGCCCTGATGCTGCTGTGAGCGATAACTCGACGGGTACTGGTGCAACGCTGTCCGGAGGTGCCTACGGCACCAAAAGCGATAGCTGCGGCTGCCAGCTTCAGATCGGCGGTTTCATCGACGATGCAACCGTTATTACCCGAGCATTCCAACAGACTGCGACGGCCCAGAGTTGAACCCACAATCTGCGCCACCTTGCGACCCACATTGCTAGAACCTGTAAACGAGATCAAAGCAACACGGGTATCACGAACCAGGCGCTCGGCCACGTCGTTGTCTTGCGGGATTACCAAGGAGAAAACGCCCGGTTGATCCAGCTCGTTCATGGCGATTTCGCACAGTCTTTGCAGAGCCAAAGCGGTCAACGGCACTTTGGGGCTCGGCTTCCAGATCACCGTGTTACCGCCTATCGCCGACAGGAAGCCGTTCTGTGCCCAGACAGCGGCCGGGAAGTTGTAGGCCGATATGATGCCCACTACACCCAGAGGCAACCATTGGTCATACATACGATGATTGGTACGCTGAGACTGCTGGGTAAAGCCATAGAGCATGCGCGATTGGCCGGCGGCCAAAATCGCCATGTCGATGACCTCACGCACTTCACCCATAGCTTCGGCCAGTGATTTACCTGTTTCCAGAGCCACCACTGCGGCCAATGCTGCATGGTGCTGCTTGCACAGCTCGCCAATTCGCGAAACCAGTTCGCCGCGACGCGGTGCCGGAACCATGCGCCAGCGACGCTGTGCATCATAGGCAGTCTGAGTAACCCGATCCAGATCATCAGCGGTTGCGCTAATCACCTGAGCCAGACGCTGCTCTGTCGAAGGGTTAATCACGTCGAACCGTTGCCCATCGGAGGACGACCAGCCATTTTGGCTGTCATGGGCGCCAGGGTTGACCGACTGCAAGAACAACTCGGTAAATACACTGCTTTGATTGATAGTCATGGTTCACTCACAGCTCAACGAGACAATGCGATTGGAGGGGGTAGCGGCACTCACGGTGCCAAGAACCAGGTTGCGAAGAGTGCCAATACCCTGGATACGGCTCTCGATCAGGTCGCCATCTGCCAGGAATAACGCTGGCACGCGAGCGGCTCCAATGCCATCAGGCGTTCCCGTCAGGATCACGTCTCCCGGCTCCAGGGTCATGCCGCGAGACAGGTCGGCAATCAGCCGCGCAACGCTGAAGATCTGGTTTGCGGTCGTATCGCGCTGCATGACCACTCCATTGATATGGCATTCGATCGTAAGCGCCTGCGGGTCTACGATGTCGTCTGCGGTGACCAATACAGGGCCCAGCGGACAGGTGCCATCAAGGCTCTTACCCTTGAACCACTGAGCGCCGTGAGCGCGCTGCAAGTCACGCGCACTAATGTCGTTGGCGATTGTGTACCCATAGACGTGGGACAAGGCATTCGCTTCGTCGATGTCCCGCCCCCCAAGACCAATTACCACTGCCAGTTCCACCTCCCAGTCCAGTTTGCTGGTCAGGCCGGCATGCAGTGGGAGGTCATCGTTGGCCGCAGCCACAGAACCAGTGGCCTTGGTGAAGAATGTCGGAACTTCAGGCAAGGCCTCCGGCCCCTGACCTTCACGTTTGCCAATGCTCTCGTCGAAGTGCTTACGGTAGTTCCAACCAACGCAAATAACATTGCGACGAGGTTCGATGATGGGTAGCAAACGGACTTGTTCGAGCGTCAGTGCCTGTGAATGCGGGTCAGGCAGAATACGCTCTGGCAGCAGGATCAGCTCCTGCAGATTGCTTACACCTAGCAACGGACGAATGCGGTCGTTTTCAACTAGCCCGATACGGCGTACTTGTTGGTGTTCGAAAGCTATGAGTTTCATCTCACTGGCCGCTCCCGACGACTGCTACCGCTTCGATTTCCAGCTTGATTGCAGGTGTGGCCAAGGCGCTGACCTCCACCAAACTGCATGCAGGGAAGTCACCAGTGAAATAGCGTTTACGCACGTCCCAAATCAGGGTGTTGCGGGTAATGTCGGTAACGAAGATCGTCATTTTCACGACATCATTCATCTTCGCGCCGGCAGCTTCGAGCAGCGCCTTCATCTTTTCAAACACAATTATTGCTTGCTCACTTTCATCGGCCCCCTCAATGGTCTTACCGTCTTTGGCACGCGACGTCAGACCTGACACATAGAGGGTTTCACCGACCTTGATGCAATTGCTCCACATGCCAGGAGCGGGTTCTGCAACGAGCGGCGTGGTGATTGCAGTTTTTTTCATTTTTAGTTTTCCAGAAAAGAGGCGTGGGAAGCTGTCAATATCAGGTGAAGAAGTCTGCTGGAGGCGGCATACCCCACTGCGTGGTTTCCTCGGCAGTCACTGCGTGATAGCCAGGACGGTGACTGTCATCGACAACATCACCATCGGTGTAGTGCTCGACACGAAACCCGAACGGATCAAGCCAGTAGTCATAGATTTGACTGCCTAGGAGATGGCGTCCGATACCACACACCAGGCGCGCACCACGGGCCTCCAGGTAATCGTGGGCACTGGCTAAAGCATCGAAATCCTCTACCTCAAAAGAGCAGTGATGGACACCTGTCTCACCTGCACCGATCACAAACAGGCAGTGGTGATCGACCAGCTCGCTGCCGCGATCACAGCGAAGGAATGTAGCCAAAGAATGAGACGACCCTTTTTCCTTGACCAGATAGTCGGAGGGAATCATTCCCAGTCGATGATCGAGCCAGGCAACCATCCGGTCATGCTCTTTGACACGCAGTACGAAATGCCCAAGCCTCAAAACCGTTCCGGGCTCCCGCTTGACTCGCACGCTAGCGTTGATACGAGGTTTGACACCTGCCATGTTGAGTTGGCGACGAGCAGGCACCGACTCGATACCGATGGCCTGTTGACCATGAAACGCGGTGATCTCAAAGCCCTCTGGCGCTTGCATACGCACCTGAAAACCACCGCCAGGCGCATCGCTGCGCTCAAGCGGCCCAGAGCCCGGAAGCACTGCCAGCGCATGCAAGTCGTCTAGACTATCCATACGAAAACCCGCGCCCACGAAACGACAGGTATCACCCAATCGCGCCTCATAAAGATACGCATCACTGCTGGTACCGCGCATGAACAGGCGCTCATCGCTCATCGATACCAAAATCAAACCAAAGTCTTCGAGAAAACGTTGTGCCATGCACAAGTCGGTGACCTGATAAACCACGTAACTCAGGGCCGACGCCGTGGCGACGCGAGTCGATTCAGACGCATTGCTCAACATTGTTTGGAACCCGCTGGTTGTAGTTGTTTTTTCAGCGCTTGCTCTAACCGCATTTCACGGGGCCTCGCAAGCGCCTCTTGACATGGAGTATTAGTGAGCGCTCTTGAAAATAAAAATGAAAACTTTCTCTCGATACATAACCTTATGCTTATATCGCGACGCCCCAAAAGCGCACAAAAAAAGCAGCTCTGCCCCATGAAGAAACATACGTGCAACCGCACAGCAGCAAGGCCTACACGGTCGCGATAGAAAGGAAGGTCGGGACAGATAATATGGAGCCAATAGTTACTTCTTGGCGATTTTTCTCTCCCCTCTTCGCTCGACCTCCTGGAGAAGTTGCCCCTGGCATGGAGAATAAAAAAAGCCGCATGGTGACGACCATGCGGCTTCTCGGAAACTTCCAACCAATGAGCAGTATTTGGGATTGAGAGACCATTCTCACAACCCCATGAAACGGCAGCACAAAAATCAGGATGCTGCGTTCGCCACACCTGCTGAAAACGTCAAGAACTCTCCATTCTGGTATATCAATGGATTGGCAGGACATGCTTTGTAGGCAATATGGCGAATCTCCCCCACGATCAACGCGTGCGTCGGCATCACAAACATTTCCGCCACGGCGCAATCGAACGATACCAGCGCTTCACGCAGGACAGGCGCGCCTGTCGCCGCATGGGTCCAATGGTTCGCATCGAATATTTTTTCGGAGCGACTGGCGAAGTCGTTGGCAAAGCCTACTTGATCGCCCTGCAGGACATTGATTGCCAGGTATCTGCTTTTGCAGATAGCCTGATAAGTGCGCCCACTCAGATTGATACAACACAAGATGCGAGGCGGCTCAGCTGACATTGAACACACAGCCGTGGCAGTCAAGCCGCAAGGCCCCGACTCATCCTGGCTCGTCACCAGCGTCACGGCCCCTGCCAACTGACGCATTGCCAGGCGAAACCCATCAATGTCTGGCTGTTCGTCACTATCACTATTTAATGCGAGGCCACCGAACCACGGACGCACAGGAACACGAGTCATTTTCTTCACCCTTTTTTGTCATTGCTCGCTTGCGCCAGGCTTGCCGGACGAGACCCAGCGCTCATATTCCAGAAGACTTTCGGTACTGGATGGGAACAACCCAAAGATCGAGCGACCACGCTTAATATTGAGGTCGACAAACTCTTCATAATGAGACACCCGGAGAGACTCTTGTGCTACCTGCTCTACTAGATGCGCAGGGATCGCAACCACACCATCTTCATCGCCGACGATGATATCCCCTGGATAAATCGCAACACCTGCACAGCCCACAGGCCCATTGAGCTCTACCGGGTGAAGAGCAATTGGCGTAGCGGGTGGGGCGGACTGCTGCTGAAAAGCCGGCAACCCCACCTCCCGAATTGACTTGGCATCACGAAAACCACCATCAGTGATCATGCCTTTGACGCCACGTTTCTGCAGGCGTGCCGCCATCACATCGCCAGCCGAAGCCGCACGTACACATCGACCGCTATCAATAACAAGCACAGCGCCAGGCGGACACTCTTCGATGGCACGGCGATGGAGATTCTCGGAACTCCCGTAGTTAGCCATGCTATCGATATCTTCTCGCGCAGGAATGAATCGCAGCGTATAAGCGGGACCGATAAGTTTCTCTTGGGCGCCCGACAAGGGCGACAGCCCCAGCAAAAAGGTATTGCTTAACCCATGACTAAGCAGGATGTTTGCTAACGTCGCAGTGCTGCTCCGATGTAAGGCCTGATATACCTCTGAGTCAAGAGCAAGAGAAAACTCTTCACATGGTGTACTTTTAGAATTATCCGCTTGCCCCATGCTGGGTTGCTCCTGAACTGTCACGTCACTCTACGGTTTAATAGCCGGGTCATACCGCGCAGCGAACGCCCCGATTTTCGAGATGAGTATGGATAGGAGCAGCTCTCAGAACCAATGAATAAACAACGCCGAGATATAACCTAAGAGTAATTTTTGGTGCTTGGATGAAGCCAGGTACCCATTTAGGCGAGAATGCTCGCCAGATAGAGGTGTTCGGTGAGCAGGCAACCAACGAGCCATTCCAGATCCAGGGGCCGCACGTTAGCAACCCTCCTGAGCATCATGGGCTTCTGCAACGCCGGCCACCCACTGAGTGAGTTTGGTGGCCCGCCTGATTGTTAGTCCTCCCTGCACAGATCATTCAATTCTCCTGTCTTTATGATCGGAGCGCCCGACTTGTAAGCTTCGTCTCAATCCCTATGCCCCCTACAGCATTGCGGCCATCCGTTAACCATGGCGGATCTTTGCGGTCGCAAACAGGAGTTAACGATGAAGCTACAGGTCAATGGACAGGAATTGGACGTGGATGCACCCGCCGACATGCCGCTGTTGTGGGTACTGCGTGATCTCATGCACATGACCGGCACCAAGTTCGGCTGCGGGATGGCCCAATGTGGCGCCTGCACCGTGCATATCGATGGTTCGCCGCAGCGTAGTTGTGTCATGCCGGTCGGCGCCGTGACTGGCAAAAAGATCACCACGATCGAAGGTCTATCAGCAGATGTCAGCCATCCGGTACAGCGTGCCTGGGCCGAACTTGATGTAGTCCAGTGCGGTTACTGCCAGTCTGGGCAAATCATGAGCGCCGCAGCGTTGTTAGCAAGCAACCCTACCCCCACCGATGCCGATATCGATCAGGCCATGGCCGGGAATATATGCCGTTGCGGTACTTACCAGCGTATTCGCAACGCAATTCATCGCGCTGCCGAGTTAAGCAAGACCTGACGCTCTGCCCTCTCTTCCATCGGCCCTATTCCAGCCAAGGAGTTCTCTGATGAACCCCGTTCTTGTCCCCTCTCGTCGCGGTTTTCTCAAGTCTAGTGCGGTGCTCGGCAGTGGGCTGATCGTCGGCTTCTCGGTTCCCGGCGCCAAACGCCTGATGGCTCAGACCACAGACTCCGAATTCGCGCCCAATGCCTTTCTGCGGATCGCGCCGGACGACAGCATTACCATCCTGCTGGCTCACTCTGAAATGGGTCAGGGAGTCTGGACCACACTGACGATGCTCATCGCCGAAGAGCTGGATGCCGATTGGAGTCGACTCAAGGTCGAACACGCGCCAGCGGCTGCGGCGTACGCCAGCCCCCAACGAGGGGTTCAGGCCACCGTCGGTTCATCCAGCATTCGCGAAGAGTTCGAACGCTACCGTCGGGCCGGTGCAATGGCCCGTACCCTGCTGATCCAGGCAGCGGCCATTCGCCTTGGGCAAGCGCCCAGTGCATTGCGTACCGAAAATGGTGTGGTCATCACCGGTAATACCCGTCTGCGTTATGGCGAGTTGGCCGAACAGGCCGCCCTCCTCCCGGCACCGGACCCAGGCACCCTCACCTTGAAAGAACCGGGTGCCTGGACGCTGATCGGCAAAGGCGCCTTGCGTCTGGACTCGCCAGAGAAAATCAGCGGACGTGCGCAGTACGGCATCGACGTTCAACTCGACGGCTTGCTGTGCGCGGTGGTAGCACGTGCGCCGATGTTAGGCGGCACTGTGCGTGCATTCGATGCGACCCAGGCCCGGGCGCTCCCCGGGGTGCGCAACGTGGTTCAGGTCCCCAGCGGTATCGCGGTGATCGCTGATCACTACTGGGCGGCCAAGAGGGGTTGCGATGTGCTGCAGGTGGAATGGGAAGCTGCGAGCGGTGCCGTTATCCTCGACAGCGATCGGCAACGCGAGGATTTCGTCAAGCTGACCCATACCCCCGGACTGGTCGCGACACAGAACGGTGACGTCGAGAAAGCCCGAGAGGCCGCGCATAAAGTGGTGGAGATGCAGTATTTCGTGCCCTACCTCGCACACGCCGCCATGGAGCCGCTGAACTGCACGGTGAGGCTCACTGCCGACAGCTGCGACATCTGGGTGGGTAGCCAGATGCAAACCTTCAATCAACGAACTGCCGCAAAAATCACCGGCCTGGCTCCGGAACAGATACGCATCCACACCACCTTCCTGGGCGGTGGCTTCGGCAGACGCGCCGTGCAGGATTTCGTGGCGGAGGCCGTGCAGGTCGCCAAGGCCGCGGGAGTACCGGTGAAAACGCTCTGGAGCCGCGAAAGCGATATGCAGGGCGGTTATTACCGCGCAGCCTTCGCGCAACGTCTCAGGGTTGGCCTGGGTCGTGACGGCCGACCGCTGTCCTGGTCGCAGACCAGTGCCGGACAGTCGATCTTCCCCGATGCCGAGGGCATTCACCCGACATCGATCGAAGGTATGAGCGACTCGCCCTACATCAAGCACACCCCTGCCTATCGAGTCGAAGCGCACTCGCCCCGCTCCAACGTTCCCGTGTGGTACTGGCGCTCGGTTGGACACAGCCATAATGCGTTTGTCATGGAAAGCGCGGTTGATGAACTGGCGCACGCAGCCGGCCAGGATCCATTGGCTTATCGACGCCTGCTGCTCAAGGCTGAACCCCGTCACCTGGGGGTGCTGAACCTCGCCGCCGAGCGCTTTGGCTGGGGGCGTAAAGCGGCGGCTGGTCGAGGCCAGGGTATTGCCGTGCATCAGTCCTTCGGAAGTTTCTGCGCTCAGGCGGTGGAGATATCCATTGAGCATGACGAGATCCGTGTCCACCGTGTGGTCTGTGCGATCGACTGCGGAATCCCGGTCAACCCGGACAACATCAAGGCGCAGATGGAAGGCGCTATCGTCTTCGGACTGAGCGCGGCGCTGTTCGGGCAGATAAGTATCAAGGAGGGGCGCGTCCAGCAGTCCAACTTCCACGATTATCGGGTACTGCGCATGAATGAGATGCCGCAGATCGAGGTGCATGTCCTCCCCAGCACCGAGGGCCCCGGCGGAGTGGGCGAACCTGCGACGCCGCCAGTGGCACCGGCGGTGGCCAACGCGCTATTCGCCCTGACGGGCCAGCGCTTGCGCGAGTTGCCGTTACGCCTCTCAAACCGTGCATAAAGCAGCATCCGGGAGGTGCATATGTCAGGTATGAGCGACTTGCTGGCAGCGATCATCACTGCCGAACGCAATGGTGATGACTCGGTACTGGCCAGTGTGGTCAAGGTCGAAGGTTCTGCGTATCGACGTCCCGGTGCGCGGATGCTGATTCCTGTGTTCGGTGGGACGGTCGGCACCGTCAGTGGTGGTTGCCTGGAAGCTGAATTGGCCAAGAAGGCCTGGTGGTTCACTGAAGCAGGAGCACCCGTGGTACGTCGCTACAGTACCAATGCCGACGACACTGACGATGACCCGGACCGCTCGCTGACCTTCGGGCTGGGTTGCAACGGGACTGTTCATGTGATGCTCGAACGCCTTGTCGCTGGCAAACCATCGGCGGTGGTCGACTTGCTGCACTGCGTCAGACAGAGTCATTCACCGGCAGCCATGGCGACCGTCATTTCGAGTTATCGCAATGCCTTGGTGCGAGTCGGAGAGCGGATCATTCTGAATCCCTCCGGGCAGTACATTGGTGGGTTCAGGAATCCGCAACTGCAGGCGAATGTGTGCAGCGACTTGGCCGACGTCCTGTCACTGCGTAAATCCGGGTGGAGGTTCTATGCCGATCAACACGGAGCGACCGAGGTTTTCCTCGAATACCTGCCGCCCCCCACCCGGCTGGTAATATTTGGTGCCGGTCATGACGCCCAACCCCTGGTACAAATGGCCAAGCTACTGGACTGGCATGTGACAGTGGTCGACGGCCGAGCCCATTTCGCCCGCACGGAGCGTTTTCCCTTGGCCGACCAGGTGATAGTCGCAGATCAGGCCACAGTCACCAGGCAGATCGGGTCACTGCAAGGCGCGGCGGTGGTGGTGATGACTCACAGCTATGTGCAGGATCGACAATGGCTGGACATGGCCCTGACATCGGCCGCGGCCTATATCGGCCAGCTCGGGCCGCGGGAGCGGACCGAACGTCTGTTGGATGACCTCAACCGACGGCCAGCAGCACTTCCGGCACTTGACCGCCTTCACTATCCGATGGGGCTGGACACTGGCGGGGATTCCCCCGAAACCGTGGCCATGGCGATCCTCGCGGAGATCACCGCGGTGCTGAACCATCGACAAGGCGGTCAGTTGAAGCATCGCGGCACCCCGATCCATCCAACCGAAGCCGCTATCTATCAGGCGCTGACACCTGCCTCGGAGCACCTGACGGACCAGCGATAAACAGGCCCTGCTCTTCTCAGGTCAAGGGCCCGAAGCGCTGGGCATATAACCCGCTCACCCACTCGACAAAAACCTTCAGCCTGGGGGAAAGCTGGCGATGATAGGGATACAGTACCGAGACCGGCAATCCGGCGCTGGGCCAGTTGCCCAGGACCTCCACCAATTGCCCTGTTGCCAGGTACTGCTCCACGCGAAACCGCGGAACCTGGATCAGGCCACAACCGCTGAGCGCGCAGCTCCTGTAGCACTCAGCATCATTCACCGATATCCAGCTGCCCAGCTCCTGATCGACCACCTGGCCGTCGATGAGAAAACTGAAGGGATAACGAATGTCGTGATTGCTGGCAAAAAACCCCACCGCCTGATGTTCGCCTAGCTGCTCGGGGGATGTCGGTGTGCCGTGCTCCGCCAGATAGCCGGGACTGGCACAAACGACTTCTGGCATCAACGCCAAGCGCTTGGCGACCAGTGAAGAGTCGCGAGGGTTACCCGCACGTACCACGCAATCGACGCCTTCGCTCACCAAGTCCACCAGCCGATCACCACTGCTGATCGCCAGGTTGATTTCGGGATAGCGCCGATGGAAGTCTTGGATGTTCGGCAAGATGATCTGGGTCGCATGCGAGCCGTGCAGATCCAGGCGCAACGTGCCACGTGGATTTGCCAGTACCGTGCTGAGCGAAGACTCGGCATCTTCCAGATCCCCAAGAATACGCTTGCAACGCTCATAGAATGCCTGGCCGTCCAGCGTTGGCCGAACCTGTCGCGTCGTGCGCTCGAGCAGGCGTGCACCGAGCTGTCGTTCCAGCTCCTTGATAGCCAGGGTAGCAGTGGCTCGTGGGATGTTCAGGGCATTGGCGGCACGGGTGAAGCTGCCCTGCTCGATGATACGGATGAAGAGTTGCAAGGCGTCGAATTTGTCCACCGTGGAGCGCCCTATTGTTGGCAAGGGGTAAATAGTCTTACCAGTTATTCCGCATTTATCCATCCCCTGGAAGCAATCAGAATTACTTTCGTGGCTTCGGTGGTTTCGTCCGAGGCGTGCCATGGCGGCGCATATGTCATTTCGAATCCGTCTTGTGAGAGGCAGTGATGAAGGCCAACCATTATCAAATCAGTATCCAGTCATTGGATGAGCAGAGCGAGGGTGCTCCCCCTGCCCTGCAGTTCGAATTCGTCAACCATGACGACCTGTTGCATATCGTTGAGCTGGTCCAGGCTGGTCTGAGCTATGCACCTGCCTCGACCGCCGCGCTGGCGATCGGGGTGAAACTGTTCAGCGCGGTGATGGTGGCGAACCGTTACGATCCGTTGTTCGCGGATATCGACCCGGCCATGCGCACGTTCATTCGCAAGCTCAAGCAGCGAGTGTCAGCGGTTGCTCCGACGTCTGGAGCGACGCAGCCATGAAGCGTTTTCTAGCGGAACAGGGCAGGCATCTACGTCGGTTGGGCGGAACGCTACTTTCCCCCGTCACAGCCTTTTTGTTCCTGGCCAGCCCGGTCTCTTCGGCGATCGAACCCTACAGGGGTATCGCTTACGACGAACGCGTGGATCCGTCGCTGCACAAGCGCAAATCCACAGGCGTCAGTACACAAGCGATCGCCGAGGCCACCACCCATCTGCTGGATGGCTTGAGCGCGACACAGAGACAGCAGGCGAGCTTTGCGGTGGACAGTGAACAATGGCGGGTATGGAGCAACTTCCACCGCTCCAATGAGCGCCTTGGCCTACGCCTGGGGGATCTGTCTGCGACCAGCCGCGCCGATGTCTTTGAGTTGCTGCGCCAGTCGCTCAGCGCCAAGGGACTGAAACTCAGCGAGGACATCATCAAGTTGAACCATGTGCTGGGCGTCATCACTGGCGACACCCGCAGTTTCAACGAGGACGAGTATTACTTGGCGCTGTTCGGCCGCCCTTCGGATAACGAACCCTGGGGGTTTCAGTTCGAAGGACACCATCTGGTCATCAACTACTTCATTCTCGGCGATCAAGTGGTGATGAGTCCGACTTTCTGGGGCTCAGAGCCCATGTACAGTCCGCCTGACGCGGCACTACCGCCACGTTACCAAGGGTTGTCCGTGCTACAGGTGGAACGTAGCGGGGCCATGGACTTTCTCGCCTCGCTGAACCCGGAGCAGGCCAAGAAGGCCCGCCTGCGCGGTTGGCAGTCGTTCATCTCGGGAGCCGAACCCGGAGCAGGCCAAGAAGGCCCGCCTGCGCGGTTGGCAGTCGTTCATCTCGGGAGCCGGCAACGACAATGCCAAGGTTCCACAAGAAGGCATACGCGGCAATGAGTTGCAGGGCAGCCAGCGCCAGGCGCTGGCCACCTTGATCGAAAACTTTGTCGGCAATTTGCGTGAGGGCCACGCGGACATTGCCATGGATGAGGTCCGGGCGCATCTCGACGACACATGGTTCGTCGCCCGGGAGCGCGATGATGGTCGAATCTACTATCGGATTTTCAGCCCTGTGATTCTCATCGAGTTCGACGAGATCCACGGCACATTCACCGATCATCAGCATGTACATGCGGTGGTGCGCACACCCAATGGCAACGACTACGGCCAGAGTCTGTTGCGCCAGCACCTGGAGCAGCATCCGCACTGAAAGAGGTTACTTTCCAAGGGCAGTCGATGCCCGTTGCCTAGCCGTTTGTCGCGAAATATCACATACAGCTCAACGGGCACAGATTGATAAGAAATAGTTGGAAACCTGCCGGTCCGGGGACTTTCCCAGGGGCGCGAAATACTCAAAAATCTGCGCATATCCGGTCTGAACGGTTTATGGCACATGGAGTTTCCGATGGAGTCGTCCCCCCACATCATTGTTGTCGACGACCATCGCGATATCCGCGATCTGGTCGGCAAGTACCTCGGGCAACATGGTTACCGGATCAGCATGGCTGAAAGTTCGGCGGCGTTGCGAAGGTTGATGGAACGCAGTTCACCGGACCTGATTATTCTCGACGTCATGATGCCTGGAGAAGACGGGTTGACCGTCTGCCGCCAACTGCGTAGCAGCACCGACATCCCGATCATCTTCCTCACCGCGATGACCGAAGAGCTGGACCGAATCATCGGTTTGGAACTGGGCGCGGACGATTACCTCTCCAAGCCCTTCAACCCTAGAGAGTTGCTGGCACGAATCAAAGCCGTGCTGCGCAGGGTCAACAGCCTGCCTCCGCAGCGCGGTATCTCCAAGTCGAAGGTGCTGCGCTTCGATCATTGGGTGCTCAATGTTGGCCGCCGGGAGTTGCTCGGCGCCGACGGTGTCGCCATTCCTTTAAGCACCGCAGAATTTCGGCTGCTGAATGTGTTCCTCGATCACTCGGGCATTGTGCTCAGTCGCGACCAGTTGCTGGATCTGACTGTTGGCCGTACCTCGGACTACTTTGACCGAAGCATCGATAACCAGGTCAGCCGTTTGCGCAAGAAAATCGAAGTCGATCCGCGCAACCCGGCCTTGATCAAAACACACTGGGGCGGAGGCTACAGCTTCACGGCCCAGATCGAGCGGGCATGATGGGTATCTGGCAACGCAGCCTCGCTGCGCGTTTCATCCTGTTGTTATTGCTGGCCCTGGCGCTGTCCCAAGGCGCGGGTTTCCTGATCTCCTGGGATGAGCGTGGGCAGGCACTGCGTAGCGCTATCAAAAGCGAATTTTTCAGCCGCACCGCCTCACTGACACTCCTGCTGGAGAGCACTCCGTCGACGTTGCACAGCGATATCCTGAATGTCAGCGGGACCAACTACAGCCGGTTCTGGGTCTCGACCGAAGCCCCCAGAGACGCCTCGTCTTGGTGGCAGGACGCACGTGCGCAATTGCTCAAGCCATTACCCAACCGCACGGCGCCGCCGGGGGATGCCGATGAACAGGAGGCATTAACAAAACTGACCGCAGTGCCTTCCGAGGGGATCGAGTCCGGCTCGGTCTGGAGCCAACTGCCCTCCACCTCCTGGCCGCTTTCCCGTCCTGCCCTGTACCTGCCTCTGGAGACCGCGAACGGATCGGGGCTGGCCGTACGGCTCGCCGACGACGTCTGGCTGAATGCGGTGTATGCCAAATCGATACGCAATTCACCGCTGACCCTGCAATCGTTATTGTCATTGGCGATCACCGCACTTGCACTTTCCCTGATCGCGATTGTGGTCGCGCGGGGCATTACCCGTCCGATGCGACACCTGGCGGCGGCGGCCGAGCTGTTGGGACGCGGCGAAACAGTTCCGTATCTGCCGGAGTCGGGCCCCGATGATATCCGGCAGACGGTAGAAGCCTTTAACCGCATGCAGGCACGTATCCAACGCTTCGTTGACGACCGGACCCGGATGTTGGCGGCCATCGGTCACGATTTGCGCACACCGATCACATCACTGCGCTTGCGCGCGGAGTTCGTCACCGACCCCGAGGTCCAGGAGAAAATGCTCGCGACCATCGAGGAGATCCGCAGCATGACCGAGGCTGCCATCGCCTATGCACGTGAAGAAGCGACGGTTGAGGCGACCCGTGCGGTAGATGTTTCGGCGCTGGTTGAAAGCCTGTGTGATGACCTTGCGGAGCTGGGTATGCGGGTCAGCTATATGGGCGGTCCGAAGATCATCTACCGCTGCCGACCCGACGCACTGCGCAGAGCGATGCGTAACCTCATCGAAAATGCCGTCAGGTATGGTGAACAGGCTCGGGTCAGTATCCACCACGCCATGGAAGGTATCGACATCATCATCGAGGACGACGGGCCCGGTATCCCAAACCATGCCCAGGAACAGGTGTTCGCCCCGTTCTTCCGGCTGGAGGATTCCCGCAGTCGCGACACGGGAGGTATTGGCCTGGGCCTGTCCATCGCCCGGGCCATAGTGCGTCACCATGGAGGTGATATCAGCTTGAACAATCTGGATGCGGGCATGCGTGCCCTGATCAATCTTCCACTGACCCGTTAACCCCCTTTTTCTTTGCTCGAAGCACGGAGCAATGCCTCAGCGCTTGCGCAAAATGTCACCTGAGCCCCCTTCCCGACATTTTGCGACAAAGCGCCCTTCTCTCGACAAAGTCTGCATACAAGCGCTGGGCAAGCTCTGAATCAGGACTCGCCACCTGGCTGTCGACCTTGTCGGCAGGCCGTCTGGAACAGGTGTGTCTGCCCATCAGCGATTGTTTATCCGAGATGAATAGTAATGGCAGCTTATGCGGATTTATCCACTGGCAAACAGCGACCCACAATACCGGGACGGTGCGCGCTTCGTTGTAACAGCGATTCGACGCACTTGCACCGCCCCCCATTGAACAATGCCAGGACACCTCAGATGAAATCGACTCCTCACTCCTCAGATGCAGAACTGCAACCGAAGCTGCTGATCCCGGCCCTGGGCCCTTTTTATCGATGGGGCGAACCCCTCGCCTACGCGTTGCTGAGGTTATGCCTGGGCATCGTCATGCTGACCCATGGCCTGCCCAAGCTGTTGGGAACCTCACACGGCTCCATGGCCGACCCCATGGCGGGTTCGATCCGCTTGATCGAAAACATCTTGCATCTCCCTGCGCCCGAACTCTTCGGCCTGTTCGTCGCCTGGCTTGAAGGGCTCGGCGGATTGTTACTGGCGCTGGGGCTGGCAACCCGGGTGCTTGCGGTGGCCATGGCCCTGCAGATGGCGGCAATCGCCTACATCCTTGGTCCGACCTGGCCCTGGATCGATCGCGGCATCGAGTACCCGGTCCTGATGGCGTTTCTCTTCATCTACATCGCCTTCAGGGGCGCCGGCCGCCACTCACTGGACCGCCTGCTCGGGCGGGAACTTTAAATCCTTTAGGGAAGTTGCCGTCATGTCGCAATCCAAGATATCCAGGACCTTTTTCAGTGTGTCTCTGACACTCGGCAGCCTGTTGACCCTGGGTGGCTGGACTTACTGGTTGTGGCCGGGTCAGTCCGCGGCAGCCGTGACCACGACCCCGCCGTCCGTACCGGTCAGTGCGATCGAGGTACAACATCAAGACGTCCCGGTGTTGATTCACGCGATCGGCAACGTACGTTCCCTGCACAGCGTGGAAATCCGCTCGCAGGTCGACGGTATATTGCTAGAGTTGCCTGTCAAAGAGGGGCAACGGGTCAAGCGTGGCGATCTTCTGGCTCGGATTGATGATCGCGCCATCGTCGCCGCCCTGGAGCAAGCCAAGGCCCAACTGGCCGTGGCCCAGGCCCAGCTGGCTTCGGCATCCGTTGACCTCAAGCGCTATCGGGCCCTAGCCACGACCCAAGCGGTTTCCGCACAGACCCTCGACCAGCAGCAGGCACTTGTCGCCCAACTGCAAGCAACGGTGCAGAGTCAACAGGCGACTGTCTCCGCCAACCAGGTGCAACTGTCTTACACGCGGATTCTGTCCCCTACCGATGGTCGGGTCGGTATCCGTAACTTCCATCAAGGCAGCTACGTCCGGGCGAGTGACGCGCAGGCATTGTTCTCCGTGGTGCAACTGGACCCGATCAGTATCGAGGCTGCCCTTCCCCAGACGCTCCTGCCCCAGTTGCAGGCACTGGTTGCTGGCTCGGGACAAGCACCGGTGATCCTGCGCGCTTATTCGGGCGACGGTGGTGCGCTCCTGGGCGAGGGTCACCTGGGCCTGATCGACAACCGGGTTTCCGACGCCACAGGGACGGTACGGATCAAAGGTGATTTCGCCAACACACAAGGGCGTCTGTGGCCGGACCAATCGGTGGTGGTCAACCTTCAGGCAGCGACCTTGCACAAAGCACTGGCGGTGCCACAGCGTGCCTTGCGCCAAGGTGCGCAATCCACCTTTGTCTGGCGCGTCCGGGACGGCAAGGCATCCCCACAACCGGTGCGGGTCACCTATGCAAACGCGGAGATCGCAGTGGTCGAGGGCATCGCAGCGGGTGACCGGATCGTCGACGACGGCTACTCGCGGCTGCGCCCCGGAACCGAGGTGCACATCCTCGAGCCTGACGATGCGGTTCATTCCACTGTCGCCAGTGGAGGTGTCTTGTAATGGCCAGCCGCAATGTCTACACCTGGTGCATGGATCATCCCATCGGCACCATCCTGTTGAGCTTCGCCTTGGTGTTGCTCGGCGTGATTGCCTATCCGCGTCTGTCCATTGCACCACTGCCGGAAGTTGATTTTCCGACGATCCAGATCACTGCAACGCTGCCGGGTGCCAGTGCCGAGACCATGGCCTCCTCAGTGGCGACGCCGTTGGAAGTTGAACTGAGCTCGATCCCCGGTATTACCGAGATGACCTCGGCTAGCTCGTTGAGCATGTTGACCCTGACGCTGCAGTTCACGCTGGATAAAAGCATCGACGCCGCCGCCCAGGAAGTCCAGGCGGCGATCAATACGGCGTCGGCGCGTTTGCCCAGCGACATGCCGAGCTTGCCGGTGTGGCGCAAGGTCAATCCAGCTGACAGTCCGATCCTGATCCTCAGCGCCTATTCGGCCAACCTGTCGCTGATCGAGGTCAGCGACCTGGCCGATACCGTGCTCTCGCGTCAGCTCAGTCAACTCGAAGGGGTGGGCCTGATCAACGTCGTGGGCGAACGTCGTCCGGCGATCCGTATCCAGGCCCGCCCGGAAGTCCTCGCCGCGGCGGGGGTCACACTGGCGGACATCCGCTCGGCGGTGCAGAGGGCCAGCGTCAACCTGCCCAAGGGCGCCCTGTTCGGTGGACACCGGGTTTCCAACCTGGAGGTCAATGATCAACTGTTCGAGCCCCGGGAATATGACGATGTCATTGTCACTTATCGCAATGGATCGGCCGTGCGGGTGCGCGACCTGGCTCGGGTTACTCTCGGGTCGGAGGACGACTACACGCAAAGCTGGCCCAATGGCGAATCCGGCGTGGCCCTGGTGATCCGGCGTCAGCCGGGAGCCAATATCGTTGCCACCGCGGATCGCATCCTGCAAGCCCTTCCCCGCCTCAAGGCATCCTTGCCGGCGGACATGACGGTCGAAGTGCTGAACGACCGCACCCGTACCATTCGCTCCTCCTTGCATGAAGTGGAATTGACGCTGGGCATTGCGATCGTCTTGGTCATAGGGGTGATGGCGCTGTTCCTGCGGCAGTGGTCGGCCACATTAATCGTCACCACCGTGCTTGGTGTCTCTCTGGTGTCGACGTGCGCGGTGATGTACCTGGCCGGGTTCAGTCTGAACAACTTGACGCTGGTAGCCATCGTGATTGCAGTCGGTTTCATCGTCGACGATGCCATCGTGGTGATCGAAAACATCCACCGTCACTTGGAACTGGGCGAGAACAAGCGTACTGCGGCGCTCAAGGGCATCAGTGAAATCGGCTTCACCGTGGTGTCCATCAGCGTGTCGCTGATCGCCGCCTTTACTCCCCTGCTCTTCATGGGCGGCGTGATTGGACGGTTGTTCCGCGAATTCGCCTTGACCGCCACTGCTGCCATCGTGATTTCAGTCCTGGTCTGCCTGACTCTGGCCCCTACCCTGGCCTCTCTGTTCATGAAAGCCCCCAATCATCACGACGAGCCCGACAAAGGTTTCTTCGGCAACTTGCTCAAGTTCTACGATCGCGCCTTGAGTTGGGCACTTGGGCACCAGCGCATCATGCTCGGCGTGTTTTTCACCAGTGTGGCGCTCAGCGTGGCCAGTTTTATCATGATCCCAAAAGGCTTCTTCCCTCTGCAGGACACTGCCTTCATCCAGGGCTTCACCCAGGCATCTGCCGATATCTCCTACGATGAGATGGTCGAAAAGCACAAACAACTGGAAGCGATCTTCAGCAAGGATCCGGCGGTCATCAGCTATAACCACGCCATCGGCGGCAGCACTACGGACTCGATCGGCAATGGCCGGGTCTGGCTGGTATTGAACGATCCCGGGGAGCGTGACGCGACGGTCAGCCAGGTCATTGATCGGTTACGTCCACAACTGGCACAGGTTCCCGGGATCCAAGTGTTCCTGCGCGCCGTGCAGGACATCAACCTCAGTGCTGGCCAGCCCCGGGCCCAGTATCAATATGTATTGCGCGCGCAGAGCAGTGCCGAACTGGCGACCTGGGCCACCGCCCTGGCCGATCGCCTGCGGGCCAACCCGCTGTTTCGCGATGTCTCGCATGACCTGCAACTGGATGCCAACATCACCCGCATCACCCTGGATCGTGATGAGGCTGCACGTTATGGTTTCACCGCCCAGGACCTGGACAACGCGCTTTACGATGCCTTCGGTCAACGGCAGATCAGCGAGTACCAGACCGAGGTCAACCAGTACCAGGTGGTGCTCGAACTGAGTACGGCACAGCGTGGCAATGCCGAAAGCCTTAGCTACTTCCACCTGCGTTCGCCGCAGACCGGCCAGATGGTACCGCTCCTGACATTTGCCCGGATCGAGCCGCCGGCAAGTGGTCCGGTGGTCATCAACCACAACGGCATGCTGCCGGCGGCCAACCTGTCTTTCAATCTCGCTCCCGGCGTTGCCCTGGGCCAGGCGGTGAGCGCAGTGCAGGCCATAGAACGGGACATCGGCACGCCAACCTCGGTGAGCGGTACCTTTCAGGGGGCGGCCCAGGCGTTCCAGTCGTCCCTGGCCAGCCAACCGTTTCTGATTCTGGCCGCGCTGGTGGCGGTCTACATCATCCTTGGCGTTCTCTATGAAAGCCTGGTGCACCCGCTGACTATTCTTTCGACCCTGCCGTCGGCAGGTATCGGCGCCATCCTATTGCTGTGGGCATGGCAGTTGGACTTTTCGATCATGGCCCTGATCGGCCTGATCCTGTTGATCGGCATCGTCAAGAAAAACGGCATCCTGCTGATTGATTTCGCCATCCACGCCCAGCGTGAGCGCAACCTGTCCGCCCGAGACGCCATCCATCAAGCATGCCTGGCACGCTTGCGGCCGATTCTCATGACAACCCTGGCAGCCCTGCTGGGTGCCGTGCCCCTGATGATGGCCTTCGGTACCGGCGCCGAGCTGCGCGAGCCGCTCGGGGTTGCAATCGTCGGTGGCCTGATGCTCAGCCAGGTGTTGACGCTGCTCACTACACCGGTGGTGTTCCTGGTACTCGACAATCTGTTCCACCGACGCAAAGGTCAGCCGGTTGCCGGCCTGGAGCACCGCGCATGATGAACCGAACCTCGCTCATGACCTTGACCCTGTTGTCCGCGCTGGCAGGGTGCAGCAGCCTCGCGCAGGAGGGTTCCCCGACGACAGGTAACCAGGCGCATGGCCAAGACCTCGCGCCCTCTCTTGCCACTCAGGCGCCGCGCTGGTGGGAAGGTTTCAACGATCCTGCACTCAATGGCCTCATGGAGTCGGCGTTACGCAACAACCTGGATCTGGCCAGCGCCGTGGAACGAGTACGGGAGGTCCGGGCTCAGCGGCGCCTGGCTGCGGCCCAACGGTATCCTGACATTGGCCTGGCGGCGAATTACGATCGCTCGCGCACAGCACTGAACGGCACCAATGAGGACTACTTCTACGGCCTGGACCTGAGTTGGGAGGTGGATCTGTTTGGTCGTCTCAAGGCCCTGCGTAATGAAGCCGATGCGCAGTTGAAGGCCACGCAACAGGACTACCTGAGCCTGCGGATCAGCCTGATGGCCGAGGTGGCCAACAATTACTTGCAATACCGTCTGGCGCGGCGAGTGGAACAGATTGCCAGCGAGGCCAGTGCCGCACAGAAACAAACCGCGGATGTCACCCGGGCTCGCCTGGAACAGGGCACCAGCAACCGTCTGGATCTGGAGCGCATCGAGTCCCAAGTGGCTGTCACCCTGGCCGAGGTACCGGTCGCTCGGCAACAGGCGCAGACCGCTCGTTACAATCTCGCTTACCTGCTGGCCAGTGAGCAGCCCGTGGTCGATCGGCTGCTGGCGGGTGAGGATCCTGCGGCAGTACCACCATCCCCCTCCGCCCTTTCGTTGTCCTCGGTGCCTGTGGAGGTACTGCGCGAACGGCCGGACGTGCGTGCAGCCGAGCAACGCTTGCAGGCAGCCGGTGAATTTCTGGCAGCGGAAAAGGCAGCGCGTTACCCGCAACTGACATTGGGGCTGCTGTCCGGTTTCGAGCAAGGCGCTGGCGCTTCGACCTGGGCGCTGAGCAGTCAACTGTTTCAGCCGTTGTTCGACTTCGGCCGCATCAGCTCACGCATCGAAGCCGGCGATGCCCGACACGAACAGGCCAGACTCGCCTACAAGTCGAGCCTGCTGCAGGCGTTACGAGAGGTACACACCGCGTTCCAGGCTTACAACCAGGGTATCGAGCGACAGGGCAATCTCGACCAGGCGACGGCTGCTGCCGTACGCGCTGTCGACCTTGCCAAGCAGCAATATGCCGCCGGCACGGTTTCCATGCTGGAAGTACTGGATGCCGAACGCAGCCTGTTCGAGGTGCAGCGCAGCCAGGTACAGGCCAGAGCGGACGTGGCGCTGCGCTGGGTCGAGATCAACCGCACCTTGGGTATCGCCCCACCTGGGGCGTCTGTTGCAACGCTATAGAAATTTCAGCAGCAACGGCACGGCATATTTGTTTCCACGCGCGCCGAATACCGTTAGCAGCCCTATCGAATGCATAGGGCTTCCGGAAGCCGCCGGCACCTGTTCGTAATCCATGAAGGGAAAAGTCGGTTTTCATTAGCCTGTCGAATCATCTTCGCTCCAGTCGGCCGCTGCTGGCCATGGCGTTTTCTACCGGCGTTGTCACCAATGCAGCAGCTCATACCGATGCGCAAGCCAACCCCATGACCGCCATTCATTCGCGGCATGCACCGTACACATTGGGTCGAGGGCAATCTCGCAGGCAATTAAGACAATCAGGTTTCTTAATCTCATGAGTGGCTCCATTCAGGCTCGTGTATTGCAAAATTACCGGCAAGGTCAGTCTTGCCGCCGCAAAAACTTCCGACGGTTCAGCCCTGAACAGTAAATGAGTGTTTATGCCAAACCCTGTATGCAGTAATGATCTGTCCGGCCTTGACTCACAGCTATGTCAATAATCGTCAAGATTGTCGCAAGATGTAATAAATCGGCAAAACCCATACACTTTGACAAGATATGGCTGTTTTTCATTGCATTATTCTTTGGTGTAACGGATTGTTATTTAAAGCTGAAAAGACTTTGCAGGGAGCAGAATTTATTCTGTTCCTCGGCTCTTTCAGAATCCATGCAGCGGACTTGATACAAGCCCCCCATCATCCGATTTTCTTCTGACACACTCATATGAGAACAACGCATGACTGAACGACATGAATTTTCCGAGAAATACAATCGCGAACATGCCGAGCGTTATCTCAGAAAGCATCGGACCGGATTTTCTCGCAAATTATCGCATTGGCGTGAAGTGCAAATAGCCCGCAAAGCACTGCAGCTTGCCAACCAACCAAACCTGATTCTTGACCTGCCATGCGGTGCCGGACGGTTCTGGCCAATGCTTGCGGAAAAAAGCAATCGCTCCGTCATCGGCGCCGACAACTCGTTGGACATGCTGGCGGTAGCCTGCAACGCGCAACCCGCCGAGGTGGTCAAGCGCGTCAGCCCTCTGCATACCTCTGCCTTCGAAATAATGCTTCCGGACAAGTCCGTCGACAGTATCTTTTCAATGCGCCTGATCCATCATCTCGGACTGCCCGCTGATCGTCTTGCCATGCTCAAGGAGTTCTGTAGGGTGACGCGTGACAGCGTCATCATTTCACTCTGGGTGGATGGAAACTTCAAAGCCTGGAAACGCAAAAGAGCCGAAGCCAACCGAATCCAGCACGCCTATCAAAATCGCTTCGTCATTCCGGCTGAAGTCATTGAAGATGAGTTTCGCCAAGCTGGATTTACCGTGGAAAACCATATTGACTTCATTCCCCTGCTCCATATGTGGCGGGTATATGTACTAAGGGCGGTCAAATAATGGCGACCAGCTCGGCAGTCGGTTCGTTCGATAAAGCTGATATGGACCTATGGCTGCAGATGCCTGGTACTTGGGTTGAAGCGCCTAATCTTCGCCGTGGCGGGGAAAGTGGCGTGCAGCGCGTATCGACAAGTGAGCATCAACTTTATTATCGAAAGCAGCAAGTTGAGCACCTCTACTACGATTGGCGCCATCCGTTTGGCTATCCAACTGCAATGCGTGAATACAACGCACTCTTACAGGCTCGAAAACTGGGGGTTCGGGTACCTCGCGTAGTTTATGCAGGATGTCGAAAACAGAATAAGCGTTGGCTGGCATTACTGGTCACTGAAGCGCTGCATGGTTATACCAGCCTGGAGGATTGTTACGCTCAAGGTGAACATGAGCGCTGGGGAGAACCCCTTCACTGCGAGATCTTACGCAGATATGGCAGCAGCCTGGCCAGATTGAATGCAGGCCGTTGGCAACATGGCTGCCTGTACCTGAAACATGTGTTCATTCGAGTCGATCGCCGTGGGATCGATATTGCCTTGATCGATATGGAAAAGGCCCGCCAGCGCATCAGCGCAAAACGGGCGGCCAGACATGACTTGCGCCAGGTAAAACGCCGCTCATCATGGACAGAGTCGCAATGGCAGGCCTTTCTCCAGGGCTATCGAAGCGTTTTCCCGACTGCGGTTCCCGAGTAGACCGGCTCGTGAACAGCAGGTATCGGGGGACGTGAATGACTGGTCCGCCCACACGATGTTCAAGTACGTCATTAACCTTTCCCCACCCTTGATGGCTCAAGGCTATCAGTCGATAATCACGCCTTCTAAAAAGCACATAAGGATTTGCTGTGAAGAAGCTCTACCTGGCCCTACCGTTCTGCGCATTGCTGCTCCAGGGCTGCGGCGTGACCATGACCCGCTATGAACCCAATTTCCAGAACGTTCAGCAGCTCAAGAAAAACGAGCCCATGCAGTCCTTGCGCGAGACGCAGGTGAATGCGGATACGGGCCAAGGGTCGCTGATCGTGCGCCTGAACCCGATTTCTTCGCCTGTGGGTAGCGTTCCACTGCACATCCAGGCCGCGATCAACGATGAGCTGCGTCAGGCGGGTCTGTTGGATCCTCGTGCTGATCGGCAGTTGCAGGTTCAGTTGATCAAGAGCCAGCTCACCGCCGGCGTGGGCACTGGGCACGGCGAACTGGCTGCACGCTTCACCCTTCGTAAAGGTGATCAGGTCCTGTACGAAACCACTAAAGACGTGCAGCGTGAGTGGGACAGTAGCTTCTTCGGTCCGATCGCCATTCCGGCGGCGGCTAACAACTACAACCCTATGCTGCAAGATCTGCTCAAGAGCTTGTACAACGACCCACAGTTCACTCAAGCGTTGAAGTGATCAAAAAAAAGAGCCGCGACTGCGGCTCTTTTTCTATCGGTCTCAACCCCGTGGGATGTGGGTATCGACAGCGGAATATTTCATGCGGTTGTTGTCGACCCAGTTTTTCAGCAGCGCATTGACCTGACGATTGAAGGTGTCAGTGATGGCAGCCTTGGGGGTGTTACCCGCCAGCGGCAGGAACCAGATACCCATCCAAGTGTTGACCGCGTCATGATTGCTGGTCTTGCCCAACGGCTGGCCCTGATTGTCCAAGGTTTCCAGGCTCACGGTGTACTGGTCGGTTGCCAGCGCAGGAACGACCGTGAACGTGAGGCCGCTGATGAACGCCCAGACCATTTGCCCACCGCCTGGCGCATGGTTGTAGACCTTCAGGCGAAGGCTGTAGTCGCCGGGTTGCTTCTGGAATTCGTCGAACACTACACGCCCGAAAAGCCCTGATTCATCGAAGGCTCGCTTCAGATCGGGCTTGAGCATGTCACGGGCCTGAGGCACCTCGGTGGCTTTGGCATTGTCGGGTTCGCCCTGATAGAAATCGAAGTCGACATAGACGTTCGGTTTGTTCGAATAGCTGGCCATCGAAGGCAGATTCACGGGGGCGACTTCATCTTTGGTGAAACTGGCGCATCCACTGAGGCTCAAGGCCAAGGCAAGGCCTATGGCTTTTCCAAATTGCATATCGACTTCCTTGCTTAATGTATTGATGCCGCTCACAGAGAGGGGGGACGGATTCTAGCGATATTTGCTTGAAATCAAAAGGCCATCACTCTCTGCCCTCGCCCGCGTTTTTCCATTGACGAGGCTGAGGGATGAGCTGGAGCGACCGAGCGGGTTCGGCCTACTAAAGGGACGCGGCTCGCAATCACCCGCTAAACAGTCGGCACCCGGTGTAACGAAGGTCGTTGGACAGGCATCTGCTGCCAAGCCAGCTGTGCCTGAACAATGGCGACCGCCTCCAGCACTTTATGGGCCCAGCCGTCATCTTCCGGATGCACCACGACAACACGAAAGCCATGGTCATCACCTTCAATCTGTACGCCTTCGGAATCATCGACATGCAAGTCGATATCGAACGCCGGCGGATACTTCGAGGGTGCGTTCGACAGCCCATGGTCCGTTAGCGCCTGATTGTGCAGCACGCTGTTGACCACACCATCGACGCGGATGCCGTAGAGCAACAGCCAACGCCGGATGTAGGACGGCGTGCGGCCGGACGATGTATAGACCCAGATGCTGCAATCCTGGCGGCGCAGCTCTCGGATCAGGGAGCGTGTCCCCCTGCGCAATGGCTCACCCAGCCAGCGATGAACACAGGCCGGCAATCGGCTTTGTTCGACTTCGCAGTGGTGAAGTTGGCAGGCGAGCGTGTCATCGATATCAAACGAAATGCGTATGCGCTGCCGCCTGGACATCTGCATCGGGATAGCCCAGCGGACGGCCTGCCCTGCCCGGCTGCCGAAGATTTTGCATTTGGCGAGCGCTGAATTCCCGCTCATCAATGGCCACCCTGAGAGAGGGGCAAAGACTTGCCCTTGAGAAAAAACTTCATCGGGTCAGGCGCTTGTTCTTCCAGGAAGGCTGCGTATTTTTTCTTGATCTTGGGCAGTTCGTACAACGCCTTGACTCCATGTTTGGCAGAGTTGCGTATAACCGATGACGGGTTGAAATAGCCTTTGGCGTTTTCCAGCGTCAACACGAAAGGTGGCAAACCCGCGCGCATGAGCAGGTAGCTGACGATGAGCGACCCACTGCGGTTGTTCCCTTCAATGAACAACTGCGGCTTGCTGAGAATGCGCACATAGACGCCAGCCGCACGCTTCCAGACGGACTCGCTGCGATACGTGCAATACCAATTGAACAAGTCCTTGATGCCTCCCTCAACGTTGTTGAAGAAATGCGCCTCGGTCGCGGCCAGGTGCTGGGCGTATTCCACGCGGCGCGTCGGGTCTCGGCCACAAAGCACCGTGGCGTTGATCTCGAGCATCAGGTTCAGGTGCTGAAGGTCGAACAGATCGACGCCGCGGGCAACATAGTCGTCAATCAACGCGTAGCCTTCAAGCACGTTTTGCAGCACTTCGTCAGTCAAGGGATCGCGTGGCTCCGTGAAGTGCCGACTGAGCTCGGCGAAGCGGTGTTGCACTTCGCGCAGTGCATGTTCAATCGCAGGCAAATCAAGGCGATGCGTAGCAGGCATTGGTGCTCCTTGGAAACGCTTGGTAAATGTCTACCGGATGCCCGCCAAATCCATTTGGCTTCTGCAGGTATGCGGCCTTGACCGGATGTATGGTTAGCTGAACTTGCCGCTGATGTAGTCACCGGTCATCTGTTCACGTGGGTTGTCGAAAATCTGCGTCGTCGGGCCCATTTCAACCAGATAGCCGGTGCGCGTGCCCTGGGAAATATCCACCGAGAAGAACGCCGTCGTGTCAGCGACACGGATGGCTTGCTGCATGTTGTGGGTGACCAGCGCGATGGTGTAATCCTTCTTCAACTCGACCATCAATTCCTCGACCCGCCGGGTAGCGATCGGGTCGAGTGCCGAACAGGGCTCATCCAGCAGCAGGACTTCCGGCTCGGTGGCGATGGCGCGGGCGATGCACAGGCGTTGTTGCTGGCCGCCGGAGAGCGACAGGCCGCTGACCTTGAGCTTGTCCTTGACTTCATCCCACAGGGCGGCGCCTTGCAGCGCATGCTTGACCCGATCGCCTATATCGCCTTTGTAGCGGTTGAGGCGCAGGCCAAACGCGACGTTGTCGAAGATGCTCATCGAGAACGGGTTCGGCTGTTGGAACACCATGCCGATGTAACGGCGCACGACCACCGGATCAACGCCCTTGCCATAGACATCTTGCCCGAGGAAATGCACATGGCCTTCGAAACGGAAACCTTTCACCAGATCGTTCATCCGGTTGAGGCTGCGCAGCACGGTACTCTTGCCGCAGCCGGATGGCCCGATGAAACCGGTGATCTTGTTTTTCTCGATCGGCACATGGCTGTCACGCACCGCCATGAAGTTGCCGTAGAAAATCTTGTCCAGTTTGCAGTCCATGACTACAGGCGCCTGGGTGACAAACGGAGCGGCTATTTGCGCAGTGGATACGTTCAAGATCAGATGCTCCCGTTCTTAATACTTGGGCTTGCCGAAGATACGGCTGATGATATTCACGACCAGCACGATCATCACCAGCACCAGTGAGGCCGCCCATGCGAGCTCGAGCTGGTTGTCGAACGGCATGCCGGAGAAGTTGTAGATCAACACGGCAAGCGATGCCGTCGGGTTCATGACCTCGAGGCTGCCTTGGTGGTAGATCCAGTAGTTGCTGAACAGCGCGGTAAACAACAACGGCGCTGTTTCGCCCGCGGCACGTGCCACCGCCAGCATGACGCCGGTCAGGATCGCCGGCATGCCGGTGGGCAAGACGATCTTCCAGATCACCTGCGAGCGGGTGCAGCCCATGCCATAGGCGGCATCCTTCATGATCTTGGGCACCATTCGCATCGACTCTTCCGCCGTCAGCACGACGATAGGCAGCATCAGGACTGCCAGCGCTACGCCACCGGCCGGTGCCGAATAAGTGCCGGTGGTCATCACCACCAGGGCGTAAGCGAACACCCCGGCCAGAATCGATGGCAGCCCCGTGAGCATCTTGGCGGCAAAGCGCGCCGCGTTCGCCAGTTTGCTGTCCGGCCCCAGTTCAGCCAGGAAAATCGCCGCCATGATGCCCACCGGCACCGCGATTGCCGCCGCGATACCTACCATCACAAAGGTACCGGCCATTGCGTTGCCGAAGCCCCCGCCCATCTCGAAGCCCGTCGGCGGCAGTTCGGTGAAGACTTCCAGGTTCAGGCGAGCGCCGCCGCGGGTGATCAGCATGTAGAGCACGGAAATCAACGGCACGCTGGCCAGAAGCGCCCCGCCCCAGACCAGGGTGGTCAGGATCAGGCTGCGCAGGGCGCGGCCCTCGAACTTGCGCTGCAGGCTGGGCATTGCGCCTGCCGGAGCCGTCAAGTCTGTTGCAGCAGTCAGGTCGGTCATCACTTATTACCCCGTTGGGCGTACATCATGATCAAGGAGCCAAAGACGTTCACGATCAACGTGATCAACATCAGCACCAGTGCGGCATACATCAACACCTCGATCTCGTTCGGCCCGGCTTCGGGGAAGTTCAGGGCCAGCAAGGCCGCCAGGGTGTTGGCCGGTGCGAACAGCGAAAGGGAAATGTTATTCGCGTTGCCTACCAGCATGGCCAGCGCCATCGTTTCACCCAGCGCACGTCCCAGGCCAAGTACCAGAGAACCGAAAATGCCCGTGGCGGCCGACGGCACCATCACCTTGAGAATCGCTTCCCAATGGGTGGTCCCCATGCCGTAGGCGGCCTGCTTGGTTTTCATCGGTACGCCCGTGAGCGCATCCTGCGAAACAGCGGCAATGGTTGGAAGAATCATGATGGCGAGCACCAACGCCGCAGGCAGCAGCCCCGGCCCGCTCAAGGATGTGCCGAAAAATGGCACCCAGCCGAGTTCGCTGTTCAACCAGGTGGTCAGTGGCCGAATCGCCGGAATCACCACGTAGATCCCCCACAGGCCGTAGACGACGCTGGGGATGGCCGCGAGTAATTCGACAATGGTCCGGAAAATGGCGGCGAGCTTGGGAGGCAGGAAGTCCTGGGTCAGGAAAATCGCCATGCTGACGCCGAAAAAGCCCGCGATCAGCAATGCGATGAAGGCACTGTAGAGCGTGCCCCAGATTGCCGGCAGGATGCCGTATTTACCCTGGTTCACGTCCCAGACAGTGCCTAGGAGTACATCGAACCCGTGCTTTTCCATGCCAGGCAGCGCCTTGCGTCCCACTTCGAACACGAGGGCAAATACCAACGCCAGAACCAGAATGACCCCAATACGCGCAAGCGCACGAAAGGTGCGATCAACCAGGAAGTCCTTCGCGGACGGTGGTTGGCAGGCAGAATCTGGATTAACCGGTACGACAAAGGGTTTGTTCATTGGCTAAGTCCGGAACAGGGGGGAAACTCTCCCGGCATGGCTGACAGCACACACCGAGAGAGGCCTCAGGCGTTACTGAATGTTGGCGGACGCTTTGCGAACCTGCTCGACAACCGACTGCGGCAACGGGATATAACCCATCGAGTCGGCAATTTTCTGCCCTTCGGTCAGGCTGTATTCGACCATTTCACGCATGGCCTTGGCCTTGGCCGGGTTGCCGTTGTTCTTGCGGAAAATCATCCAGGTGTAGGAGGTGATCGGGTACGACTTGGCGCCGTCTGGATCAGGCAACCAGGACACCAGGCTATCCGGCATCTTCACCGCTGCCAGAGCCTCGGCACCACTCTCGGCGTTTGGCACGACATAGTGGCCGGCCTTGTTCTGCAACTGGGCAAAATCAACCTTGGCAAGTTTGGCGAAGCCGTATTCGATGTAGCCAATCGCGCCCGGGGTCTGGCGCACGGTAGCCGTCACGCCATCGTTCTTCGGCGACTTGATGAACTTGTCGCTGGCCGGCCAGTTGACGGTGTTGCCCTCCCCCAGCGCCTGCTTGAACTCCGGATTGATGGTTGCCAAGTGCTTGGTGAATACCGCGGTCGTACCGCTGGAATCCGCACGCACCACCACCGTGATCGGCGTATCGGACAGTTTCAGGTCCGGGTTGGCAGCGACGATCTGCGGATCGTTCCAGCGGGTGATCTTGCCCAGGAAAATGTTGGAGTACACATCGCGTGGCAATTTCAAGCCTTTTGGGTTGCCCGGCAGGTTATAGGCCAGCACGATTTCCCCAGCGGTCATCGGCAGCAACTGCACACCTTCGGCAACCTTGGCGATATCTTCGTCTTTCATTGCCGAGTCACTGGCGGCGAAATCAACGGTTTTATTCAGAAAGTCCTGTACACCCGCGCCACTGCCCTTGGATTGGTAATCCACAGTGACACCTTCGGATTTCTTGCTGAAATCCTTGAACCAGGTCAGGTAGATCGGCGCCGGAAAACTCGCGCCAGAACCCGTCAGACGGACGCTTTCTGCAGCGAATGTCGCCGAAGTGGCACCAAGAGAAAGCGTAACGGCGAGCGCAACAGACTTCATCAAACTTTTCATTGAAAGAATTCCTTGTGATGACGGGCTGGGGAACTCTGCAACAGTCGTGTTACGTTTTTATGAAGATCGAATGGCAAAGGGGCAAATGTCCCTTTTTGTGCCGCCGCACCGACATGAAAAGCTCGCGCACCCGCGCGCACCGGCGTTTTGCAGAGCCTGAAAAAGTGGAAGTCATATCGCCGATTGATCGGATCGCAACGCTGAGGCGCATTGATGCCGGCAGCGCTGGGGCTGCTTGCAGGTCCTAAGGACCCGTTCGAGGGGTTGCCGTCATGGACGGCGAGTGCTGGGACGTATCAGTGACGCAACAACCTACGCAGCGGAACCCCATCCTTGAGCACGGGGGATTTGATGACGATGTAACTGAAGTACTTGGAAATGCCGATGTTCTTGTCCAGCAACCCTTCGATCACTTCCTGGTAATGCTGGATGCTGCACGTCATGAAGCGCACCAGGTAATCGTAACCGCCGCTGATCAAATGGCACTCCAGTACCTCATCGACCAAGCGAATATTGGATTCGAACTTGGCGAAGTCTTCCCGCTTGTGGTCGCTGAGGGTGATTTCAGTGAAGACCGTGACCGAGTCAGTGATCTTGGCCAGGTTGAGATGAGCCCTGTAGCCGGAAATATAACCAGCCGACTCGAGCCGTTTGACTCGCTGCAGGCATGGGCTGGATGACAGGCCCACGGCATCGGCGAGACTGACGTTGGTCATTCGACCGTCCTTTTGAAGTTCAACAAGGATACTGATATCAATTCGGTCTAGTTTTATTAAACCTTCCATCGGGTACCCCTCGGTTGTCTTCAGGTTGACAGTGGTTTTAGCAAATTCAACGCCGCAAAGATAGCTGATGCTGAGCGACGAGGTCGGCCATGCTGGTGATGTAGAAATCGGCGGAATATGCTTGATTATCAGGCTCATGGCCACGACGGATCAGGCACAAGCCCGACGACTTTGGCGGGTGTGCGGGCGGCCTGGACACCTGCATGATGTTTTCAGGTTTGAGCTTGTTCGCCAGCAACCATGCCTCGTCCTCCAATGGATTGCTGGCGCGGGAATGCAAGTCCTCGGGGGGGATTCCCAGGCGTTCGCAGAGCGGGTCACGATCTTCGGCATCACGATCGCAGTACACCAGCAGCCGGTAGAATTTGCGCAGGTACAACATGGCACCGGGCGCGTCCTCGAACAGCGACCAGTTGCAGGCCGAACGGGCAAAGCTCATGCCCTCCTCCCAACTGACCTTGAGCCCCAGGCGCTCTGCCAGTTGGCGATGGGCAAAGCACAACAAACCACTGAAGCCCAGTTCGGAAAAACGCGGATAGAGCCCGCGCACCGTCTCGTCGAACTCAGCCAGCACCACTTCCCTGCCTGGCACGTCCGGATGGTTGTCGAGCAAAGGTTGCAGGGCCGTCCAGACACCGGAATCCCGATCGACCAGGACTTCGTCACAATCGATCAGCAGCGCACGATAATCAGTCAGGTGCATGTGTGTCGCCTCCCGTGATGCATTCATCCATCCATATGCTCTAAATGCTTTCGGTCGGCCCGTCACTGCAGCGGGCCGACCGAGGCCTGAGATTAATCCAACACGCGGAGCAATGCTGCCTCAAGGATGGTCAGTGCTTCGTCGATCTGACTTTCTTCGGTGACCAGGGGCGCCAGGAAGCGCAGAACATTTCGGTACACCCCGCATTTGATCACCAATAGCCCGCCTACCCTGGCCTGGTCGATCAGTTGTTGGGTGAGTTCGGCATCGGGGCTGCGGGCCTCATCGTTCTTGATCAATTCGATGGCCAGCATGAAGCCGGTACCGCGCACGTCACCGATGCGCGGGTGACGTGCCTGCAAGCGCAGCAGCCCCTGACGCAGCCGCTCGCCCAGGACCTGGCCACGTTCGAGCAACTGCTCCTGTTCGTAAGCGTCGATCACCGCCAGCGCGGCGGCACAGGACAAGGCGTTGCCGCCATAGGTGCCGCCAAGACCACCGGGCAATGGCGCGTCCATGATGTGCGCACGCCCCACCACGCCCGAAATGGGCAAGCCACCTGCCAGGCTCTTGGCGACAGTGACCAGGTCCGGCTGAATGCCGGCGTGCTGAAAACCGAACCATTTGCCGGTACGGCCGAAACCGGTCTGGATTTCATCGAGGATGAGCACGATGCCGTGTTGCTCGGTCAGGGTCCGCAGCGCCTGGAGAAATTCGGGCGGTGCAGGAAGGAAGCCGCCGTCGCCCTGCACCGGCTCGATGATGATCGCCGCGACTCGATCCGGAGCGACTTGGGTCGCCAGCAACTCATTCAGGGCCTGCAGCGCCATCTCGCTGCTGAACCCGCGGTAGGCATTCGGGTATGGGGTATGGAAGACCTCCGGTGCGAAGGGCCCGAAGTTCTGCTTGTAGGGCTGGCTCATGCCTGTCAGCGTCGTACCCAGCAAGGTCCGCCCATGAAAACCGCCACGAAAGGAAATGACGGCGGGACGATTGGTATGGGCGCGGGCGATCTTCACCGCGTTCTCCACCGCCTCCGCGCCAGAGGTGAACAGCGCCGCCTTGTAGGCCTGCTGACCACCCACCAACCCACACAGGCGCTTGACCAGGTCGAGATAGGGCTTGTAGGCCACCACCTGGAAGCAAGCATGGCTGACCTTTTGCAATTGGGCCTGCACGGCCGCGACTACCTTCGGATGATTGTGACCGATGTTCAAGACGCCAATGCCGCCGACGAAATCCAGGTAGCGCGCCCCGTCCACGTCCCACACTTCAGCCCCCTGAGCCCGGTCGATGACCAGCGGATGGGCGGTGACCAGACCTCGAGGCACGAATTGATCGCGTTGACGGAGCAAACTAGGGGTTTCTTCGACTTTACTGTTCATGGCATCTCCCACAGTGAACCGGGCAACCGGGAAACGGCTGCGATGTGTTCCACAGGTTAAGCGTTCGACGCGATTGTCTAAGCCGAACTTGGCCTCTGGGAAATTCGGATCGACTGTTTTCACCCCGGCAAACAGCAGATTCCTTCAGCCGCCTCCAGCCCGATGGAATCTGCCGGCAGACGCCCTATACAACGCAGCGATGTGTGATTACGCAGGTTCTTTTGATACATCCTGCTTTACCAGTCGGGCATGCTGGAGCTTCCCTATCCAGTACGAGAAGTGACCCATGGCCCTGCTTTATAAAGCCGACCCGGTACGCGGCGAACAATGGAAGCGTCTGTTCGCCGAGCACGCGCCGGATATCGAATGGCGTGCCTGGCCGGACATCGGCGATCCAAAGGATATTCGCTACCTCGCCGCCTGGCAGGCGCCGGACGACCTCGAAACACGGCTGCCAAACCTGGAGGTGCTGTTCGCCTTGTCGGCCGGGGTCGACCAGCTTGACCTTGATCGTCTGCCCACGTCCCTGCCCGTGGTCCGGTTACTCGACCCCGGCATCACCCGGGGCATGTGCGAGTACGCCAGTTTCGCCGTGCTCAGCCTGCACCGGGACATGCTCCGTTATCGCCAGCAACAGGTCGCCCGGTGCTGGCAGGCGCACTTGCTGCAGCCGGCGGCCCAGCGTCGGGTCGGTGTCATGGGGCTAGGCATGCAGGCCCGGCAGATCCTGGCCACCTTGCAGACCTTTGGCTTCGCCTTATCAGGTTGGGCACGCAGCGAACACCGCATCGCCGGGGTGGATTGCTTTGCCGGTGACGAACAGCTCCCGGCGTTCCTCGGCCAATGCGACATCGTGCTGTGTGTCTTGCCATTGACCGAGCAGACCAGAGGGATTCTCAACCGCCAGTCGTTCCAGCATCTGCCCAAGGGGGCTGCCCTGATCAACATGGGCCGTGGCGGGCACTTGATAGAAGAGGATCTGCTCGAGGCTCTGGCCAGCGGCCAGCTAAGTGCCGCGGTACTCGACGTATTGCAACAGGAGCCGGCAGCACCGGATCACCCGTTCTGGCAGCATCCGCAAATATTGCTGACGCCACATATCGCGGCGATGACCCAGCCCGAAAGCGCCTTTGGCGTGTTGCTGGACAATATCCGCCGCCACCAGCGCGGCGAATCGATGCTCGGCCAGATTGACCCTCAGCGCCGTTACTGACCTGCGCTTGTCATGCACCTACGAGAAAAACACCGACGGAAAATCCGCTGATATTTGCTGCTGAGCCTGCGCCAGATTTGAGCAATAACTGCGGCGTGCGACGCCGCAACTTATGCAATCTACCGAATCAATGTCCGCCTCTTGTCAGGCCTGGTGGCAGGTGAGATACCAATACTTTCAGCGGAGAAATCCGACCGGTCACGCTCCCTGTCCATGGAGATCTGTCATGTCCAACACGCAACGCCCTGCCTACACCTATCGCCCCATGACGTCTGCCGATGTGACATCGGCCCATGCGTTGTCCGTGCAGTTGAAGTGGCCCCACCGCCTGGAGGACTGGGCCATGCTGCAGCGTGTCTCGCAGGGTTTTGTCGCAGAGGACGAAGGCCGCCTGATCGGTACGGCGTTCACCTGCCCGCAGGGGGATTACGCCACGATCGGCCTGGTGATCGTCAGCGATGAGTACCAGGGCCAGGGCATCGGTCGCAAACTGATGGAGCTGGCGCTCCAGGCGTGCGGCTCGCGGACCGCCATGCTCAACGCGACGCTGGCCGGCGCGCCCCTTTATGCCAGCCAGGGCTTCGTTGACTTTGGACATGTCCAACAACACCAAGGCAACGTATCGCCTCCGGCCCCCATGGACCTGCCATCCGGTGAGCGCTTGCGCCACCTGACCGAAGCCGATCGAAACGACCTGATCGAACTCGCCGACGCCGGCAGCGGCCTGGACAGGCATGCCGTGCTCAACGATCTGTTCGAGCGTGTCGAAGACGTCGTGGGTATCGAGCGTGAGGGGCAACTGCGAGCGTTCGCCCTCCTGCGTCCCTTCGGTCGTGGTCGTTCCATCGGCCCGGTCGTTGCGGAAAACCCAGAGCAGGCCAAGCACCTGATCGCGGTGTTGTTGGCTCGAGTGCCGGATGCTTTCGTGCGCGTTGACATCCCTTCCGACTGCGGCCTCGGCCCGTGGTTGGAAGACGCCGGGCTGAGACAGGTCGACACCGTCGCCCAAATGGTTCGTGGGACCCCGCCCCAGGCCAGCGGCGGCGTGCAGCAATTTGCACTGGTGACCCAGGCCATCGGCTGACGCCTTACCTCACAGCGACACCATCCACTCTCCTGGAGAAATACCCTCATGCTAGAACCCACCGCCGTGCTGCTCGCACATGCCAACGGCACTCCCGCGTCAACAGCGTTCACCACCGGCACATTGGGCGCCAACGATCCTTTCGACAGGCAGATTGCTTATGTCGGGACGGATGACATTGCTGCCGGCGTCGTCCAGGCGAGCGGACAATTCAGCAGCGATCGATACCCCTACAGTGAAACGATCGTGGTCCACGCGGGGCGCGTGATCCTGCAGAGCCAGGATCACGCGCTCGAACTCAATCCGGGTGACAGCGCCGTGATCGCCCGTGGCACATCGGTTCAGATCGACGCGCTACCTGGCTCGTTCTGGGCATTCTGTGCCGATACCCAGCCTGTTGAAGCCGGCACTGTCGGGCTGACCGCCCTTCCCCCCTACACCCTGCTATCCCCTTCGACGCCTCCGAGTGAAGAGTTCCTGCTGAGCCCGACACCGCAATGTCGCTCGAACAACGTGTTCGTCGAGGACGCGACCAACCTGCGCATCGGCATCTGGGACTCGACACCCTATACCCGCAAGGCGCGGCCACACACGATGCATGAGCTGATGCACCTGATCGAGGGCAGCATCATTCTCCAGATCGCCGACGGTTCCGAACTGGCGGTCGACACGGGCGATACAGTGTTCGTGCCTCGAGGCGCCCCCTGCGCCTGGAAGAGCAGCGTCTATGTGCGCAAGGTCTACGTCTGCAAGTGATGTCTGGCGGGGCTTTTTGGGATTGGTAAGGCCACGCTCGCTCCCACATTGAATTTTCAGAAGCCACAGACCTCATGTACACCGAGGTCCCCTTGTGGGAGCGAGCTCGCTCGCGATGGCGGTGGTTCAGTTACATAGATGTTGGGTTTACTGGCCTCATCGCGAGCAAGCTCGCTCCCACAACAAGCGGGGGAACCAGGGCGGCCATAAGGCCGCCTCGTGGTGGAGGTTGATCTCGGAACACCTCAGTTCAAAGCGCCATCGCAATAGCCTGACCAACATCCTGGGTCGAGCCCTGCCCGCCTAGATCAGGCGTGATCGGCCCCTCGGCGATTACCTGCTCGATGGCCCTGAGAATCCCATCATGGGCCGCACGGTAGCGCTCATCGCCATTGCCGAGGAAGTCCAGCATCAAGGCGCCGGACCAGATCATCGCAATCGGGTTGGCGATGTTTCGTCCATAGATATCCGGCGCCGAGCCATGGACCGGTTCGAACAGCGAGGGGAACCGGCGCTCCGGGTCGAGGTTGGCCGACGGTGCAATGCCGATGGTGCCGGCGCAGGCAGGGCCCAGGTCGGACAGGATGTCGCCGAACAGATTCGAGGCCACAACCACATCGAAGCGATCGGGTTGAAGCACGAAGCGGGCGCAGAGGATATCGATGTGTTGCTTGTCCCAGGTGACGTCCGGGTACTGCTGCGCCATGAGCGCGGTGCGTTCGTCCCAGTACGGCATGCTGATGGAGATGCCATTGGACTTGGTCGCCGCGGTCAGGCGTTTGCGCGGCCGGGTCTGGGCCAGGTCGAAAGCGAACTTGAGAATCCGGTCCACGCCGCGGCGAGTGAACACCGACTCCTGCAGCACGAACTCATGTTCGGTACCTTCGAACATCTTGCCGCCGATCGAGGAATACTCGCCCTCGGTGTTTTCGCGGATCACCACGAAGTCGATGTCCCCGGCTTCGCGTCCCGCCAGCGGGCACGGTACACCGGGAAACAGCCGCACCGGCCGGATGTTCACGTATTGGTCGAAGTCCCGGCGAAACTTCAGCAGCGACCCCCACAGGGAAATGTGATCCGGTACCTTGTCCGGCCAGCCCACGGCGCCAAAGTAGATCGCGTCGAAGTCCTTGAGCTGCGCGAACCAGTCGGCAGGCATCATCTGCCCGTGTTCCAGGTAATAATCGCAGTGAGCCCAGTCGAGCACTTCGATGCTCAAATCCAATTGCCATTTCTTCGCGGCCTGCTCCAATACCCGCAGCCCTTCCGGCAGGACTTCCTTACCGATGCCGTCGCCGGCAATCGCGGCGATTCTGAATGGTTTGCTCATCAACCGTGCCTCCTCTCTTCAAATGCTGACCGGATCACAAGCCACCCATGTGGAAGGCTTTGACTTCAAGGAACTCGTCCAGGCCATACTTGCTGCCTTCACGCCCCAGGCCCGATTGCTTGATACCGCCAAAGGGGGCGACGTCCATGGAGATGAGTCCGGTATTGAGCCCGACCATGCCGAACTCCAGCGCCTCGCCGAACCGCCATGAGCGGCGCAAGTCCTGGGTGAAGAAATAGGCGGCCAAGCCGTAAGGCGTCGCGTTGGCCGAGGCCAGCGCCTCTTCTTCAGTGCTGAAGCGCATCAGCGGTGCAACCGGGCCGAAGGTCTCTTCATTGGCCAGCAGCATTCCGGCATGGGCCTCACCGAGCACCGTCGGCTGGACGAAGTGGCTGTCACCCTTGGGGATTTCACCACAGAGTAGACGAGCGCCCTGACTCAAGGCCTCGTCGATATGTCGAGCGACCTTGCTGACCGCCGCCGTATTGATCAGTGGGCCTATGTTCACGCCGGCGTCCAGGCCATCGCCGACCTTGAGCTTGCCCACCTCCTCCACCAGGCGCTGGGCGAAGCGCTCGTAGATCCCGTCCTGCACCAGGATCCGGTTGGCGCAGACGCAGGTCTGCCCGGCGTTGCGGAATTTGCTGAGCATGATGCCGGTCACGGCCTGCTCCAGGTCCGCGTCGTCGAACACGATGAACGGCGCGTTACCGCCCAGCTCCAGGCTCAAGCGCTTGATGTGTTCGGCGCTCTGGCGCATCAGCAGGCGACCGACCGCCGTGGACCCGGTGAAAGACAGCTTGCGCACTGTCGGGTTGCCGGTCAGTTCTTCACCAATGGCGGTGGGCATGCCGGTCACGACGTTGAACACCCCGGCCGGAATGCCGACCCGCTCGGCCAACACCGCCAGTGCCAGGGCCGACAGCGGGGTCAGGTCCGACGGCTTGACCACGATCGTGCACCCGGCGGCCAGGGCGGGCGCGCACTTGCGGGTGATCATCGCGTTGGGGAAGTTCCATGGGGTGATCGCGGCGCAGACACCGACCGGTTGCTTGAGGGTCAGCAAGCGGCGATCAGCGCTGGGGGCCTGGATGGTTTCGCCGTAGACCCGTCGGGCTTCTTCGGCGAACCATTTGACGAAGCTGGCACCGTAGCGAATTTCGCCCTGGGCTTCCGCCAGCGGCTTGCCCTGTTCGCAGGTCAAGATCAACGCCAGGTCATCGAGGTTGTCGATCATGGCCTGATACCAGCGATCCAGCAGCGCCGCCCGCTCTGCCGCCGGACGTGCACGCCAGGCCGGCCAGGCACGGTCGGCGGCTTCGACGGCGCGCCGGGTTTCACTGCCTTGTATCGCGGGCACCCTGGCGAGCACTTCGCCGGTGGCCGGGTTGATAACGTCCACGGTCGCGGCGTTGTCGGCGCCGACCCACTGACCGTCGATGTAAGCGCGTTCTACCAGCAGGCTGGGGTCTTTCAGGCGATTCTTGAGCATGGTGTCGGGTCCTGTTTTGAGACAGCCTTCAGTCTATTGTTTCGCCCTGGACGAGGATGCTGAAAACGCCGGCCCTACAGCCGTGAATGCTGAAAATCAGCCTTCGACGGCATGCTCTACCGCGGGTGGGGATTGATCGCCGTGCGCCTCGATCAGGCGATGAAACCCATGGGGCTGCAGGCGTGACGGAATGTTCAATCAGGCAAATTAGCGGTGCATCGAGCCCACTAACCCTTGCAGGAAGCGCTCGCCAGCGTCCATCTGGCTGATCTCGATGAATTCGTCAGGCTTGTGCGCCTGTTCTATCGAGCCTGGCCCGCAGACCACCACCGGCACATCCAGGCGTTGTTTGAACAAGCCGCCCTCGGTGCCGAATGAGACCTTGGCCGTGCCGGTGCCAGGCGCGGCAAAGTTTTTCAGGAAACGCACCGCTTCGACGCTCGGGTGGGTATCGAGGCCCGGATAGACGTTCAGGGTCTCGATTTCGATAGCGGCCACGCTGGAGAGCTTCCTGGCTTCGCCGACGATCAGTTCGGCGCGCTCACGCATCTGTTCCAGGAGCCCGTCCAGGTCGTCCGCCGGCAAGTTACGCACTTCGAAGTCCAGGGTGCACAAGTTGGGCACGATGTTCAGCGCCTTGCCGCCGACAATCTGTCCAACATGCACGGTGCTGTAGGGCACGTCGTAATCGGTGTCCCGGGCCCCCTGCTCTTGCAACTGCTGCTGGCTCAGGCGCAGCGCGGCAATGAAATCGCAGGCCACGTGAATCGCATTGACCGAGCGCGGTGCCAGGGAGGAATGCGCTTCCAGGCCGCGACAGTAAGTACGGTAAGAACCCTTGCCCTTGTGGCCGAGCACGAACTGCATATTGGTTGGCTCGCCGATCACGCACAGAAACGGCCGGACCGGTGCCAGGTGCAGCACATCGAGCAAACGACGCACCCCCACGCAACCGATCTCTTCGTCATGGGACAGGGCCAATTGCAATGGCCGGCTCAATGGCTGCTCGGTGGCCTCGAGCATGGCGTCGACAGCCAGTGCGATAAACCCCTTCATGTCGCAACTGCCACGGCCATAAATCCGCCCATCCTGCACCGTCGCCTCGAAGGCCGGAAAGGTCCAGGCCTGCCCCGCCGCCGGCACCACGTCGGTATGCCCGGACAGCAGGATCCCCGGCACGTCCCGTGGCCCGGTGCTGGCAAACAGATTGGCTTTCTTGCCGCTTTCATCCTGGACGATCAGTGACTCGATGCCCTTGGTCAGCAGCAGATCGCGCACGTACTCGATCAAGGCCATGTTCGATTCCGAGGAGACGGTATCGAAGGCCATCAGCCGTTTGAGAATGTCCAATACGCGGGGTTTCATGAGGCCTTGCTCCGTTGCTCGACTGAAAAGAAGAAACGCTTGATGTCGACCAGCCTGACGAAACGCCGGTTCATGCATACGCCGCCACGGTCACGTTGTTGGACTGCTGGGTCTTCATCAGTTCCGCACTGTCGTGGTGGCAGAGGATTTCACTGCCGCCCACGATCATCCGCCGTTGCGGCGCGACGCAATTGCACAAGCCGTCGACCCGCACCGGGCAGCGACTGAGGAAGGTGCACAGGCCGGGCACGTTGGCTTTGGGGCCAACGGGTGGCAGCGTTTGGCAGGTCGTGGCCCCACAGGTTTCCAGCCAGCCCTGGCGCAGTTCCGGTACGCAATGGATCAGCAGGTCGGTATACGGATGGAACGGTGCCTCGGCATAGGATTGGCGCGTGCCGGCCTGGATCTTGTGGCCGCTGTACATCACCACGATGTCGTCACACAAGGCGCGCACGGTGGAGATGTCGTGGCTGATGAACAGATAGGACACCCCCAGTTGCTGGCGCAAATCGCGCAGCAGTTCGAGAATCGCCGCACCGACCACGGTATCCAGCGCCGAAGTCACCTCGTCGCAGAGAATCAGGTCCGGCTTGGCCGCCAAGGCTCGGGCCAGGTTGACCCGTTGCTTCTGCCCGCCAGACAGCTCGTTCGGACGCCGCTGCGCCAGCGCCCGCGGCAAACGCACCAGGTCCAGCAATTCGCCGATACGCTCGCGCAACGCCGCGCCCTTGAGACCGAAATACATCTTCAGCGGACGGCTCAGGATCGTGCTGACGCTGTGCATCGGGTTGAGCGCGGTGTCGGCATTCTGGAAGACCATTTGAATGCGTCGGAACTGCTCGGGGGTGCGTGACGACAGGCTGCCCCCCAGGGGTTGGCCATCGAAGGTCAACCCGCCAAGGGCCGGCATCAACAATCCGGCCACGACCCGTGCCAGGGTCGATTTGCCAGAGCCCGACTCACCGATGACACCGATGGCCTGGCCCCTGCGAATCGTCAGGTCAATGTCTTCCAGCACGCGAATCGCCGGCATGCCCTGGGCATTTTTGTTGCCGTAGCCGGCGGTCAGCCCCTGGATGGTCAGCAGCGGCGTCTCTTGGGCGATGTCGCTCGGCGGACGGATCGTCGTATCTGGTCGCGCCGCCGCCAACAAACTGCGGGTGTATTCGTGGGCCGGGCCCTTGAGCAACGGTGCCGTGGCGCTGTGCTCGAAGATTTCACCGCCGTTGAGCACCACGATCTGGTCTGCCATCTGCGCCACGACCGCCAGGTCGTGAGACACATAGACGGCCGTGGCCCCACGTTCGCCGACCACTCGTTTGAAGGCCCGCAGCACATCGATCTGAGTTGTCACATCGAGGGCCGTGGTAGGCTCGTCGAGCACCACCAGCAACGGATCGCTGATCAGTGCCATGGCCGCCATCACCCGTTGCAGTTGTCCGCCGGACACCTGGTGAGGGTAGCGTCGGCCAATGCGCTCAGGGTCTGGCAGGGCCAGGTCGCGGAACAACTCGATGGCCTTGGCTTCAAGCACCGCCCGACTGCCCAGGCCATGAATCAGCGCGCCCTCCACCACTTGGTCGATCAGCTTTTTCGCCGGGTTGAATGCCGCTGCGGCGCTCTGGGCGATATAGGACACCCGGTTGCCCCGCAACTTCTGCAACTGGCTTTCGCTCGACGCCAGCATGTCATGCTCGCCGACCTGCACCACGCCACCCGCGAGGCGACAACCGCGCCGGGCATAACCGAGCAGCGCCAGGGCAATGGTGGTCTTGCCGGAACCGGACTCACCGATCAACGCCAACACTTCGCCCTTTTGCAGGGAAAAGCTGACACCCTTGACGATGTCCACTTCACCGCGCTCGCCACAGGCGACCACGCGCAGGTCCTGTACTCGGATCAATTCGCTCATTTCAATGACCTCCCGAACGTCGGCTACGTCGCGACGACAACCGGTCGATGAACAGATTCACACCGATGGTCAGGGTGCCGATGGCCAGGGCCGGAATCACAATGGCCGGCGCCCCCTGATTGAGGCCACCGATGTTCTCGCGCACCAGCGAGCCCAGGTCGGCATCCGGCGGTTGCACGCCCAGCCCCAGGAAACTCATGCCACTGAGCAGCAGCACGATAAAACCGAAGCGCAGGCCCAGGTCCGCCAGGACCGGGTTGAGTATGTTCGGCAGGATTTCCACACAAGCGATGTACAGCCGGCGCTCACCACGGGTACGGGCCACTTGCACGTATTCCAGGGCTTCGATATTCACCGCCATGCTGCGGGCGATGCGGAAAGCGCCGGGGGTGTAGCTCAACACCGCCGTGCAGATCAGCAAAGTGACCGAGGAGCCGAAGGCCGAGACCATGATCAGCGCCAACATCTTGCTGGGGATCGAGATGAACGCGTCCATCAGGCGACTGATCAGCTCATCCAGCCACTTTGGCGACACCACCGACAACAGCGCCAGGCTGGTGCCCAGGGTGCTGGACAACACCGCGGCCACCAACGCCAGGCCGACGGTGAAGCGTGCGCCGACAAGGATCCGGCTGAGCATGTCGCGGCCCAGGTAATCGGTGCCGAACGGGTACGTCGCGCTGAGGCTGTCGAAGACGTTGTCAGAGACCACCTCCCCCACCGGATGCGGCGCCAGCCACGGGCCGAAGATGGCCACCAGCAACCAGATCACACACATCGCGGCACCGACCAGGCCAAGCCAGGACTTTGCGTGGGCGTCTTTGCCCAGCCCCAGCGCAACGGCCGCCGTCGGGGACTTCACAATGAGATTGTTCATTGGTTTCTCAGCCTCGGGTTGGAAAGGATCGCGCACAGGTCGGCAATCAACACCAACGCCAGATACGCCGTACAAAACAACATGGTGCAGGCCTGCACCAGGGCCATATCGCGGTTGGTCACGGCATCGACCATCAAGCTGGCGATGCCAGGGTAGTTGAAGATCGTTTCCACGATCACCACCCCGCCCAACAGATAGGACAGGCTCAGGGCGATGGCATTGGCGATGGGGCCAATGGCATTGGGCAAGGCATGGCGAAGGACGATCCGGATATTGCTGACGCCCTTGAGGCGGGCCATTTCCACGTAAGGGCTGTCGAGCTGATCGATCACCGCCGCCCGGGTCATGCGCGACATTTGCGCGACAATCACGCAGCACAGCGTCATCACCGGCAAGGCGTAGGTGCGCATGAAATGCCAGGGTGAGGTGATGTCACTGGCGTAGGACAGTGCCGACAACCAGCCCAGGTTCACGGCGAATATCAGCACCGCCAGGGTGGCGACCAGAAACTCCGGCACCGCCACCATGGTCAAGGTGAAGAAGCTCAGGAAACTGTCGATACGCCCGCCCCGTCCCATCGCCGAACCGATACCCAGGGTCAAGGCCACAGGCACCGACACCAGCGCCGTGGCAGCCGCCAGCATCAGGGTGTTGGGGACCCGGCCGGCCATCAAGTCGACGACCGGCGTGGCATTGGACATCGACATCCCCAAATCACCGCTGAGCAGGCTCGTCAGCCAATGCAGGTAACGCAACACACCGGGCTGGTCCAATCCCATTTTCATCCGCAGGGCCGCCACCTGTTCCGGTGTGGCGAACTGGCCCAGCGCCTGTTGCGCCGCGTCCCCCGGCAGCACTGCCGTGATGGCGAACACCACCATGGAGACAATCAACAAGGTCACGACCGCCGCCCCCAGGCGGCGGCCGATCAACCAGAGTGTGTTGCTGTTCATCATCCGACCCTCACGCAATATGGCCCAAACCCGACGGTCATCAGGCATCCAGCCAGACTTGCTCGGCAAACATGTAGCCCATGAAACCGCCCAGGGGGTTGGCGCCGTAACCCTTTACGCGCTGATCGGCGCCATCGATGTTGCTGATGAATACCGGTACGCCGATGCCACAGTGCTCATGCACCAGCACCTGCATGTCGCCGTACATCTTGCCGCGCTTGACCTCGTCGGTTTCACCTCGGGCCTGCACCAACAGCTGGTCGAACTGTTCGTTTTTCCAAGCGGATTCATTCCACGGTGCGCTCGACTGGAAGAACTGCGAGAACAGCATGTCGGCATTGGGCCGCGGGTTGATGTTGCCAAAGCTCAATGGGTGCTTGGCCCAGTGGTTGGACCAGTAGCCATCGCTCGGCAGGCGGTTGACGTTGAGCTTGAGTCCCGCCTCCTTGGCGGACTGCTGCAGCAACACCGCGACGTCCACCGAGCCGGTCGCCGCTGGCGAGCACATCAGCGGCATGCTGATGTCTTGCATGCCGGCCTTCTTGAGCAGGAACTTGGCCTGTTCCGGATCGTAGGCCCGTTGTGGCAACTCGGCATTGTGGAAACGTGCCCCGGGAGCGATCGGATGATCGTTGCCGACCCTGGCATAGCCCCGGAAGATCGCCGACTTGATCTGTTCCCGATCCAGCAGCAGCTTCATGGCCTGGGTGAATTCCGGACTTTTGCCCGGCATCTGGTCCTGGCGGATGATCAGGTCAGTGTAGTTGCCCGACGGTGAATCGATGACCTGGTGCTTGGCGCTGGCCTTGATGCGGGTCGTCGAGCGTGGGTTGACCTCGTTGACGATGTGCACGTCCCCCGACAACAGGGCGTTGATCCGTGACGATTCGTCGGCAATGCCGATGAATTCGATCTCGTCCAGGTACGGCAAGCCGGGTTTCCAGTAGTTGGTATTGCGCACACCAATGGAGCGCACCCCGGGCTTGAACTCCTTGACCTTGAACGGACCGGTACCGATGCCCTGGCTGAAATCGCTGGTGCCCTCGGGAACGATCAACATGTGGGAGACGGCCAGGATCGACGGCAGCTCCGCGTTGGGACCGCTCAACTGTATCTGCACTTCGTGGGGGCCGACGGCTTTGACTTCGGCGAACTGCGACGCCAGCGACAGGACCTTGGAACCGGTGATCGGGTCCTTGTGCCGCAGCAGCGAAAACACCACGTCGGCAGCGGTCAGTGCCTTGCCATTGTGGAAGGTCACTTCCTTGCGCAGGCTGATCACCCAAAGCGTGGCGTCGGTGGTGTCGATACGCTCGGCCAGTTCCAGTTGCGGCACCATGTGGCTGTCGAAACGCGTCAGCCCGTTATAGAACATGTAATGGCGCACATAGTCGGTGGACGACGAACCTTTGGCTGGGTCCAGGGTGTCGGCGGTGGAACTGGTCGAGCCGGCGACGCGAATGCGCCCGCCAGGCTTGCCTTTGCCAGGGGCGGCGGGTTCCTCATCGGCGAACAGCTTGCCGGCGGCGCCGAACAGGCTGCCCGCTCCTGCCACGGCCACCCCGGCCAACCCCAGCATTTGCAATGCATTGCGGCGTGACATGCCGCGATTGAGCCCTTCGAAAATGCGCAGACTTTCCGTACCTGTTATCAGCTGGGTGTCGATACTGTTTTTTTCGTCAGTCATGTCAGTTCTACCTTTCGGAAATGGCTCGATTGCTCGCGATTAACGCAATGTGTTGAAACGTGAAGCGTCTCCCGCAACTCAGTGCAAATAGTCTTGAAGGCGGTAGTACGCACCGACCAGAGGCAAAAACCAGGGTTTGCCGAAATGACCGGGGATGGCCGGCCAATCGAGTTCGCGCCAAGGGTTGGCCTCGACCTTGCCCGCCATGACGTCGGCCATGACTTGCCCCATGTGCACCGACATTTGCACACCATGGCCGCTGTAGCCCATGGAGTGATAAACCCCTCCGTGCTGGCCGGCCCGGGGCAGCCGATCGGAGGTCATGTCCACCAATCCGCCCCAGCAATAGTCGATCTTCACCTGGGCCAGCTGCGGGAACATCTGCACCATCGCCGCGTGCAAGACTTTGCCGCTCTTGGCATCGGACACGCTGTCAGACATGGCAAACCGTGCCCGCCCGCCAAACAGCAGGCGGTTGTCCGGGGTCAGGCGGAAGTAGTTACCGATCATGCGGCTGGTGACATAGGAACGGTGCGCCGGCAGCAAGCTGTCGATCAGCGCCTGGGGCAACACCTCGGTGGCGATCACGAAACTGCCCACCGGCACGATCCGCCGCCGATACCAGCCCAACCCACCCTGCTGGGAGGTGCCGGTGGCCAGCAGGACCTGCGTGGCCTGTAGCGATCCCTTGGTGGTATTGACCCGATAGCCGCCGGCACTGGCTTTCCAGTCCGTGACGGAGACGCCCTGGAAAATCAAGGCGCCGTGACGGACGGCGGCCTCGGCCAACCCGACCCCGAAGCGCCCGACGTGCATCTGCACGCCGTTGCGCTGCAACAAGCCGCCATGGAACTGGGCCGAGTTGACTTCAGCGCGGGTCTCTTGCGCAGACAGCAATTCGACCTCGGCATCGACCTCGCGCCGAATCAATTCGCAGGTGCGCGCCAAACCTTCGTAATGCATGGGCTTGGCCGCCAGCTTGAGCTTGCCATTGCGTGTGAAGTTGCAGGCAATCTGTTCCTGCTCCACCAGCGAGACAACGCTCTGCACGGCGCTTTCATAGGCCTGGTAATAGGCGCGGGCTTTATCGGCGCCGAGGCTGGCACTCAGGGCCGCGTAGTCCTGGGCCACGCCGGTATTGCACTGGCCGCCATTGCGCCCCGACGCCTCGCCAATGATCCGCCCGCCTTCCAGCACCACCACATTGGCCCCCTTCAAGGCCAGGGCCCGGGCCGCGGCCAGGCCAGTGAAACCACCACCGACGATGGCCACATCGACCTGCCCGGGCAACGCACCGAGCTGGGCACCGGTAAATGCCGGTGCGGTATCGAGCCAATAAGACTCACTGCCCATGTCTAACCCCTTATGCCTTGAAGAGTGTCCAAAGACTCAGAGACCGACCAGGCCGGCCAATCCGCCGATGTCCGGGATCTGGTGGTAGTGGTAGCCAGCATTTCCAGGCAGTTCATGACCACGGGCCACGAACGCTTTGTGCTTGATCTTCATGTCGTGGGCCGACATCAGGTCATAACGGAAGCTCGAGGACACGTGCAGGACATCCTCCGGCCCGCAGCCGAGGTTATCGAGCATGAATTCGAAGGCCGCCAGGCGCGGCTTGTAGGCTTGGGCTTGTTGAGCCGTGAAGACTTTATGGAACGGTGCGCCGAGCTTGTCGACGTTGGACATGATCTGCTCGTCCATCGCGTTGGAGAAAATCACCAGGGGAATCTTGTCGGCGATTTTCGACAGGCCGGCCGGTACGTCGGCATGGGGTCCCCAGGTCGGGACGGCATCGTAGTAGAGCTGACCTTCGCCTTTGTACTCGACACCCCAACGCTTGCAGACCCGGGCCAGGGCAGTCTTGAGAATTTCATCATAGGGCCGCCAGTCACCCATCACCTGGTCCAGGCGATAGGCCGAGAAATCCTTGACGAACTGGTCCATCTGCTCGGCAGGGACCCGATCGGCGAACAGTTCGCGCGTCATGGTCCCCATCTGAAAATTGGTCAACGTGCCGTAGCAGTCAAAGGTAATGAACTTGGGGCGAAGGAAGCTCATGAGTGCAGTCCTGAGTGATGGTTAAGGTCATGAGGGGCAAGCGGTTGCGCCGTTCCGAAAGCCTGGGTGCAACGCTGCATCACGGATTTATTACAGCATCATGAGACCGTGCATAAACGGTTAAAAGTATAGGCCCCTTGGCACAAACCACCGTTTTTCGGGGCCTGCTCAGCAGACTGTGCGGGATGCGCCATGCACGGGCATTTGCGCCGTTTTCAAGGCGTTTGCGGACATTTATGGTGCGTAAAAAACCACTGGAAACGCCACGCACGGCAGAATCTACGCCTGCAAATGAAAACGGGCGCAGCCCCTTGGGATGCGCCCGTTCAGTGTTTTGCCGGTGAGTTTCCGGCGCCTCAGAACTCCGCGACCTTGCCCCAGGCCGAAGATTGGAAACGGTCCGGGTGATAGGGACGCGGATCAACCAGTGGCGGCATGTCACAGACAATGTCGGCGATCAAATGACCCGCACCCGGGCCGATGCCGAAGCCATGGCCACTGAACCCCGCCGCCAGCACCAGGCCAGGCAAGCTGGCCATCTCGCCGATGCCCGGGACCCCGTCAGGCGTGCTGTCAACATAACCTGCCCAGGCTGCGGTGACCGACGAGGTTTTCAGCAGCGGGATCAGGTCTACCGCGCGCTTGTAAGTCAACTCGACCGTCGAGGCGTCTGCCTTGGGATCGAGAATTCGCATGCGTTCCATCGGCGTCGGCTGGTCCAACCGCCAGCGCCCCAAGCCCTCGTGTCCCGATTGAAAGCCTTCCAGGCCGCCCGGGGCCAGCTTGCGCCAACGACGCTGGAACATCGGCAGGAACTGCGGGGCGAAACGCAGCAATTGCAAGGTAGGGTCAACACGCCCTCGGCCACTGATGGCCAGCGTGATCCCGCCATCGGAGCGACGGGTCATGGAGACTTCATCCGTGTGGAGCGCGTCCGGTATCTCTTGGGCACTCTTGGAAACCGACAGTATCGTCTGGCGAATGGACGCCTGGGGAAACCGGATGCCGTACTGACGGCAGAAAGAGGACGCCCATGCGCCACCGGCGAGCACCGCGAGCCTGGTGCGAATGGTGCCCTTCTCGGTGACGACGGCAGACAACCGGCCACCCTCGGTCTCGAGGCCACGAGCGGCGCAGCCCTGGTGCACCGTGCCGCCCAGTTTAATGATGGCCCGTGCGACCGCCGGGGCGGCACGGGATGGGTCTGCCGTACCGTCGGTAGGTGAAAAGACCCCGCCTTTCCAAGGCTTGCCGGTCACCCGCCCATGTTGAGCGGCCTGCTCCGCCGTCAGCATGTGGGTTTTCACATTGACGGTACGGGCGAACTCCCCCCATTTCGCCCAACCGGCCAGCTCTTTCTCGTTGTTGCTCAAGTAGAGCAAGCCACACCTTCTGAAACCTGTGTCCTCACCGGTCTCTGCCGCGAACTGCTCCCAAAGATCCAGGCTCTTGGTCGACAGCGGCAGTTCGCGAGCGTCTCGATTCTGCTGACGGCACCAACCCCAGTTTCGACTCGACTGCTCCGCACCCACGCGGCCTTTCTCCACCAGCGCGACCTTCATGCCGCGCTTGGCCAGGTAATAGGCCGTGAAGGTTCCGATAATGCCGCCGCCGATCACGACAACGTCAGCGTGCGTCGGAAGCTCAGAATTCGTCTCTACGGAAATTAACGGTGCTGGCATTTTAGGGATGTCCATGAAGGCCGGGGAATTTGAAGGTACGTCTTCTTCAGACGGTCGCGGGTGCATCGCCATGCACTGAGGGCAGCGACCAGGGCAAGCCGCTACTTCGTTCTGGAAGCATCAGTGCCACGCTGAATCATGGTGTTATTACAACACCAAGAAACCGTGCATAAACGGTTAAAAGTATAGGTCGCCTGGTACAAACCACCGTTTTGCGGGATGTGTTCAGCAGACTTTGCGGAGTGCTTCGGATGGGAGGGTCTGATTATCTGTTTCACGGAGCACATGCTGGCATTCATTTAGCTGGGCCACCGCTATCGCGAGCAAGCTCGCTCCCACATTGGATTTTCGGCAGACAAAAATAGGTGCTCAGTCCTCTGTGGGAGCGAGCTTGCTCGCGATGACGCCGGCCCATTCAACGTCCCATCGACGATGAACCACCTTCGCGGGCAGTCTGCCGATCATGCTTTCAATGCCTCCTCCAGAAACGCCACCAAAGTCTGCACCCGCGGGCTACGCAGTTTTCGTGAAGGCACCAGCAGGTTGATCGGCGCACTGTCGAATTGCCAATCCGCCAACACCCGAACCAGACGCTTGTCGGTAATGGCGTCACTGACATCCCAGCACGGTATTATCGCGCTTGAAACGGCCGAGGGTGGCGACATCACCGCGCGCTTTCCCATCGGTAGCCGCCTGCGCATCCTGCCCAACCATGCCTGCGCCACAGGCGCGCAATTCCCGGACTATCACGCGGTTGACGCCGAGGGTGGCGTGCACACCTGGCGTCGCTTGCATGGCTGGTAATCAAGCAGGCTCGATCCATTTGATCAGCACGGCCAACGCCGCGGCGCCGGGTGGACATTACGCCCAGGCGGTCGTGCACCAGGGCGTTCTGTATGTGTCCGGGCAACTGCCCATACGCGCCGATGGCGTCCACAGTGTGGACCAACCGTTCGAGGTCCAGGTCGCCATCGCCCTCGATAACCTGGTGGCGATCCTCAACGCAGCAGGCCGGAGCACACGCGACCTGCTGAAGGTCACTGTCTATGTCGCAGGTATCGAACACTGGCCCGCGTTCGATCGAATCTACGCCCGTTACCTGGGAGAGCATCGGCCAGCGCGAGCGGTAGTGCCCGTTCCGGCCTTGCATCATGGCTACCTGATCGAAATCGAAGCGATGGCCCTCGCCACGGGGCAATGCCAAGTTATCCCGGCAGATACGGCAGATTCTCCTTTGCGCACTTGAACAACGGCATCTTTCGTCTGGGCTGCTTTGTTAGCTTATTGAGCAGACTCGACAGACCGCTCTAAAGGAACACCTTGGATGATGACTCAATCTTCGAATAGCTACATTGATCCGCAAACCGCCCAGCTGTTTTATATCAATGGCGGTTGGTCCGCGCCGGCAAGCCCGGCCAGTTTGCCGGTGGTCAACCCGGCGACCGAAGAGGTCGTTGCCCAGGTCGCCAGCGGGTCTGCCGAGGATGTCGATCGGGCGGTCGCGGCGGCGCGTGCCGCGTTCGCCGGTTGGTCGGCCACTTCCACGGCGTCGCGCGCGCGGGTGCTGGGCAAGCTCCATGAGCTTATCCTTGAGCGCAAAGAAGATTTCGCCCAGGCGATCTCCCTGGAAATGGGCGCAGCCATCGGTTCTGCACGGGCGATGCAAGTGCCCCTGGCCGCCGAACACGTCCGGGTCGCCCGCGACCTGCTCTCCACCTATCGTTTCCAGACCGTCGAGAACGGGACCGCGATCCAACGCGAACCCATCGGCGTCTGCGGCCTCATCACCCCATGGAACTGGCCGCTTTATCAAATCACCGCAAAAGTCGCCGCGGCGCTGGCGGCTGGATGCACGGTGGTCCTCAAGCCCAGCGAACTGTCGCCGCTGAGCGCCCTTCTGTTTGCGCAAGTGGTCCATGAGGCGGGCGTTCCAGCGGGTGTCTTCAACCTGGTGAACGGCAGCGGCCATGTCGTCGGCGCTGCGATGGCCGCCCATCCCGACATCGACATGATCTCGATTACCGGCTCAAACCGCGCGGGCGCGCTGGTGGCCCAGGCGGCTGCCCCGACGGCGAAACGGGTCGGGCAGGAACTGGGCGGCAAATCCCCGAACATTCTGCTGCCCGATGCCGACTTTGCCAAAGCCGTCCCACTGGGTGTGATGACGGCGTTGCGCAACGTCGGACAATCCTGCAGCGCCCCTACCCGGATGATCGTGCCCAAGGACCGGTTGGCGGAGGTCGAAGCACTGGCGGTCGCCACCGCCAACGGGATCATCGTGGGTGATCCGCAATCACCGGAAACGGTACTGGGCCCCATCGCCAATGAAGCCCAGTTCAATCGCGTGCAAGCCATGATCGAGACCGGCCTGCAGGAGGGAGCAAAATTGCTCTGCGGCGGGCTCGGACGCGTGCCGGGGTTTGAAAAGGGCTTCTACACCCGCCCGACTGTGTTCTCCGAGGTGGATAACGCCATGCGGATCGCCCAGGAAGAAATCTTCGGGCCGGTGCTGTGCATCATTGCCTACGAAACCATCGACGAGGCAGTCGCTATCGCCAACGACACGATCTATGGGCTTGGCGCCCATGTTCAGTCACAGGATATCGAGCTGGCACGTGCAGTGGCCGCTCGTATCCGTGCGGGGCAAGTGCTCCTGAATTACCCGGCCTGGAACCCCATGGCGCCATTCGGAGGCTACAAGCGTTCGGGCAATGGCCGAGAGTACGGCGTCTTCGGCCTTGAGGAATACCTGGAAACCAAGGCGATCGTTGGGTTTGGCGAACCGCCTGAAGGTTCTTCGCGTATCTAGGCACCCTTTTCTCGCAACGCCTCGGGCTTCGGTGCCAGCTGTCCACACGGCGATGGCAGATGTGCCCGAATGCCCTAGGGCACATCACTTCACACGCTCCCAGACGATGTGAACCTTCGCCCCATCGGGGCGGCGAAAATCCTCCACCATCTGGTCACCGTCGACCTTCAACTGCAGGTCGTCGCGGGTACGCACGGCGCCCACCCAGTTCGGGAACGTAGAGCCTAGGACAGTATTGCCCGTGAACTCACCGTTCTGGTCGACGGTGTATCGCCCGAAGAAACCGATGCTCCCCGCCATCGCGGCCCGGTTTTCCTCATCGGTGCCTTCGCCACGAGCATTGGATCGAAACACCGGCACGCGCGGATCAGTGAGTACTTCGACAAACGTCAGCTCTGGCGTGAAGACGAGCCAGCCATGGGGATTGGGGCCATAAGCCTCCGATCGGCTGCCCTGACTCTCAACGGTTGCGCTGACCATGCGCCATGTCCCGACCAAGGCATTTTCTTTGCCCGCAAACACGCTGGAGAATGCCAGGAAGGCAATCACCGCACCGACCGCCAGTACTTTATTTTTCAAACTCATCCGTATCACCTTTCACTCGTCGCAACGATGCGACGGACAATAGATCAGTTGGGTTGGCACGGTCTTCATGCCCTGGCCGCGATGGCCGCCAAGCGCAGCTCCCTGGAAGCGGCGTTGTCCGCCCGCCGTCCCAATTGCCAGCCCAAATAGCCCCACAACAACGCGCAACAGGCGCCAATCATCGCGGCCGGGCCGGCGCCTTGCCCTAGCAGGTCGAGCAGGCTCTTGGCCCAGCCGCTCATGGCGTCACCGGCGCGGTACACTACCGTGTCAATGAAGTTCTTGGCCTTGTATTTACTCTCGGCATCCAGGGGGGCGAACAGCATTTCCCGGCCCGGTCGGACGAACGCGTACTCGCCGATCCGTCGCACGATCATCAGCGCTGCCAGCAGCGCGAACCCCGGCGCCAACGCCAGGCCGAGGAAACCGATGCACATGAGCAGCGGCACGATGGCCAGCAAGGCACGCACCCCCAGCCTCGGCGCGATACGACCGGTGATGAACAGTTGGGACAGCAACGCACCGGCCTGCACGATGATGTCGATAGTGCCGAAGATGCGCACTTGCGCCGCGCGATCTGGATAGAGTTCGGCCACCAGGCGCGCCTGCTCGAAGTAGAGAAAGGTGCTGACCGTCGCCAACAGCACGACGAACCCGGCGATTCCCAACAGATAAGATGACCTGAGCACCGCCGTCAAACCGCTGAACGGATTGCCCTGCAGTGGCTGCCGGGGGCTTTGCGTCGGCGCAGCGTCGGGACGGCCAGCCCCACCCTTTTCGCGCCATCCCATCAACGCTCGTTTCAACACCAGCGTGGCCCCCAGCAGCAAGGCCGCCAGCAACATCAACCCCGAGGCGCCGAGAGGACCGATGAGCAGCGCGCTCAGGGCCGGCCCCAGCAGGCCGCCAACGCTGGCGCCCGCGGCGATGAAGGCAAACAGACGCTTGGCCTGCTCGCTGTCGAATACATCCGCCATCAGGCTCCAGGCCACGGAGACGACGAACAGGTTATAGACCGAGATCCAGACGTAAAAGACCCGGGCCAGCCAGATACTGTCCGGCTGGAACTGGAACAGCTCGACGAACATCAGCAGGTTGAAGCCAAAGAAGCCGTACACCCAGTCGATCAGGCGCAGGCGCGGCACTCGGGCGCTGAGCCAGGCGAACAACGGTACGGCTGCCAGCATGACCAGGAAGGTCGCGGTAAACAGCCATTGCAAATTCTCCACCCCCGCTGCGATGCCCATCGACTCACGGATCGGACGCAGCATGAAGTAACCGGTGAAGAGGCAAAGAAACAGCAGGAACCCGCACAGCGCCGGACGCAACTCGCCATCGCGGGCGTTCAGGGCGAGACTCAGCCGGTGCACATAGGAAGGCGTACTCATAGGGACTCCGGGGAGACGGCAACAAGGCAAAGGTCAAGCGCGGGACGGACGCCCGCGCCCAGGGTTACATCAGCGATAGGTCACGCCGGTCAGGCGCTCGGAGACCGCCCAGAGCTGCTCGGCATCCGCCTCCGCGCTGGCGGCAGGCGGCGTCTTGGCGAACCCCAGCGGACCGCGTCTTTCTCCGTCACCGGTCGGGCCGTAATATGCCCCGCCTACGGCTTGGGCAGCCGTGGCGGCATATAACGTGGGCAACGCCCCTTGTGCCGCTGAGTGGTACGCATCGCGGTCCTTTGCCCAGCGCCGACCGAACTCGCTGTCGAGGCCTGGCCCTCGTTCGACCAACTCGGTCACGGCAACGCCGGGGTGCGCCGCGATGCTGCGAATGCCCCAGTTTTCGGCGTCACTGCGTCGCTGCAAGGCAAAGGCCCAGTGCAGCACGGCCAGTTTCGATTGTGCGTAGGCCGCGTAGGGGTCGTACTTCTGCTCGCTCTGAAGGTCATCGAGGTTCATCGCGCCACGCGCCGCGGCAATGCTTGACAGGCTCACCACGCGGGCGTCCTCGCTTTGACGCAAGAGCGGCACCAGCAGGCCGGTCAGGGCGAAGTGCCCCAGGTAATTGGTAGCCAATTGAAGTTCAAAGCCATCGGCGGACGTACCTCGCTCGGGAGGCGCCATGACGGCCGCGTTGTTGATCAACACGTCGAGGCGCGGCAACCGCTGATTGAGCCGCTGGGCCAAGCCGCGCACCGATGAAAGGTCGGCCAGGTCCACCGCCTCGAACTGCACCTTGGCGTCGGGCACGGACTGGCGAATACGCGCAATGGCCTGCGCGCCGCGCTCCGGGTTACGCGCAGCGATGATGACTTCAGCGCCGGCGCGGGCCAAGGCCAGCGCATCCTCGTAGCCCATGCCACTGGTGCCACCGGTGATCAGGACAATCCGGCCTTTCTGGGACGGTATGTCGCCGGTCGACCAGTCTGGTTTCGGTGCGACGCGAGTGGACGCTTCGATACTCACCGCACTGAGCAGCGCGACGCCAGCGGCAAGGGTTTTCGCCAGTCTTCCAAGCCGGCTGATGTTGCTCATGCGGCCAATGGCGGGGGTTGTTGTGCTATTCCACATGGTGATGGTCCCTGTCTGAAGAATGAACCGGCATCGCCGGACGGTCACTGTCTCGAGCACGCCTCGGCCAACTGCAGGAAGCTGAGGTGTTTCTTTACCCCTTGGGTATTCAAGTAGGTCATCTTCGCTTGCACGACCTCGCACATCGGCGTTGTCGGCGCCTCGATACGGATGACCTTGGCGATGTCCAGCGGCATGCCATATTCGTAGGCCGGGACTTGCGTTTGTTCTTTGGCGAGCAGCGGCGAACCGCTCAGAGCGATGACGACCAGCAGGACGGCAATCGACAGGTTTTGAGTGTTCATAGTGGACTCCACGACACTGTGTCCTCGGGGGACGGTCGTAGCACTCTAGGAGGGGGCGACTGACGTCAAGGTGACTGCTGGCTGACAGGAAGATGTCAAACGCGGGCGGACTTTACTCCCAGGGCGACGACTAAGACGTCGCCTGGTTCATCAAGGAAAATCCGAAGGTGTTGAGCCCATTCTCGCTGTGGGCGAACACGCGCCCACCGTGCATGGATGCCACCGCTCGCACGATGGAAAGGCCCAGGCCATGGTGCGCATCGCTTCGCGTCCGGGCGGCGTCGGCACGGTAGAAACGCTCGAACAAACGCTCCAGGTGCACGCTGTCGATGGGCTCGCCGGCATTGGAAACGCTCACCTCGACCTGCATGCCGTGGTTGACCAGGCTTACCGTGACAATGCTGGTCGGCACCGCGTACCGCGCCGCGTTCTGTAGCAGATTGGCCAGGGAACGGTGAAAAAGACGTCGGTCGATGCACACGCGCATGTCGCCCTGAATCACCACGCTCAGCTGTTTGTCGTGCAACACCGGCTCCAGATACTCCACCGTCTTCGCCGCCTCCTCATAAAGCGAGACATCGCTGAGCTCGGTTGCCCGTTGGCCGCTCTCGGCCCCGGCCAGGAACAGCATGTCGTTGACGATGGTGCCCATCCGCTCCAGCTCTTCGAGGTTCGACTGCAGCAAGTCCTGCAGCTCGCTCACCTCACGCCCGTGGGCCAATGCCACCTGGGTTTGTCCGATCAGGTTGGTCAAGGGCGTTCGCAGTTCATGGGCGACATTGGCATTGAACCCTTCGAGCTGGCACCAGGCCGCCTCCTGGCGAGCCAGGGCGCCGTTGAACGACACCGCCAGCTCCTGCAATTCGCCCGGCAGCGCCTCGGTGTCCAGTCGTTGTTTCGAATCCCCCGGCGGCAGGCTATTGGCTTGATGGCTCAAGCGCCTCACCGGCCCCAGGCCGAAACGCGCGATCCAGTAACCGAGCAGCGCAACCAGCCCGATGCCCAACGCCGAGGTCAGGATCAGTATTTTGGTGAAGTGGTCCAGGGTCTTCCTGAAGGGCGTTGAATCCAGCCCTACGATAAAGCGCAGTTCCGGACGGTCGCCCATGGCCGCAATGGTCTTGAGCAATACCATCATGGGGCGCTCGCGCTCAGGGAGATCGAGGGTAAAAAGCCCATCGGCGCGCGTCGACCAATCCTGGCCGTCCGGCATCGCCCCGCCGTAGCTGAAGGCCGGGTCATCGACCAGGATCCAATAGCGGACCCGTTCATCCGCGGGCGTCAGGCTGTCGAGCTTCTGGCGCAAGCCGACCCAGAACGCTGGCGAATCGTATTTCGCCAGCACCGGGTCGAGCACGGAATGGCGCAGGATCAACTCGTTCTGCATCTGTTCATTGAGCGATTGTTTCAAGGAACAACGCAACAGCGTCGCGCTGATCGACATGATCAGCAGGACAGCGAGGGCGAACATCAGGGCGAGCCGCTTGGCGATCGATCGTTTCATCAAGGCGTACCGTTTTGTCTCCCATTTTCCTCTCGGCTTTCCAGTACATACCCCATGCCGCGAACGGTATGCAACAGCTTGCGCGGATACGGGGCATCCACCTTGGCGCGTACCCGCTTGATCGCGACCTCGACCACGTTGGCGTCGCTGTCGAAATTCATGTCCCAGACCTGCTCGGCAATCATCAGCTTGGAAAGGATCTCGCCCTGGTGCCGCGCCAACAGGCTCAACAGACAGAACTCCTTGGCCGTCAGGTCCAGCCGCAGCCCACCCCGGGTCACTTTGCGCGCTTGCAGATCGACCTCCAGGTCGTCGATGCGCAAATGCGTCAGGTCGGCCGTGTCACCCGCGTGACGACGGATCAAGGCCTGGACACGCGCGACGAGCTCGGCAAATGAAAAAGGTTTGCCCAGGTAATCATCGGCGCCCTCGCGCAGGCCGCGAATGCGATCATCCACCGTCCCCCTGGCCGACAACATGATGACCGGGGTTTTCTTTTGCAGGCGCAGGCCTTGCAGCACGTCGTAGCCGTCCTTGCCCGGCAGCATCACATCCAGGATCACCACGTCGTAATCCCATTCCAGGGCGTAATGCAGCCCATCGATGCCATTGGTCGCGACGTCGACAATATAGCCAAGCTCGGTCAAGCCACGATGGACGTAGGAGGAGGTTTTTTCTTCGTCCTCGACAATGAGCAAACGCATCAACTGGTTCCTCTGCGGCAACGGGGGCAACCCAATGAGTCTAGACAGCGAAAGTGTCTGGAGGCTGACCGCTTCCTGACATTCTTGTCAGAAACGGTTCAATGGCCAACCTCGACGCACGATAACCACGGCTCAGATGGATACCGTTTCCGCGGGAGAGAAATCGGCGAGCAATTCGATGAAGGACTGACGCAGCCAACGATTCGCCGGGTCATGGTGGAACCGCGTATGCCAGTAAAGATGGATGTCGTAGCCACAAATGGCCCAAGGTAGCGGCACCAGGCGCACATCGGTGATTTCGGCGAAACGTCGGCCGACCGCCAGGGGCACGGTGGCGATCATGTCGGACTCGGCCACCAGAAACGGCACGCCCATGAACCGTGGCAGGCTGAAACGCACCCGGCGCGTGACGCCATGGGCGGCCAGTTCACGGTCCAGCACACTCATGCCTCGCTCTTCGGCCTGGACCGCGACGTGCACGGCCTGCTGGTACTGTTCGGCGCTTATGCTGTCGCCGATGGTGGGGTGATCGTTGCGCACGATGCACACGAATGAGTGACTGTACAGCGCCCTATTGCGGATCGAGGTGTTGAGCAGGCGTGGGAAATAGCCGATGGCCGCGTCCACCTCGCCGGCGTCCAGGCCCTCCTCCAATTGTTCCGACGACAATGCCTGGGTGCGAATTCTCAAATTCGGTGCGGCTTTGTCGAGCATGCGCATCAGCCGGGGCAGGAACACCATTTCGCCAATGTCCGACATGCACAGCACCAGTTGTCGGTCGGAGTGTTCAGGGATGAAGCCCGTGGACGGCAACACTTCGCTGCTGACCATCTCCAGGATCCGTTGCACCGGCTCGGCGATCTGCAGGGCCCTGGCGGTAGGCTGCATGCCGCGGGAAGTCCGGATGAACAAAGGATCGTCGAACAGCGTGCGTAGCTTGGCCAGGGCGAAACTCATGGCAGGTTGGCTGAGCCCCATGAGATCACCGGCCAGGGTCACGCTTTGCTTTTTGCGCAGCGCATCGAAGACTTTCAGCAGGTTGAGATCGACGTCCTTGATATCCATATTTTGGATTTTATCTATAAGTGAAATAAGGTTTTCGGATTCTAGGTCGAAGCCTAGACTCGGTACAAGATCGTTAACTCGATTAACCGAATTGACAATCTCCATAACAATAACGGAGCACACCATGCCCAAGAAGCTGCGCAGCAATTTTCCCTATGGCTCTTATTTATGGGCTGTACGCGCCGCCCAGTGGCGCGCCTTGGGCATCGACGAAAGCGAGTTGGAGAAACCCAAGATCGCCATCGTGAACTCATCGTCCAACTTGGCGATCTGCTTCAGTCACCTGGATGGCATCGCGGACCTCCTCAAGCAGTCGATACGCGATGCCGGCGCCCTGCCCTTCGAAATTCGCACGGCCGCCCCCAGCGACTTCATTACCGGTGCCGGTGCCGGCGGCGCCTACATGCTCGCCGCCCGCGACCTCATCACCAACGACATCGAAGTCGCGGTCGAAGGGGCTCAGCTCGACGGCATGATCTGCCTGGCCTCTTGCGATAAAACGGTACCCGGCCAACTGATGGCTGCCGCCCGCCTGAATATCCCGACCCTGGTGGTGGTCTGCGGCTACCAGCCAAGCGGCGAGTACAACGGCAAGCATGTCGATATCGAAGACGTGTTCATCAGTTCCATGCACGTGGTGACCGGCACGCTGCCGGTCGAGGAACTGGCCGGCATGGCCCGCAATGCCATCAAGGGGCCCGGGGTCTGCTCGGGGATGGGCACCGCCAACTCGATGCACCTGGTGTGCGAAGCCCTGGGCATGGCCCTGCCCGGCAGCGCGCCGATTGCCGCCAACAGCCCGCAGATGTTCGATTTCGTGCGTCAGGCCGGCCAGCGCATTGTGGAAATGGTCGAGGAAGACCTCAAGCCTCGGGATATCCTGACCCCCAATGCCTTTGCCAACGCCGTCGCGACCATTCTCGCCGCGGGCGGCTCCGTCAACACCATCAAACATATGCAGGCGGTGGCCGCCGAAGGCGGCGTCGAGGTCGACGTCTATCAACTCTTCAGGGACCTGGGAAACAAGGTGCCGGTGCTGGTCGGTGTACGGCCGGTGGGAGAACACAGCATCGAGCAGATGGAGGCCGCGGGCGGCGGGCGTGGGCTGCTCAAGCGCCTGGAACCGCTGCTGCATGGCGACGTGCTGACGGTCACCGGGAAAACCTTGAAGCAGAACCTGCAAGGGGTGACCGTCAGCGATGACGCGGTGATCCGCCCGCTGGACAACCCCTTCGCCACCCAGCCCGCCATCGTGATGCTCAGTGGCAACAGCGCGCCCCAGGCGGGCATCGTCAAATACGGCATCGACCCGAACAAGATGCGCCGCTTCGAAGGCCCTGCGATCTGTTTCGAGCGCTCCGCCGATGCCATCCAAGCCTTGCAGGATGGCCGCATACAACCTGGCCACGTGGTGGTCATGCGCGGTGCGGGTGTGCGCGGCGGCCCGGCCATGGGCGGCGGCGCCTCGAAAGTGGTGTTCGCCATCGACGGTGCCGGGCTCGGCGACCATGTGGCCATGCTGACGGACGGCCATCTTTCAGGGTTGGTGTGCAAGGGGCTGGTGGTGGCCGAAGTCGCGCCTGAAGCGGCCGTCGGTGGCCCGTTGGCGCTGGTCGAGGACGGCGACATCATCACCATCGACCTGGACCACAACAGCCTCGACGCCCATGTCAGCGAAACCGACATGCAGGCGCGGCGCGCCCGTTGGCAGCCTCTGGCGCCGCAGTTCGGTGGCGGCTGGCTGGATATCTACCGCCATAACGTGTCTTCCATGGAGCGCGGTGCGGTACTGATCAAGCCGCGCGACATCACCCACGCCGGAGAACAACCGCAATGAGGTTGCGTGACGACGAGAAAGCCATGCTTGCCGGCGATCAAGGCCCGGCCGTGCAGAAAGCCATGGACCTGCTGGTGCGTTATGGCGAGGCCCTGGATGCGCAATGCCTGGTGGACACGCGGAATGTGGCCGGAACCATCGGCGCCACCACCCCTTTCCTGCGTCAGTACGCCGAACGTGAGGGCGGCATGGACGCGGTGTTCAGCGAGTTCAACCTCGACAGCGCCGAGGTGGTCCGGATCCCCAAGGTCAAGGTCTTCAGCAGTCACCTGCAACAAGGCATCGACCCTCGGCACGCCAAGCGCCAGGGCATTGGCGAGGACGTGGTGCGCATTTATGAAACCGGCCAGGCCTACAGCAGCGGCCTGGGCGTCCAACCGTTGAACACCTGCACGCCTTATCAAGTCGGCAACGTACCGGTGAAAGGCGAGCACTGCGCCTGGATGGAGTCTTCCGCCGTGATCTACATCAACTCGGTGCTCGGCGCCCGAACCAATGCCGAGGGCCGGGAAAGCACTGGCGCGGCGATGCTGACCGGCAAGATTCCCTATTGGGGCCTGCACTTGGACGAGAACCGCCGCGGCACCCACCTGATCCAGTTGGACATGGACGTGAGCACCACCGCCGACTGGGGACTGCTCGGTTACTGGGTCGGTGAACAGGTGCAGGATTGCATCCCGGTCATCGAAGGTGTGAGCCACCAGCCCAATCTGGCTCGCCTCAAGCACTTCGGCGCGGCGGCAGCTTCCAGCGGTGGCGTGGAGATGTATCACCTGGTCGGGGTCACGCCGGAAGCACGCACCCGCGAGCAAGCGTTCGGCGCCTCCCGGCCTTCAGCCATCTTGCGCTTCGGTGAAGCCGAACGGCGCTGGGCCTACGAGCAAGTCAACGTCACGGCGCACGATGCACAAGTCGACTTCGTCATGCTGGGCTGTCCGCATTACAGCCTCGAACAAATCTGGGAAGTCTGCCAGCTGCTGGAAGGCCAGCGCCTGAGTGCGAACACCGAGCTCTGGATATTTACCGCCGCGTCGATCAAGCAACTGGCTGACGTGGCCGGTTACACCCGCATCATCGAGCAGGCCGGCGGGCATGTGATGACCGATACCTGCTCGGCAATCGGCAAGGTGCTGCCCAAGGGCACACGAGTGGCGGCCGTGGACTCGGCCAAACAGGCCCATTACCTGCCGGCGATCATGGGCATCCAGGCGTGGTTCGGCACCACCGCCGAATGCATCCAGGCGGCCATCGACGGCCGTTGGAAAGGAGTATTGAGATGAGCGCAACCTTTACGCTCCGAGGCCGCAAGGTCGTTGGCGGCTGCTTCGAAGGCGAAGCCCTGGTGACCCATGACCGTATCTCTGGCTGGGGTGGCATCGACCCGCGCAGCGGCACCGTCATTGAGACCCGCCACGAACTCAAGGGCATCAGTTTCGCCGGCAAAGTCCTGGTGTTTCCGGGGGCCAAGGGCTCGTCCGGCTGGTCTTCGCAGTTCCACATCGCGCGCCTCGCCGGCGTGGCCCCTGGCGCCATGCTGTTCAACGAAATGACCGCGAAAATGGGCCTGGGCGCGGTGGTCGTGCACGCACCCGCCATGACTGGCTTTACCGAGGACCCGCTGGAGCGGATCCGTACCGGGGACTGGGTGCGCGTCGATGCCGACGCCGGGATCGTCGAAGTGACCCCACGCTCATCGCGCAATGACCCGCCCCTACCGCAACAGCCCAACGGTCCGCAGCGAACGCCGGCGCCGTCGTAACCCGAAGAAACCTGCTGAAAACAACCGCTCCCCGTGGCCACCGGCCAACGGGTTCGGGTTCGGCTGCCTTTTTACCCCACAAAGGAAGTTTTATGGCTCATGTCATTCGCACGGTACGCCGTACCAGCGCCCCCACCCCGCAACGCCTGCAGGCTGATGTTTGCATCGCCGGCGCGGGTATTTCCGGTATTTCCGCCGCCCTGGAGGCCGCCGCGCTCGGCAAGCGCGTCGTGCTGTTCGATGCCCTGCCCATGCTCGGTGGCCAGGCGGTCGGCTCGATCATCGGGACTTTTTGCGGCTTGTTCTCCAATGGTCCGAACCGCCAGTTGCTGACCCATGGCATCGCCGACGGCATCCTTCGCGACCTGGGCGCCTCGGGCGATTTGCACCAGGCCATCGGTCCCTTGACCACCGTGGTTTACTACGACGAAGTGGCCCTCGGTCGCTGGATTGGTCAAAAGGTGCTCGACGCTGGCATCACCGTGGTGCTCGGTGCGGTGTTGCGTGAGGTGGTGCGCGAAGGCTCGCGGGTCCAGGAAGTGGAGTTGGCCACCCGTTATGGCGACGTGCGCGTGGCGGCCAACGGCTTTATCGATGCCAGCGGCGATGCGGCACTGGTCTGGAACGCCGGGCTCGCCTGTCGCGAACCGGACACGCCCATCTACGGCACCCAGATGTTCGTTCTCGAGCATATCGATGAAGCCCACCTGCCGACGCGCGCGCAATTCACCGAACGGGTCAAGGAAAAAGCCAGGCACTACGGTATCGAGCGCGACGACGGCCTGTTCTTCCAGTTCCCCGGACGCGGCACGGCAGCGTTCAACATGACGCACATCGAAACGCCCCTGGATCCGGTCGCCGCGTCTCACGTCGCCCTCGCCGGGCGCCAACAGGTGGATCAGGTGATCCGTTTCCTCAAAGCGGAGTATCCCCAGGCCTACGGCAAGGCCAAGGTACGGGCGTATGCACTGCCCGGCATTCGCCAGACCCGCTGGATTGTCGGCCAACATCACCTGACCACCGATGAAGTGCGTGCCGCTACGATGTTTCCGGATGCGGTGGCGCGCACCTCCTGGCCGGTGGAATTGCACGGCGACAGCACCGGTTACCAGTGGGAGCCCTTTGGCGACGATCATGTCCACAGCGTGCCGTTGCGCAGCATGCTCCCCGAGGGCAGCGATAACCTGGTGGTCGCGGGCCGCTGCATTGACGCCGACGCGGCCGCGCTGTCGAGTGTGCGCGTGATGGGGCCGTGTATCGCCATGGGGGCCGCGGCCGCCCATGCACTGGATTTGGCTGGCCCGGACGGGCGCCTGAGTGATATACCCGCGCAGGTGTTGCGCGAACGGCTGGCATTCAATCTGGAATAGGTTTTCAAGCAGTTCGATGCGCCCGCCATGTGAACGGGGGGCGCCACTCCGACAACAATAAAAAATGCAGTGGAGAACGCACATGTCACAGTCCCGTACCCTGGATGTCGCGGCGCTTATAGAGGCGCGCAAACTGTCACGTTTCAACTACGTGGTGATTCTGGTTTCGGTCTTGATCACCTTCCTCGACGGCTTCGACTTGTTGGTGCTCTCCCACACCGCCTCCTACATCGCCGATGAGGTCGGCCTGGACAAGATCCAACTGGGCGAAATCTTCTCCATCGGCCTGTTGGGCATGATGCTGGGCGGGTTCTTCTTCGGTTACCTGGGGGACCGCATCGGACGGCGTCCCACCATTCTGTTTTCCACCTGCTCGTTCGGCCTGTTGACGTTGCTGTTTGTCATGGCCGACAGCTACGCGTCGCTGATGGTCCTGCGTTTCTTCAACGGCTTCGCCCTGGGCGCCATGTTGCCGTTGTGCTGGGCCTTGAACATCGAGTTCGTTCCCAAGCGTTATCGCTCCACGGTGGTCACCATCATCATGGTCGGGTTCAGCCTCGGCAGCGCGATGGCCGGCCCGCTGACGGTGTGGCTGGCGCCGCATATCGGTTGGCAGGGCGTGTTCGTGTTCGGCGGCGTGGTCACGTTGTGCGCCTGGGTGCTGTTGTTGTTCACCCTGCCCGAATCGGTGCGTTTCCTGGCCAGCAAGCGTCAGGCACCGGAGAAAATCGCGGCGATTCTCAAGCGCATGGACCCGAACCTGGACGTGCGTCCCACTGACCAATTCGTCCTGCTGGACGAGCCGGACATCGGTCGCCAGGCATTTCGGGTCAGCCAGTTGTTCATCGGCCGCTTGAAGTGGATCACGCCCATGATCTGGCTGGGCTACTCCGCCAGCTCCATGGCCATGTATTTCCTCGCCTCCTGGAGCCCGCTGGTCTATCAATACGCCGGCTTCGATCGCGCGACAGCGTCGTGGGTCAGCTCGATCGCATCCTTCAGCGGTGCGATGGCGGGCCTGGCGATGATGCGCTTCGTCGATACCCGTGGACCGTACATGGTGATGATCTACCCGTTGCTGGCCTTGCCTTTCCTGCTGGTACTGGGCATCACCGGCATGCAAGGCACCGCGTTCCTGATGTTGAGCCTGGTCGGCGGCGTGTTCGTCAAAGGCTCCCATTATGGAATCCTCAGCATCGCCGGGGTGTTCTATCCCAGTGCCATTCGCGCCAATGGCGCCGGCTGGGCCACCTCCATCGCCAAGATCGGTTCGATCCTCGGCCCATTGCTGGGCGCCTATGTGCTCAATAGTGGCCTGCCGGTGGTCAAGAGTTTCCTGGTCCTGGCGATCTGCCCCGCCGTGCTGGCGGCCTGTGCCTTCGTCATCGGCCACCTGACACGCCGCCATCGCGGGGCAGACCCACTGCCCGCCCCATCACAAACCTGAGCACCTTTCTGCCGGCTTACCGCGCCTGACCCAGGCAGCCCGTACCGCGTCGCTATCGACGCGGTCAGGCAAAACTCGTCCTGAAAATCCTACTGATCCTGAGACCAATAAAAATGAACAGGAACCTTCTTCTCGCCGCCGCCCTGACGCTCTGTGGTTCAGTCACCTGCGCCCATGCGGACTTCATCAAAGACAGTAGCGCGACGCTGACGACGCGCAACTTTTACTTGAATCGCGATTTCCGCCAGAGCGATGCGCCTCAGGCCAAGGCCGAGGAATGGACCCAAGGCTTCATTGCCGAACTTCAGTCGGGCTACACCGAAGGCACCGTTGGCTTCGGACTCGATGCCCTGGGTGAACTGGGGATCAAACTCGATTCCGGTGCGGGCCGCCGTGGCGGTGGGCTGTTGCCTTATGGCCCCGACAGCAATCAACCGGTGGACGACTACAGCGAACTGGGGCTGACCGCAAAAATGCGCCTGTCCAAGACCCAGCTCAAGGTCGGAACGTTGATGCCGATTCATCCGCTGGCGTATTACAGCGATACCCGACTGCTGCCATCTACCTTCACCGGTGCCTACCTGACGTCCGGCGAACTCGACAACCTGACCGTCACCGCGGCAAGACTGACCAAGGCCAATGGCCGTGACTCATCCAGCAACGACGACATCGGTTATGCCGGCCAAAGCAGTGATCACCTGGACCTGCTCGGCGGCGATTACACCGTCGGCAAGCAATTGACCCTGCGCTACCACTACGGTGAGCTGCAAGACATCTACCGCCAGCAGTTCGCCGGCCTGATCCATGTACTGCCCCTGGGGGAAGGCGTGAGCCTGCGCTCCGACCTGCGCTACGTCGACAGCGATGATATCGGTGTTGGCAAAGCCGGGAAAATCGATAACCGCAACTTCAATGGCATGTTCACCCTGACCGTCGGGGCGCAGCGCTTCTCCGCGGCGTTCCAGCGGCTGTCGGGCGAGAGTGTGTTTCCGGTCATCGACACCGGCACGCCCTACGTGGCGAACCTGGTCACCTACAACTCGTTCATCAAAGCCAACGAGAAGTCCTGGCAGTTGCGCTACGAGTATGACTTCGCCGCGCTCGGCGTACCCGGCCTGACGTTCATGACCCGTTACGTGAAAGGCAGCGATATCCACACGCGCACCGTCAGCGACGGCAGTGAGTGGGAGCGCGACACCGACCTGGCTTACGTTTTCCAAAGCGGTGCCCTGGAAGGCCTGAACGTGCGTTGGCGCAACCTCACCTTCCGCTCCGGAAACGGCCTGACCCAGCAACTCGATGAGAACCGCCTGATCGTGGCCTACACCTGGAAACTGTGGTGAGCCCCGCCCACCGGAACACTCGCTCGCATACGTCTTACCGGGAGAACACCCATGACGTCGTCACGCGCCATTGATGTCGCCGCCCTGATCGAGGGGCGCAAACTGTCGGGCTTCAACTATCTGATCATCTGCGTGTCGGTCTTGATCACCTTCCTCGATGGTTTCGACTTGTTGATGCTGTCCCATACCGCCGCCTATATGGCCGAGGACATCGGCCTGGACAAACTGCAACTGGGCAACATTTTTTCCATCGGGTTGTTCGGCATGATGCTGGGCGGGTTCTTTTTCGGTTATCTCGGCGACCGGATCGGGCGCCGTCCGACCATCATTCTGTCCACCAGTGCCTTTGGTGTGCTGACGCTGCTGTTCACCTTCGCCGACAGCTACACCTCTCTGCTGGTGCTGCGTTTTCTCAACGGTTTCGCCCTGGGCGCCATGCTGCCGCTGTGCTGGGCACTGAATATCGAATTCGTGCCCAAGCGCTACCGTGCCAGCGTGATCACCCTCATCATGGTCGGCTTCAGCCTGGGGGGCGCGGCAGCCGGTCCACTGACCGTATGGCTCGCACCTCAGTACGGCTGGGCCAGTGTGTTCGTGCTGGGCGGTATCGCCACGCTGCTCTCCAGCGTCCTGTTGTTTTTTACCCTGCCGGAGTCGGTGCGGTTCCTGGTGAGCAAGCAGAAGCAACCGCAAACCGTGCTGCGAATCCTCAAGCGCCTGGATCCCGCCATCGATGTGCGCGCCGGGGATCGCTATTTCCTGGCCGATGAAATCGACATCGGCCGCCAGCCATTTCGGGTCGGCCAACTGTTCATCGGCAAACTGAAATGGATCACGCCCATGATCTGGATCGGCTTTGGCGCAAGCTCCATGGCCATGTATTTCCTCGCGTCATGGAGCCCGCTGGTGTATCAGTATGCGGGCTTCGACCGGGCTACCGCGTCCTGGGTAAGCTCCTTCGCGTCCTTCAGCGGTGCCATGGCCGGGCTTGTGCTGATGCGCGTCGTCGACACCCGGGGGCCCTATGCGGTGATGATCTATCCCCTGCTTTCATTACCCTTCCTGCTGGCGCTGGGCATTGGCGACCTGCAAGGTAACGCCTTCATTGCGCTGAGCATGGTCGGCGCCATTTTCGTCAAGGGCAGTCACTACGGCATCACCAGCATCGCCGGGATTTTCTACCCCAGTGCCATTCGCGGCAACGGCGCCGGCTGGGCCGCCTCCATGGGCAAGTTCGGCTCGGTATGCGGGCCGCTGCTCGGTGCCCATGTGCTCAACAGCGGCATGCCTGTCGTGAAGAGCTTCGCAGTATTGGCCCTGTGTCCCGCGGTGCTGGGTGTGTGCGCCTACACCGTGGCGCGCATCGATAGACGTTCAGCCATGGAAACCGAGCTATTGAACCCGGCGAAACCCTAGAAGAGCAGCAGTGAGTACGCAGCTTCACGCCCCTATGGCCAGGGTGTCTGAGTCAGCATTCATTTTCATGATTATTCGATTAAGGAATCAGATATATAGCTAATGAAACTAAGCAAACGACCTTTCAGTCACCTATCTTGACCTCAGCATCTGCCAATCTGGCCGCATGCTAAAGACCGCAAGACTGATAAGGAGATCACCTCTGTGGTGGATGTGCAGCAGACGTTGAGCTTGATTTCCCTTCACGTTCCTTTTGGCGGCGCCTTTGCCTACGGCGCCACCTTTCTTACGACGGCCCACTGACGCCCGAACCCGAGCCAAGGAAGCCGCTCATGGCAATCACCCAAAACAACCGTTTGGTGCAGGTCGACAGCCCTCTGGGCGGCGATGTCCTGTTGCTGCAAAGCATGGAGGGCAGCGAAGAGTTGGGGCGGTTGTTCCACTACGAATTGGACCTGACCTCCGAAGACCGGGCGATCACGTTCGACCAGTTGCTGGGCAAGCCGATGGGGCTGACCCTGGAGCTGTACGACGGCGCAAAACGCTATTTCCACGGCATCGTCTGCAGTTGCCGGCAGTTGACCGGGCACGGTCAGTTCGCCGGTTACCGCGTCAGCCTGCGGCCCTGGTTCTGGTTGCTCACGCGCACCTCAGATTGCCGGATTTTCCAGAACAAGACGGTGCCGGACATCATCAAGCAGGTGTTCCGCGACCTCGGCTTCTCCGATTTCGAAGACAGCCTGAGCGGCAGCTACCGCGAGTGGGAATATTGCGTGCAGTACCGTGAAACCAGCTTCGACTTCGTCAGCCGGCTAATGGAGCAGGAAGGCATCTATTACTACTTTCGCCATGAAAAAAACCGTCATGTGCTGGTGCTGGCCGATGCCTATGGTGCCCACTCCACGGCGGCGGACTATGCCTCGGTGCCCTTCTACCCGCCCGATCGGCAAATGCGCGAGCGCGATCATTTCTACGACTGGCAACTGGCACGGGAAGTCCAACCCGGCTCGCTGGCGCTGAACGACTACGACTTCCTGCGCCCGCGCGCCAGCCTCGAGGTGCGCTCCAGCGTTGCGCGCAACCACACCAACGCCGATTACCCGCTCTACGACTACCCCGGTGAATACGTCCAGAGCAACGATGGCGATCACTATGCGCGTACTCGCATCGAAGCCATTCACAGTCAGTTCGAGCGTGTGCAGTTACGCGGACGCGCCCGCGGAATCGGTTGCGGTCATGTGTTCACACTGACGGGATACGACCGTGCGGACCAGAACCGCGAGTATCTGGTGGTGGCCGCCCGTTATCAGATTCGTCAGGATGCCTATGAAAGCGGACAGTCGGACGTCACCGAACAGTTCGTCAGCGAGCTGGACTGCATGGATGCCAACCAGGCCTTCCGCCCTCTGCCCCTCACGCCGATGCCCATCGTCCGCGGCCCCCAGACCGCCGTGGTGGTGGGCCCCAGTGGCGAGGAGATCTGGACCGACCAATATGGCCGGGTCAAGGTGCATTTCCATTGGGATCGCCATGACCAGTCCAATGAAAACAGCTCCTGCTGGATTCGCGTCTCCCAGGCCTGGGCCGGCAAGAACTGGGGATCCGTGCAACTCCCGCGGATCGGTCAGGAAGTGATCGTCAGTTTCCTCGAGGGCGATCCGGATCGGCCGATCATCACCGGCCGCGTCTACAACGCCGAACAGACCGTGCCCTACGGGTTGCCTGCCAATGCCACCCAGAGCGGGGTGAAAAGCCGTTCAAGCAAGGGCGGCTCACCGGCCAACTTCAATGAAATCCGCATGGAGGACAAGAAAGGCGCCGAGCAGCTGTTTATCCACGCCGAGAAAAACCAGGACATCGAGGTCGAGAACGACGAGACCCACTGGGTTGGCCATGACCGCCGCAAGACCATCGACAACGACGAGACCGTGCACGTCAAACACGACCGTACCGAAACCGTCGATAACAACGAAACCATCACCATTGGTGTGGATCGCAAGGAAAAGGTCGGCAATAACGAAACCATTTCCATTGGTGTGAACCGCACCGAGGATGTCGGCAGCAACGAGAAAATCACCATTGGCGCCAATCGCACCGAGCGCGTGGGCAATAACGAGACCATCACCATCGGTGCCGACCGCACGGAAAAAGTCGGTGCGAACGAAAAAATCTCCATCGCCAGCAACCGGACCGAGGACGTGGGTGGCAACGAGACCATCGGCATCAGCGGCAACCGTAACGAAACGGTCCAGGGCAATGAAGGCATCGAGATCAACGGCAACCAGAGTACCCAGATCGGCCAGAACGAATCCCGCGACGTCGCCCAGAACCGCAGCACGGGCATCAAGCAGAACGACAGCCTGGACGTGGGCAAGCACTTCGCCCTCAACGCTGGCGACTCCATCAGCCTGACCACGGGCGCGGCCAGCATCACCATGAAGAAGGACGGCACCATCGTGATCAGCGGCAAGAACATCACCATCGACGGCTCCGGCGCCATCAACATCAAGGCGAACAAGAACGTGGTCGTCAAAGGCCAGAAAATCCTGCAGAACTAGCCACGGAGTGGGCGCCATGACCGTTGAATATCATTTCCCCGTTTCCCCCACCGCCACGCCCGCGCGCGTGGATGGCGTCGTGATCGGGGTGCTGCTGGATGTGCCCGGGGCGGACGCCCCGGTGGTGGCCTTCCCGGGCTGCCCCGGCGAAACGGGCCTCGCCGCGCGCACCACCACCCCGTTCTCCCGTGAAGACATCGGCGCCCAGGTCGCGCTGATGTTCGAGGCCGGCGACCTGACCCGGCCGCTGGTGATCGGTCGCATCCAGCGCCTGCCGCAAACCGCAACGCCAACCGCCGCCCACCTGGACGGCGAGCGCCTGGAGTTCACGGCAGAGCGGGAAATCGTCCTGCGCTGCGGCAAGGCGAGCATTACCCTCACCCGTGAGGGCAAGGTGCTGATCCGTGGGACCTATCTTTCGAACCGGTCATCCGGCGTGAACCGCATCAAGGGCGGTTCGGTGCAGATCAATTAGAAGGTAGGCGATCCATGGAACTGCTCAACGCCAGCAAATTGGTGGCTGCCTACACCCTGGGCATGGCAAGCGACGGCCGCGAGTCCCTGGTTGTGGTAGCCAAGGGCACTTTCGATCTTCCGTTGGACGGCCGCGCCGCGACCCTCGCTGACATCCAGCAACCGCTGTTGATGGCCGACACTTTTCTTGGCGAACCGGGCCTCAGCGCCCCCCGGCAGGAAATGGACTTCGCCCCGGTCAAGCCATATTGCGATGTACTGGTGTGTGGCAAAGCCTACGCGCCAGGCGGCCGGCCCGTGACGCAGTTGACCGCGGGCATTCGGGTGGGTCAGATGACCAAAGCCTTTTCCGTCCTTGGTCCCCGGCAATGGCAACCAGGACTATTGGGCGCTTCTCCTGGCTTACCCCAGCCCTTCTCCGAGCAGGACATCTCGTATGCCCAAGCCTTTGGAGGCAGCCATCCAATGGCGAACGAGCCCGACATGCGTCACTGCTACCCAGCCAATCCGACCGGTTGCGGCTGGTATCCGCACCGTCTGAGTAGTGCTGATATCCTGGGCATGCCAATGCCGAACACCGAGGAATTGGGCAAGCCAATCGACAGCCCCTCTGGCGACTTTCGCCCCATGGCCCTCGGCCCCCTCGGCCGTAGCTGGCCGCAACGCGCCCGTTTCGCCGGTACTTACGACGATGCCTGGTTGGCCGACTGCTTTCCGTTTCTGCCAGGGGATTTCGACAATCGCTACTTCCAGGCGGCCCCTGACGACCAGCAGATTCCTCACCTGCGGGGCGGCGAGAACGTACAGCTGCTCAACCTCACGCCCCAGGAGCGCGCAGGCTTTCGCATCCCCGAAATGGATGTGCCGGTGACTTTCTTCCTGAAAAAAGGCGGTCATGAAACGGTGTCGGCGGTGATCGACACCTTGCTGATCGACACCGACGCTCGCCAGGTGCAGTTGACGTGGCGTGTCGCTCGCCCGCTACGGCGTAATATTTTCGAGATTGCCCAGGTGCTGGTCGGCACGATGTCCACAGCGTGGTGGCGTGCCCGTGAGCTGGGCAAGGATTACTACCCGTCACTTGGCGCCTTGGTGAAAGCCAAGCGCTCTCCCGAGGAGACGGGCTGATGAGCGCGCTTTGCATCATTGGATCGGGAATGGTCAGCGCTGTCGGCCTCAGCGCGCCGGCGAGCTGCGCGGCGATCCGCTGTGCCATCGACAACTTCCAGGAAACCCGCTTTATCGACGGCGCCGGTGAATGGCTGATTGCCGCGAGCGTGCCTTTGGAGCAACCCTGGCGCGGCCGCACCAAGCTGATCAAGATGGCGGCCCGCGCCATTGCCGAGGCACTGCAGAGTGCTCCGGGGCTCGACCCGGAAAAGACCCCGCTGTTGCTGGGGCTGGCGGAAGCTGAACGTCCCGGTCGCCTCGCCGGTCTCGATCAGGGACTGCTGCAGGCCATCGAAGCCGAACTGGGCATCCGTTTTCATCCTGGTTCCTACGTCATCGCGCGGGGCCGGGTCAGTGCCGCCGTGGCCCTGCTCAACGCGCGTGCGTTGATACATAAGGATGGCCATCGTCACGTGATCATTGCCGGGGTCGACTCCCTCCTTAATGGAGCGACCCTGACCGCTTTCGAACAACGCGAACGCCTGCTTACCAGCGAGAATTCCAATGGCTTTATCCCCGGCGAAGGTGCCGCAGCGGTGGTGCTGGCCGCTCCCGTTGCCAATGAACAGCCGCAATTGATCTGTATCGGTCTGGGTTTCGGTGTGGAACAGGCCACGGTGGAATCCGAAGACCTGCCTCTGCGCGCCGAAGGCTTGACCCAGGCCATACGGGCCGCCCTGGGCGAAGCAGGCTGCGGGTTGGAGCAGATGGATTATCGGCTGACGGATATTTCCGGCGAACAGTACTACTTCAAGGAGGCCTCCCTGGCCCTGAGCCGCAGCCTGCGGGTACGCAAGGAGTTCTTCCATCTTTGGCACCCTGCCGACTGCATCGGCGAAGTCGGCGCCGCCATCGGCCCCGTGATGCTCGCCGTGGCCCTGGCTGCCAGTCGCAAGGGCTACGGCGAAGGACCGAACATCTTCTGCCACCTGGGCAACGACGCCGGCCAACGCGCCGCCGCGCTGCTCAGTTACCAGATTGTGAGGGCCGCCTGATGGCCAACGAAGTCTTCGCCAATAATATGGAAGTGTCCTGCAAGGCGGCTGACGGCAAGTCGATCGCCTGCTTCCCGGATGTCTGTTTCACCCCACCCCAGGCCCCGCCCACCCCGCTCGGTGTGCCCATCCCCTACCCCAACACGGGCATGGCCAAGGACACCACCAAGGGCAGTCGCACGGTGAAGATCAGTGGCAAGGAAGTGATGCTCAAGGACAAGAGCCACTTCAAGACCAGCTATGGGGACGAGGCTGGGAATGCGCCGAAAAAGGGGATCGTCACGACCCGGAACAAGGGGAAGGTGTATTTCACTTCCTGGTCGATGGACGTGAAGTATGAAGGCAAGAATGTTGTCCGGCATATGGACCTGACTACTCACAACCATGCTTCCCAGCCTGGCAATACCGTGCCCTGGCCCTATACGGACAGAATGGCTCTTGCCAAGGATCTGGCCCAATGCGAAGGCGAAAGGAAACGAGCCAACACCGCTTGCGAAGGCACCAATAAAGAAACGAGCTGCCCGGATACCGACAAGCTGAAAAATGCCATCAAAGCCCGCAGCGCCGCAAAAAAAAATGCCGGTGATGCATTTAAAACGGATCCGGCCTATCTGGCTGCACACGCGGGGGTCCAAGGCGAGTATTCGTCCTTGGCAACGAGTATCAACGCAAACGCTTGCCAAAAGGCGCTGCGTTGCTTTCTCGCCCCGTATAAACCCAACAGATGTTGCCCGGGACAAACCGGAGACCACCTCATAGATTCGGCTTCCTTTACGGACGGCCCGGCCTCCGTCGGTCAACCCAGGAACCAGCATCCGACGAAAGCCGGCTGGAGCAAATACAAGACCGACAAGGCCCCGGTAATGTGCGTCGAGGGCCCCAATCAGACCACCGCCACCCACGGGCAGATGCATACCCGGCGTGGGGTGGTGGCCTTGCGTGAGGCCGATGCAAAAGGTGAGTGGTCAAGGGCCAAGGCCACAGAGACAGGGGCCAAAGCGGCCAGGAAAACCTTCCCGGACTCTGATTGTTCTCAGGAGTGCCTGGAAGGCCAGTTGAATGAGTATCACAACGGGGCAAAGGACGCTGGGGATGAGCAACCGATCAATGCCAGCGTTTCCATGACCAGTAATCAGCATGAGCGGGACAAGGCTGCGCGCGACATGTTCGATAACGAGTGTGACCTTTAATGTATTCACATCAGGAGACCAAAGATGGACCCTCTAGACTCACGATTCAGTGGACTCAGCGTTGGTACTGGGGTCGTTCGCTACTCCGACCTCAGTTATTTGATTACCACTAACGACGCCTCTATCAGTGAAGGGTACACCGGGTCGATATTGTTCACGCTACATCGAGGAACCTGGGGGGCCGGCACGGTGCCCTGGCTTGCCTGTTCCGGCACGGTTTGCCATGCACCGGCCGAACGTTACGTGGTACTGGGCACCAATGGAGCGGTACGTACTAGTGGCGGCGGCGCGATAAAAGAAGAAGCCCCCATCGCAAACTGCGGAATAGACCCCAAAAAACGCGGCCCTCTGCGCGAAATCCGCGGCATCGCCAAAGGCCGGGCCTACGCCGTAGGCACCTGCCGCCAGGCCTACGTCCGCGATGACGAGGACCAGTGGCGTTGCATCGACCAGAGCGCCCAGGTCGGCGACACCCCCATCACCGACACCAGCTTCGAATCGATCGACGGGTTCAGCGAACAGGAAATCTACACAGTCGGTTGGGAAGGTGAAATCTGGAAGTACGACGGTTCCGTCTTCACCCAGCAGAACAGCCCGACCAACCTGGCGCTCTACAAGGTTCGCTGCGCGCCGGACGGTTTTGCCTATGCCTGCGGCCAGCTCGGCACTTTGTTGCGAGGACGCGATGACCAATGGGAAGTGATCGAGCATGACAGCACCCGGGAAGACCTCTGGGGCATGGAGTACTTCGATGGACAGCTGTACGTGTCGTCCACCCATTTTGTCTATCGCCTCGAGAACGGCAAGCTGATCCCCATCGACTTTGGCGACGACGCACCGCGCACGTGTTATCACCTGAGCGCGGCCGACGGCATCATGTGGTCCATCGGGCCCAAGGACGTCATGGAGTTCGATGGTGCGAACTGGAAACGGTGCCTGCAAATTGACTGACCCTGCCTGCCCGTACATCAGGATCGATGGCTGATGAAAACACTGCCCATCGTCCTTGACCTGCATGTCGAAGAAGCCAGTTTCCTGGCCGTCCTGCGCGATTATGCATTACGCGCTCCCCACTACGACCTGGACGATCTCCGCACACTCGACGAGCGCATCGACGCCCATCTCGACGGCCTGCGGATCGCTGGCTCCACGGGTTTGCAAATCCTGCTGGCCCAGCTCAGTCCCCACGCCATCGGCGAGATGTTCGCCAGCGTGGTGCTGGCTTTCGAAGCGGCTAACGGCAAAGTGCTGTCGCGGCTCAGCGAGCATTTGCGCAGTGCCTTGGAAACGGAGCGCGGTTATCTGATGGCCCTGGGGTGGCTCGACTGGGAACGGGTGTCGCCCTGGATCGAGCGCATGCTCGCCTCCCCCGACCCACTGTTTCGCCGCCTCGGCCTGGCCGCCTGTGGCATGCATCGCCACGACCCCGGCCCCGCCCTGCTGGCCGGACTTTCCGATGCCGACCCAAGCGTGCTGGCACGTGCCGCCCGCACGGCTGGCGAACTGCGCCGGCGTGACCTGTTCCCGACGATTCGTGCCCACCGCCAGCATGCAGACGCCGCCACGCGCTTCTGGGCCAATTGGGCCACTGTCCAAATGGGCGACCAGCAGGCCTTGGAGCCTCTGCGCTCATTCGCCGAGCAACCGGGCGAGTTCCAGTACCGCGCGCTCTGCGTACTGCTGGCTTGGCAAGAACGCGAATCCAGCATCGCCTGGATACGCCAGTGGGTACAGGATCCCCGGGATCGGCGCGTCGGCATCCAGGCTCTTGGACTGCTGGGCGATCCGGTCAGCGTGCCCTGGTTGATCCAGCAGATGAGCGACCTGCCCTATGCCCGCGTCGCCGGTGAAGCCTTCAGCGTGATCACCGGCGCTGACCTGGCGTTGCTTGATCTGGAATTGCAGGACCTGCCGGATTTCGATGCAGGCCCGAACGACAATCCTGAAGATCCCAATGTGGCCATGGACCCCGATGAAAACCTGCCCTGGCCCGACCCGCAGGCAATCGAACGTTGGTGGCAAGCCAACGGCGGACACTTCCAAGAGGGGACTCGTTATATGCTGGGATTGGCCCATAGCGAACAGAGCTTTCAGCAAGCCCTTGTCCGCGGTCAGCAACGCCAGCGCATCGCCGCGGCCTGCGGTCTCGCCCGCTTCCGGCCAGACGAGGTGCTTTTCCCTACCAGCGCACCGGCTTGGCGGCAAAAGCGGTTGTTGGGGATGACGGCGGTGTTCGGGCGTTGATCAGGATGTTTATATAGCGCTCCTACACCTGGCAATCACCCGGCGCTGGAAGTCGCCCAGCAAGGGGTCACTGTAAACAGCGTCGCGCCCGGCTGGATCACCACAGGGTCGACCACTGCCGAGGAAGCCACGGCGGCAGGCTACACACCGATGGGCCGGGCGGGACGTCCCGAAGAGGTGGCGGCACTGGTGGCTTTTCTGGCGTCTTCAGAGGCGAGCTACATCACGGGCGAAGTCATCGTGGTGGATGGCGGCAACTGCCTGGTGGAGAACAAGGCCCCGTGATCTGAATCCATGGCCCGGCCCGCTGTGGGAGCGAGCTTGCTCGCGATGAAGGCAGCCAATCCAGCATCCCTGTCACTGAACCACCGCGATCGCGAGCAAGCTCGCTCCCACAGGGGGCTGGGCCAGTCATTTGAATAACTCACTGCTCATGAAATCAATGAACACCCGCAGTTTCGGCGCCAGGTGTTTGCTTGAGGGCCAGAGCATGCGGAAGGTGCTCTGATGCCTGTTGAAGTCGTCCAGGACGGTGACCAGTTCACCGGCCGCGATGGCCTTACGCACAGTGAAATCCGGCACGCAGGCAATCCCCAGCGCATCATGCACCACGTGCAGCAACGCCTCGGTGGTGTTGCAGACCAGGGTCGCCGGCAGGTTGAGTTCCGGCTCCCCGTCCCCGGTTACCGGCCAGACTTGCATCCTGCCAGTACTGGGAAACTTGTATAACAGGCAGGCATGGCGCAGAAGATCCGTCGGTACATGCGGTGTGCCGTGTTCGGCGAAGTACCGGGGCGAACCGACCACAACCAGCTTGAACGGGCCCAACGGACGGGACATCAGCCGGGAGTCGTTCGGCTCTCCGGTCCGAATGACTGCATCGAACCCCTCCTCGATGATGTCCACCAGCCTGTCGGAAAAATCCAGGTCCAGTTCAATACTGGGGTAGCGCCGCATGAAGGCGATCAGCGTCGGCATGACCAGGTCCGCAACGAGGGGCAGGCTCACGCGCAGTTTGCCCCGTGGCGCTTGGCGGGTTTGCGACAGTTCCTGCTCGGCCGCTTCGACTTCGCAGAGAATGCGCCGGCAACGTTCGAGAAACAGCGTCCCTTCCGCCGTCAGCGTGATACTTCGCGTGCTGCGATGAAACAGCCGCACACCCAGCCGCTCCTCGAGCCGGGCGACGCTTTTGCCCACCGCCGAAGACGAAATGCCCAGCGCCCTGCCCGCCTCTGAAAAACTGCGGGTTTCGGCCGCGCGTACAAAAAAATCAATCCCGCTCAGTGATTCCACGCCAGCTCCTATTGCGGACATTTTTTCCGATGTGTTGTGCACTCTAGCATTCTTGTCTCGCCAAAGAGGGGCGCCTACCGTAGTACTTATCAATCCGCGATTGACCGCGTCGTCCCGGCGGGTCAGGAGCGCTCCAAGCAGGTGACACATGACGATTGCCAGCCCCCCTATCGATGCAGATGCCGAGGTTGTTCAAGACACTGCGCCGCTCCCCATAGGATCACTGTTTGCCCTCGCACTGGCGGCGTTCTTGACCATCCTCACCGAAGCCTTGCCCGCCGGTCTTCTTTCCCAGATCAGCGACGGGCTGGCGATTTCCGAAGCCCTCGCCGGCCAGTTGGTCACGGTCTACGCGATCGGTTCCTTGCTGGCGGCCATTCCATTGACCGCCGCGACCCAAGGCATGCGACGCAGATCGCTCTTGCTGACGGCCATCGCCGGTTTCGCCGTTGCCAATACCGTCACGACGTTTTCTACCCATTATGGTTTGACGATTGTCGCGCGCTTGCTGGGTGGCGTATCGGCCGGGCTGCTGTGGGCCTTGTTGGCCGGTTATGCCGCCCGCATGGTGCCCGAAAGCCAGAAAGGTCGAGCGATTGCAATTGCCATGGTGGGCGCGCCCTTGGCGTTATCCCTGGGCGTGCCGGCTGGCACGCTGCTCGGCAATCTGGTCGGCTGGCGAATGAGCTTCGCCCTCATGAGCCTGTTCGCCGTGGCCTTGATGGTCTGGGTACGACTCAAGGTGCCTGACTTTCCGGGGCAGTCCTCCAACAAACGTCTTGCCTTGGGCCAGGTCTTCAGCCTGCCGGGGGTTCGCTCGGTGTTGTTCGTGGTACTGGCTTTTGTCCTGGCGCACAACATTCTCTTTACCTACATCGCTCCGTTTTTGACGGCGGCGGGCCTGGGCGAGCGGACGGATCTGCTCCTGTTGGTCTTTGGCGTCGCGTCGTTGCTGGGGATCTGGGTCGTCGGCGTGCTGATCGATCGCCATCTGCGGGCGTTGACGCTGGCAGGTACGGTGCTGTTCGCCCTTTCGGCAATGATGCTCGGGGCAATGAGCGACAGGCCTGCGGCGGTGTATATCGCCGTGGCCGCTTGGGGAGTCGCTTTCGGAGGGGCTGGGACGCTGTTCCAGACGGCCATCGCCAAGACAGCCGCAGAGGCGGCGGATCTCGCCCAGTCAATGCTGGTCACGGCCTGGAACCTCGCCATTGCCGGCGGCGGGATCGTCGGCGGCATTCTGCTCGACCACCTGGGGGTCGTGGCGTTTGCGCCGGTCCTGGTCGTTCTCTTGCTGCTGGCGTTGGCGGTGGTGTGGTCTGCCAGGCAGTACGGGTTTGCGCAGAGCGTTCAATGAGGAGCGTGAATCAACGTCACTCAAGTCTCATGCTCTGCAGTCAGCGCCGGGGTGGCACTTGCCCGGTATTTCGACAGGCTTACCCAGACCAGTGGAATCGCACTCAGGCAAGCCGCCGCGAACAGCCAATGAGCCGCCGCCAGAGCATCCCCGCTCTGGCGGTAGATCAGGGTAATCAGCGAAGGCGTGGCGCTGCCGAAGAGGGTCACCGACAACGCGTAGGCCAACGAGACCCCCAGGGCCCTGACTTGCACCGGAAACAGCTCTGCCAATGCCGCCGAAGCCGGCCCGGTGTAAAGCACCATCAACACTGCCAGCCCGCACTGGAAGCTGATCAATGTCTGGAGACTGGGGCTGTTGTTCAGCCATACGAACCCCGGGTAAGCACAGAGCGCGACCCCCACGGCACCGATGAGCATGACGGTGTAGCGCCCGATACGGTCCGACAGCAGTGCGGTCAAGGGGCACAGCAGCGTGATGAGACCGACCAGTACCAAACCCAGGTATGCCTTGTTGCGTGGAAGCTCAAGGACCATCGACGCATAGGTCGGCATGAAATTGATCAATTGAGTCGCGACCGTCCAGAGAACGACGATCAACACCCCCATCACGAGGCTGGGCAGATAGGGGCGAAGGCTAGGCCCCTTCCCTGCCATCGCTTGCTTATCTTGATTATCGAGAAAGCGGCGCAGCGGTTCGCTTTCCTCGAGACTGCGGCGAATTTTCAGGCCCGCCACCACGACCAGCAGTCCGAAGAAATAGGGCACGCGCCAACCCCACTCATCCAACTGGGCTGGCGTCAGCGCGCTCGACAATAGACTCGCACTTAACCCACATAGCAGGAATGATCCGGCTTGCGCTACTTGTTGACTGGACGCAAACAGTGCGCGACGGTCCGCAGGGGCCGTCTCGACAAGGTAGGCCAGCGCGCCGCCGATCTCTCCCCCCGCTGCGACCCCCTGCAATATGCGCGCGACGACAATGCTCAACGGTGCCCACCAACCGATGGCCTCGTAGGTCGGGCATACGGCGATGATCAGGGTCCCTGCGCCCATCAGCATGATGGACAGGGTCAGCGCCGCCTTGCGCCCCTGGCGATCGGCATAGCGCCCCATCAGCAACGCGCCCAACGGTCGGGCCACGAAGCCGACGGCGAGCGCCAGGTAAGAGGCGAGCAACGACATCAATGGGTCGGATGCCGGGAAAAACGCTGCGGCAATCTGCAAGGCGAAGATCGCAAACAGGGTGAAGTCGAACCATTCCAATGCGGCACCTACGCTCACCGCCAGCACCAGTTTTCTGCGTTCTCGCCCGCGACCCTGGCGATCCAGGGCGGTGGTGTTCATTGCTCACCCCCGGCGGGAAGCGGAGGCAATGACTCACAACGTGCCAGGCGACGCAGGAACTGTTCACACGCCTCGAGCTGAGCCAGGTCCACATACTCGTTCGCCTTGTGCGCTTGCTTGATGCTCCCTGGGCCGCAGACGATCGTGGGGATCCCTGCGGCCTGGAACAATCCGGCCTCCGTGCTGTAAGCCACTCGCTGTCGGCCATGGACCATTGAGCTGGCCTCGCGGACCCACTGTGCGAATGCCTGATTGCCCTTCTCATCCAAACCCGGGGTATGCAGCGTGTGGGAAAACTCGATGGACGCGACCGCGGCACGATCATTCATCTCACTGTGCATGGCCTGCTTGGCATCGTCCTCGATCTGTACCAGCAGTTGCTCGGCATCGCACCCGGGCAGGTAGCGAATCTCGAAGTCAAAGTTGCATTGACCGGGAATGACATTGCCAGCGACACCGCCATTGACCCGGCAGACCTGAACGGTGGTGTACGGCACATCAAACCCGTGGTCCAACGGCCCCTGTGAAAGCCGCCTGGCCACTTGCTGAAGCTGCATTTGTACCCGCGCGGCGTAGTCGATGGCGTTGACCCCCTCGCCCGGTAACGATGAGTGCGCCACCTTGCCATGGACACAGCAATTGATTTCATGACGCCCTTTGTGGCCGATCACCAACACCATTGAAGTTGGCTCGCCGATAATGCAACCGGCGGGTTCCAACTGCGCCTGGGTGATAAAGGGGGCCAGATGTTTCGCCCCCATCGCGCCCACCTCCTCGTCATAGGACAAGGCCAGGTGAAAGCTTTGCCGTGTAGACGCCATCAGCTCCGGAACCATCGCCAGTACCACAGCAATGAATCCCTTCATGTCCGAACTGCCGCGACCGTACAGCCGATCCTGAACCAGGTGGGCACTGAACGGATCTTGCGTCCAAGCCTGGCCAGCGACAGGCACCACGTCGGTATGCCCGGACAGGATGATGCCTCCAGGGCGCGGCGGCCCAAGGCTGGCAAAGAGGTTCGCCTTGCGCCCGGAGGCATCCGGTAGGATCTGGGCCTGCACCCCGATGCCATGCAGGTAGCCACTCACCCACTCGATAAGGTCCAGATTGGAGCGGTCGCTGACCGAAGGGAAACCGATCAAGGTACGTGCGATTTCCAACGTGCGTGCCAGCACGCTGCGGCCGTCATTCGGGCAAGCGTCTGCCGCCCCCTGCGCATAGGCCAAGGAAAGAGTCATGGGATGCTCCAGCAAACAGTATCTATTTTTGAAGGGCAACAGGCATGGGCCCTGAGCGAACAACGTGTCTGTCTCGCGAAAACCAGACGTTTGACAACAACACCGCCACGCACACCACCGTCACCAGGACAGGTACCCAAGGGCTATGCCAGGTGGAGAGCACGAACTCGGCGGCCAAGGCAATGACCGGCACGCAAGGTGTGAGAATGGATACCCGCCCGCCTCCCAGGTGCTGAATGGCAAATTGCAGGGTGAACACCGGAATCAGCACGCTGACGAACGCCAGCTTGATCAATTGGGCGAGCATGGCGGTATCCAGCGTGAGCAACTGGTGCAAGTTTTCCCGGCCGACCCACCCCGTGACAATCAAGAGCAGGAAGAACCTGACGCACAGGATATCCATGGCGCTGTATTTGCTGTCGCGGTTCAGCCGAGCCGAGCAGAACACATAGATCCCGCCGGTGATCCCGGCGACAGTGGCCAGGGCAATGCCCTCATGCAAGTTGACCAGGCTTACCTGGGCCGTGACGCCAAGCGCGAGACGCATAAGGACCAGCGCCATCAGCGACAACAGGATCAGCAGCGCGCCCAGCCACCGCGATCGACTGACCGAGGACCGCGCCACCAGCCTTTCACAGACCACCACCACCAACGGCATCCAGCCCTGATAGATGGCCGACTCCACCGAAGCCTCGATGCGCTGCAACGCCATGAACATCAGCCACCAACTGAACAGCGTCAGGACATTGAGCAGCAACACGCCGCGCCATTCCTCGCGCAGCAGGCGAAACGGATCATGACCACGCAAGGTATGCACCAGGAAAAAGACCGCCCAGGCCATCAGGAAGGTAATGAATGTCAACGCCGCCCCACTGATACGGGTAAACGCCACCATGACCCAGACGGCCGACAGCGCCGTCGAGATGCAGTAGACCGCCATGCTGACGGCACCGAGTATTCCTGTCTTCATGCCTGCTCCTTGAGAAAAACCTGTGCTTGCCGCGCCACCTGATCGATCAAGCGGTTCCCGGCTCCAGCACTTCCACCTGGGTCGGTACGTAGTGCTGCAAGGCCTCGAAGTCGGCGCGAAGTACCTTTGGATCGGTGTTGTACAAAGTCAGGATGCCCGCGGTATCGGCCAGGGACCGGGAATCCACCGTCATTCCGGGTGCGACCCGCCAGTCGATGGTGTATGCACTGGAGATGGGAGGCTCGTTGAGCTGGCTGATCCGGCCTTTGCGCAAGGGCAACAAGGCGGACACCACGTTGTTTTTCTCGTTGGGCTTGATGTCATCGAGCGCTGCGGCGCCGGCTATGAGATAGAGATTGGCGTCGATCAGGTTGATGTCGCTGTTTTTCTCGTGGTAAGGCACCCCGATGCCACCCGGTACGCGTGCAGCAATTTCCAGGAACACCGGATAACCGCGCTTGCGGTCCACGAAGACCTCGTGGTGCGTCGAACCGTTGCGAAAGTTCAGGGCCGCAATCACATCCCGGTTGAATGCTTCCAGGGTCGCCTTGAGCGTGGGGTCGGCGACGGGAATCACACTCAAGGGTTTGCCCTGGACAAAGTCAAAGTTGGTGCAGCCCAACTCCAGGACGCCGCAATAACGGATTTGGCCGTCGACTACAAACGAGTCGCATTGGAACATGGCGCCGTCGATGAACTCGTCCACCTCGTAATCGAAATGATAGGGTGAGGCCAACACTTGTTCGCGGGCCTTGAGGAATTCGGCCTCGTTGCGAATGATCGACACCTCGAAACTGCCCGCTGCGTTCACCGGCTTGAGGACCAGGGGCAAGCCCAGTCGCGCCGCCAGCTCGGCATAGTAAGTCTGCGGTTCAGCCGATAGCCGTACGTGATCCAGTGGCGCAAACTCGGGAATGCGTATCCCCTTTTGGCTGACGGCATGTTTCATCAGCACTTTGTCGCGAAAGTTCGCCACGATCGCCTGTGTATCGCCCTCTAATCCGAACTCCTCGCGCAACTGAGCCGCCAGTTCAACGTGGCATTCTTCCTGGCAGAAAATACGCAACGACGATGTATTGCCCTGCACGGCCCGCAGCTCATCGCTGATGATGTTGCGACATTGGTCATGATCCAGCAGCGGGCGGATGTTGCGCTGCAGGTCGGCATCGACGCGCACAATCTGCGAGACATTGCGCTCGAGCACAGGTGGCAGGACGTCGGCATGATAGGCGATCAGCACGGTCCGGCAATCTCGCCCCAGCGTCTGCAACGCCTTCTCGGAAGCGAAGTTGAGGTAATGGGGCGTCAGGAAAACGATGGTCTTGATCATGGTAATGCCTCACTGGAAGTCGACGTTCATGCGATAGAGAAGGCGCGCATCGGCGCCCCCTTCACTTTTGGGTATTGGCGGACCTTTATGCAGCGTTGAGAGGTTGTCCCAGATCACGATGTCGCCTGGGCGGTAGGCATGCCGATAGCGCGGCGCGTGCCGGACAAGGAAGTCCACCAGGCTGTCGAGAATCCGATGGGACAGAGCAGGCGCTACCCCTTCTATCTGCATGGCCGTGGCAGCCGGTGCATACAGCGACGCCGTGCAAGCGAGCGGGTGTTTGTACACCAAGGGGTGAACCACGGTGTTTTCCAGTGCGCCCGCCTCCTGGGAATTGAGCGGTTGCACTGCGGCGTCGGCATTGCGCAACGCGTCACGATTACCAAAGCGGTGGTGAATCCGCAGGTTTTCCAGGTCAAGATTCTTCAGGTGCGGCGGGCAGGCAGGACTTTCCAGCCACCGGCGAACCTGATGCAGGCCCGCGACACAGTCGATGAACTGCGTCTCGCCGTGTCGGTCCGGTACACGCACCGACAGCAGCGACGTAAACACCGTGTTCGCCGATTTGTACGACATGTCAGTGTGCCAATACCCTCCTCCTTCATGCACGCCCAAGGCCTGGCCGTCCCGATGGAGATTGGTCACGGTCAGCACTTCGCGATAATCCTCGAGACAGTACTTGGCCAACACATGATGGACAGGCGAGCCCAGCCTGCGCATCAACTGCACATAGGGGGCAACGCTGACATCCTGGTTGGCGATGACCAGCACCTTGGCTTGTGCGATGGCCTGCTTGAGCTCGGCTGCCGACTGCCCGAGCACATCGCCCAGCGTCAGGCGCAGCGGCTGGAACACGCTCACGCCCATGACCGCAGCCCTTCTTGCAGCGATGTGGCGGCACTCATTTCTGCCGCGGCGGGCACCATCGTGTTGATCGACGCATAACCTGAGGCAGCCCCGGCGAAATACAAGCCTGCCACAGAACTTTTCCCGTCCTGGTGGCAGGTAAAGCCGGTTTGCTGGTTGAGCAGTTGTGGCCAGTCAGTGACGGGGAGTTGTGCGGTGACGCCGATGGCCGAAACCAGGCATTGGTCCTTCGCCGACACCTCCACGTGCAGCTCATACCCCTCGAATGTCTGGGCGGCGACCAACCGGCCAGCCTCTTGAGCCTTGCGACAGGAGGCCTGGAGCAGCGAATGGCCGTTGAGTGACGCCGGCACGTCCAGCACGACCTTGTCGCCATCCTGGCGAATGCGGTTGTAGGCATGCAGCCAGATATTGGCCCGGCCCGTGCTGTGGATGCTGTTGAGCGGCCCTTGGAAGGAACTGGACGACGTTTTTGCAATCATTTCCAGCGTGCGTTGGCTCAGGGACCTGAGGGCAAAGCGATCATCGGTCTCTTGGGGATACAGCCCCAGATAGGACTTGATCAGGATCGACACATTACGGGCGAACGGGGCCAGCAGCAGTGCGATTTGAAACGCACTGTTACCGCTACCGAAGATGACCACGTCCTGCTGCTGAAAACGGTGGCCCTGGCCCCGCGCAACCATTTGGTAGACTTCAAAGCAATTCAACCAGCGGACACTGGGCATTTCGAAGGGCGGCGCCTTCGGGCGAATCCCGGTTGCCAGGATAATCTGCCGCGCACGCAAGGCACGCTGCTGGGAGCCCTGCTCCAGGCTCACCTCGAACAGCCCCTGGACCTTGCTGACGGTGACCACCCGTTGCTGGATCCGGGTCAATGGCAAGGCTTCGAAGTTGCTACGGATATAGGCTGCGTATTCCTCACCGGTGGGGCTGACGCACAGCTTGCGCATGAATCGATGCAAGGGATGGGGCGCGCCTTCGATCTCCAGTTCATTGCAGTATGACTGCAATGGATGGTCTCCCATCATGCCCATGCACCCTCCGAATACATCGCTGATGACAGCGACTTCCAGGCCCAGGTCGATCAGCCGGATACACTCGCCAAGCCCTGCGGGGCCGCCGCCTACCACAATGACGTCGAACACATGCTGTTCCATTTCAAAAATCCTCCAGGCGGGCACAAGCTTGATCAACAATGGGTTTGGCTACCGAGAAAGAGAACCTGACAAAGGTGGGGCACTGCCCCAGGTAGAAGGGCGTCGCAGGCAATGGCATGACCCCGCAACGAACGGCCAGGTGTTGGCTGAATTCAACGGCGGACAATGAAGGCGCCCGCCGTGAATAGTCGGCCATGATGTAATGGCCGCCCGCCGGTAACCGGATATCCAGCCCGGCGGCCATCAGTGCACCTGCCAGGTGATCGCGTTTGTGCTTGTAGTGCTCACGCAAGCGATCGAGTCGCCCGGCGGTCAACTCATCCAGCAAAACAGCAACGGCGGCCTGTATGGGGCTGGGTTGGCAGTAGCTCAGGTAGAGGTGGTGGGCATACGCTCGTTCCATGAAAGTGGCTTGTGCGCATAACCAGCCGATCCGGACGCCTGTCATGGACAACAACTTTGAAGCGCTGCCGGCCACCATCATGGGAATCTGCCGATGGGGGTACGGCACCGGTGTGTCTGTGTCGTACTGATAGTAACGATAGGCTTCGTCAACAATCACCATGAAGTCATGGTTTTTGGCCAACGCCACCATGTGCTGCCAATCATCAGCGGACATGCACCACCCTGTCGGGTTGTGAGGCGTATTGAGCAGCAGTATGCGAACACCCGCGCGCAATTGCTGCTCGAGCATTGCCCAATCGGGGCCGATCGACGCCCCCACCGACAACGGCACGGCAACAAACTCCACCCCCAGCAACGTGGCCATTCCCGGGTAATAGGGATAAAAGGGTTCAAAGAACGCGACCTTGCTGCCGTACTGCATGGAGGCAGCGTACAGGGCCAAATACAAGGCTTCGGTACAGCCGCTGGTCACCAGCACTTCGCTGTCGGGCGCGTAGCCGGCAATGTGGGCCGCAACGCTTTCGCGCAGGATCATCTCGCCGCGAGGGTCGGCATACTGCCAACCCGCCCGGACCTGGCGGGCCAACGCCGCATTCATGGCATTGTCGAACAAGGGTTCAGGAAGTCCTTGGGACAGGTTCAACGCCCCTGAGGATGCGGCATATGCACTGGCATCCCTGAAGGGCGCCACGCGACCAATCAATGTCAAATCATCCATGACTTCCCGCCCCCTTGCTTGATCGGTCAGGCGTGAGTGGCTACTCGGTTGAGTCCTTGCCAGAATCGGGTCAACAAGTTCAGAACATCGGCAGCACCCTCGAGAATGTCGTTGCCGTTGTCAGTGTCCCGGGCGGCCTCCATGACCGCGTCGCTGATCCATTGCACATGATCGGTTTCTACCAGCATGTGCAAATAGAAGTAGGTGAAGTCTTCGTGTTTCCAACCGTCGTAGAGACGGAAGCCCTCGTACAGGTTGGCGATCATCGGAAAGCCGAATTCTTCGATAACGTAATGAGCGCCAATGGCATGTTCTGTCGACCCCTCGAGGAAAATTCGACGCAGGCCATCGACCAGATCACTGGCTTCGGGAATGTATTCAACCTTCTTCCAGTCATCCAACGTGATGCCGACGCCGGCCAGTACACGCTCGAACATGATGAAGTGGGCTTCGCCTGCCCCATCGCCCAGCTCTGATACAACCGTTCGCGCCAACTTCATCCGAATCACTTCGCTGTCGGTGCGATGCGAAGTACCTGCCAGGATCTGCGGAAAGGTCCGAATGTAATAAAAGTACTGCTGGAACACTTTCTTCAGGGTTGCTTTGGGCAGCGGGGCCTGTCGAAAGGTTTTATAGAACGCATTGGTATTGATCCCCGAAGCCGTGATCATTCCTTTAATCGAATGGATGATTTGCTCACCCGTCAGACAGCCTTGTTCCATTTGCTGAGCCGGCATAGATCCCCCCAAATACGATAAGGTAGCTTGGACGGCAGTGACAGGATGTCGCTGCGTGTTTCAGATAGTAAACAAGCCGCGCAAGCAAACAAATTGATACTTTTAATCGACGAAGGCATAAACCATAGATTTATTTTGAAACATTAAAATGGCGTTATTAATTCTATTTAAAATCAAAGCCATATAAATCAAGATGGTTTTTGCGCACAAAAACAGAGCGTTATTTATTTTTTGCACCAGCAAGCTGCATGTCGGGCGCTAAGCTCAAATTAAATCACCCCGATTTGGAAGTCTTCTATAGTGAACAACCAACCCATCGATATAGCCCTCACCATCAAAGCCGAACGAACGGCGCGAGAATGGTCAATCGGCGAGCTTGCCCAGTTATCGGGCGTATCAAAGGCAATGATCAGCAAAATTGAAAACGCACAGGTCAGCCCGACCTCGACCATCCTGGGCCGGTTATCGGGGGCTTTCGGCTTGCCCCTCTCCACCCTGCTGCATCGAGCCGAGGGACGCTCGGGACTTCTTTCAAGGGCGGCGGAGCAGCCGCGCTGGGTAGACCCGGAAACGGGCTACGCGCGCCAGCAAGTCTCCCCGCGGGAGGGCTGGCCGCTGGAGCTCATCAGCGTGCAACTGCCCCCGGGAGTGCGCATCAGCTACCCCGCCACGGCCTACGCGTTCCTTCATCAGCAGGTGTGGGCCACGCAAGGCACACTGACGTTTACCAAGGGCACCACCACCTACATCCTGGAGCAAGGCGACTGCTTGCAATTGGGGCTGCCTGAAGAAGCCTGCACGTTCGAGAACACCACCTCGCAAGTGTGCGAATACGTCATAGCCCTGATTCGCAAGTAACAACCGTCCCATTGGCACCCGCCTGCGACATAGGCAGGTGCCAGCGTCCATTTCGCCGACCTTCAACCAGGTACGACGTGCGCTCCCGGATGGTCGCCAGAGCAACCGTCGCCAAACCGACATCCAATCGTCATCCCACTGTCGCTGAAATGCCATGACGTTTGGGTACTGTCCTCGCCAATGAGATCGATCTCAAGCGAGTGACAATGACTGATTTGAAAGAAGTGGCCCGTTTGGCAGGGGTTTCCCGGGCAACCGCGGCCCGCACCTTTGCCTCCCCTGAAGTGGTGCGTCCGGCGACCCGAGAGCAGGTGTTCGCCGCCGCCCGCCAGTTGGGTTTTCGGCCCAATCGTCTGGGTCGTCAGCTGCGCCTGCAAGTGACCAAGCTGATCGGCGTGGTGGTGCCCAACCTGCTCAATCCCGTGTTCGCCGAACAATTCCAGGCCATGGAGCGCGCTGCGCGTTTGCGCGGCTACAACCTGCTCCTGGCGACGACCGACTACAGCAGCGAGCGCGAAAGCCTGGTGGTCGAGGAGTTGTTGCGCCAGCGGGTCGATGGCCTGGTCCTCACGGTAACCGACGCCGAAAGCAACCGCGTGCTGCAAAGCCTGGACAGCGAGGACACGCCGTTTGTGCTGGCCTATCACCAGCCGGGCAATCCGCACTACAGCGCCGTGTCGGTGGACAACCGCGCCGGCATGGCCCTCGCCACTCGCTATCTGCTGGAAGCCGGGCATTGGCGCATTGGCATGGTTGCCGGTCCGGCCCTGCAATCTGACCGTGCTCGCCTGCGTTACGCCGGTTATTGCGACGCCATGGGCGAGGCCGGCCTCGACAGCCTGCCGGTGATTGAAATGCCCGCCCATACCCAGGCTGACTTCGCGGCCATCGCCCCCTTCCTGCAAGGTCCGCAGGCGCTCAGCGCACTGGTTTGCTCCAACGATCTGTTGGCCATCAGCCTGATCGCGCAACTGCGTCGCAACGGCTGGCACGTGCCCCAGCAGCTCTCGGTCATGGGGTTCGATGGTATCGCCCTTGGCACTCAAATGCACCCGACGTTGTGCAGTGTGGTGCAGCCCATCGAGACCTTGGCCTGCACCGTAATCGATCAATTGCTCGCGCAGATCGCCGGCGCCACACCGGTTTCCCATTGCCTGCCCTGCCATATCCGGCCGGGCGAAAGTACTCAATCCTACGAGGAGACACTTGATGATCCGCTTCAGTAAAACCCTGGCGACGTTGCTGTTCTGCGGCGTTGCCAGCCTGGCCCAGGCCGCCGAAACGGCGATTTGCTACAACTGTCCACCGGAGTGGGCCGACTGGGGCACACAGCTCAAGGCCATTGCCGATACCACTGGCGTGCAGGTCCCGCTGGACAACAAGAACTCCGGGCAGGCACTGGCTCAACTGGTCGCCGAGCAGGCCGCGCCTGTGGCGGATGTGGTGTATTACGGCGTGACCTTCGGTTTGCAGGCACAAAAAGCCGGGGTGGTCGGCACCTATCAACCCAAGGGTTGGGAACAGATTCCGGCAGGCCTGAAAGATCCACAGGGACACTGGTTTGCCATTCACTCCGGCACCTTGGGCATCATGGTCAACGTCGATGCCTTGGGCGGCTTGCCTGTCCCGCAAAGCTGGGGCGATCTGCTCAAGCCCGAGTACAAAGGCATGGTCGGTTACCTTGATCCCTCCAGCGCATTTGTCGGTTACGTTTCCGCGGTGGCGATCAACCAGGCCATGGGCGGCAGCCTCGACGACTTCACGCCAGCGATCGATTACTTCCAGAAACTGGCGAAAAACTCGCCCATCGTGCCCAAACAGACCGCTTATGCGCGGGTGCTGTCCGGGGAGTTGCCGATTCTGGTGGATTACGACTTCAACGCCTATCGGGCACGTTACAAGGACAAGGCCAACGTCGCTTTCGTGATCCCCAAGGAAGGCAGCATCAGCGTGCCCTACGTCATGAGCATCGTCGGCAACGCGCCGCATCGGGCCAATGCCGAGAAGGTCCTGGATTTCGTCCTGTCCGACCAGGGCCAGGCGCTCTGGGCCAAGGCCTACTTGCGACCGGTACGGGCGACGAAGATGCCTGCCGACATCGCTGCGCAGTTCCTGCCAGACAGCGATTACGCACGGGCCGGCGTGGTCGACTACCAGCAGATGGCGGCGGTACAGGAAGCCTTTTCCGCACGTTATCTAAAAGAGGTCAAGTAAGTGACCGCCTCGGTAATAAAAGCCCGGGGAGTCCCTTCGGGCCAGGCCACGGCGCCGCGTTTGCGGCTGACCGCGGCCTGGGCCCTGGCGCCTGCGGCGGCGGTGCTGTTCGCATTCTGGTTATTGCCGCTGGCGCACCTGATCGTACTGGGCGGGCAACATCGCGATGGCGGCGAAAGCGGCTATTGGCAGGTACTGAGCAGTGCGCAATACCTGGGCAGTCTGGCTCAGACCTGCCTGCTGGCCTTGGCGACGACCCTCGCGGCACTCCTGGTGGGCGGCATCAGTGGCTTTTTTCTCAGCCGCCAACGCTTCTTCGGCCGTTCGCTGCTGGTCGCCTTGTTGACCTTCCCGTTGGCATTCCCCGGCGTGGTGGTCGGCTTCCTGGTGATCCTGCTGGCCGGGCGCCAAGGGTTGTTCGCCAGCCTCGGGCTCGAGCTGGCGGGTGAACGCTGGATCTTCGCCTACTCGCTGATGGGGTTGTGTCTGGGTTACCTGTACTTTTCGATTCCGCGGGTGATCCTCACGGTAATGGCCGCCTGCGAAAGCCTGGATCGCAGCCTGGAAGAAGCCGCTCAATCCCTGGGGGCCGGTCACTGGCGAGTGGTCTGTGATGTCATCGTCCCCGGCCTGGCACCGGCATTGGTGTCGTGCGGGGCGATCTGCTTTGCGACCTCCATGGGGGCGTTCGGCACGGCCTTCACCCTTGGCACCCGTCTGAACGTGACCCCGGTGGCGATCTACAACGTGTTCACCAACTACGCCAATTTCGCCGTGGCCGCTGCGCTGTCGGTGGTGTTGGGGGCGCTGACCTGGGCGGTACTGCTACTGGCCCGACGGCTGGCGAAAAACTCGAGGACCGTCTTGTGAAGCGCTCAACACTGTTTATCGGTCAGTTGGTGTTTACCCTGCTGGTCTGCGCATTCATGTTGGTGCCCGTACTGATGTCGCTGCTGGCCGGACTGACGCGCAATTATTTCCAGGGCATCGCCAGTGGCCTGACGTTCGATTGGTTGCAGCAGGTCTGGCAGGCCTATTCGCCAACGGTCTGGCTATCCCTGCAACTGGCCGTGGCCTGTGCGCTGTGCGTCTGCGTGGTGGGTGTTCCAGCGGCTTACGCGCTGGTACGGATGAACAACCGCTTCAGCCGTGCGTTCGAGGAACTGATGGTGCTGCCGGTGGCGATGCCAGGCTTGGCCAGCGCCCTGGCGTTGCTGCTCACCTATGGGCAATTCGGTGACTTTCGCAGCAGTTGGCTGTTCATTCTCGTCGGCCATGTGCTGTTCACCTTGCCGTTCCTGGTGCGCCCGGTGATGGCGGTGATGCAACGTCAGCACCTGCCCGTCCTCGAAGAAGCCGCGGCCAGCCTGGGCGCCGGGCCGCTACGACGATTCTTCAGTGTGGTGGTCCCCAACTGCCGGGCGGGAATCCTCGCCGGGGTCTTGATGGTCGTCACGCTGTCGTTGGGCGAGTTCAACCTGACCTGGATGCTCCACACCCCGATGACCAAGACATTGCCGGTAGGCCTGGCTGACAGCTATGCCTCGGCCAGGCTGGAAGTGGCCAGCGCCTACACCCTCATATTCCTGCTGATGATCGTGCCGCTGTTGATTGCGTTGCAGGCCATCAGCGCCCGCCTTTCCCGTGGAGAAAAACGATGACCGGAACCACCATTCGCCTGGCGGGTTGCCGCAAGGCGTTCGCGGACGGCACCGTTGCCGTACATGATCTGGACCTGACCATCAATGCCGGGGAAACCCTGGCGATCCTCGGCCCATCCGGTTGCGGTAAAACCACGACCTTGCGCCTGATCGCCGGTCTTGAGCGTCCGGATGCGGGACAGGTGTTTTTTGGCGACACCGACGTCACCCGCCTGCCCATCGAACGACGCGACGTAGGCATGGTGTTCCAGAACTATGCGTTGTTTCCCAACCTGGACGTGGCCGGCAACATCGTTTATGGCTTGAAAATTCGCGGCATGGCGCCTGCAGAGCGAAACAAGCGTTGCTCGGAGTTGCTGGAACTGGTGGGGCTTGAGGATCATGGCAAGCGCAGCATCCACGAGCTGTCCGGCGGTCAACGCCAGCGGGTCGCCCTCGCCCGCGCCCTGGCGCCCAAGCCTCGGGTATTGCTGCTTGACGAACCGTTGGCGGCACTGGATGCGCAGTTGCGCGAACGCCTGCGTAGCGAGTTGGATCAGTTGCTACGCCATCTGGGCATTACGGCGGTGTTCGTCACCCATGACCAGGGCGAAGCCATGGCCTTGGGCAATCGGATTCTGGTCATGGAGCACGGTCGCGTCGCGCAGTTGGCCAGCCCAAGGGACATCTACCAACACCCGGCCAACACGTTCGTCGCCAGTTTCGTCGGCAACCTCAACGCTTTTCCAGTGCTCGAGCACACGCCCCAAGGCTTGAAAGTCCATGGCGGAGAGTTGCCATGGCGGGGGGCTGGCCGGCCTGCCACCGTCTATTGCCGCCCGGAGCATTTGCGGGTGATGGACAGCGAGGGGCATCTGCGCGGGCACCTGGTGGGCCAGTTTTTCCAGGGTGCCCAAAGCCGCCTGTTGGTGGAGGTCGGTGCCACCCAGCCATTGCTGGTAGACAGCACCGACAGCGTCATCCACGCCCCGGGTGCCCTGATCGCCTTGGCCGTCGAGCCGCAAGTGCTGTTCACCCTGTCGTCGTGACATTCGTATTTTCAGAGGGTTTGTCTTGAAGCGTCCGTTTCTTGTTGCGCAAATCAGCGATTTGCATCTTAAAGCCGGGGGAAAGCTGACCTATGGTGTGGTCGATACCCTCGCCGCGTTGCGTCGTGCGATCGATCATTTGAATACCCGCGTGCCGCGTCCCGACGTCGTGGTGATCAGTGGCGACCTGGTCGACTTCGGTCGCCCTGATGAATATGCCGTGCTGCACCCCGAACTGGCGCGCCTGCACATGCCTTGCTACTTGGTGCCCGGTAACCACGACAACCGCGAGCATCTGCGGGCGGCATTTGCCGATCACGACTATTTGCCAAGCCTGGCCGGAACCCCCTTGGACTGGGTCGTCGAGGCGCATCCGCTGCGCCTGATCGGCCTGGACAGCACCATTCCCGGTGCCCATGGCGGCCGCTTGCTGGACAGCCAGTTGCGCTGGCTCGATGAACAGCTGGCCGCCCGCCCCGATGCGCCAACGTTGCTGGTTTTGCATCATCCGCCGTTTATCAGCGGCATCGGCCACATGGACCGAGAGCCGTTCATCAACGCGCCGGCATTGGAGCAGGTCATCGCCCGCCACCCACAGGTTGAGCGTTTGCTGTGCGGGCATTTGCATCGGCCGATGCAGCGGCGTTTCGGTGGCAGCCTGAGCTGTGTATGCCCTGGCGTCTCCCATCAAATCGTGTTGGATCTACAGCAAACCGCTCCAGCGCACTTCAATCTGGAGCCGCCCGGGTATTTGTTGCATCACTGGCATCCCCACGGACTGGTGACCCATAACGGCGTGTTGGGTGAGTATCCCGGCCCCTATCCTTTTTATGACGCTCACGGATTGATCGACTGATAACCCAAGGACTTTCATGGTGCTGTTCTGAAGGTGCTCCTCGGAGGTTTGAACCACTGTCCCATTCCATTGATTGAAGTTTCTTAACGTTTTTCATTCACGCCTCGGCCAATCGACTGATCGGCTGAAGGCTTCCTGCTGCCTTTTCAATATGCCCGGAACAGTGATTCCGCGGTGGAGTTCGTCCTGATGAAAGCCCTATTGCAAACACTGAGTTTTTTAACTGGCGGTGTGAGTCTGGTCCTGAGTCCGTTGGCGTCGGCTGATTTTATCAGCGACAGCAAAGCCAACTTGAACTTGCGCAACTTCTACTTCAACAACGATAACCGTGATGGAGCCGCCGCACCTTCGAAGACCGAAGAATGGGGCCAGGCCTTCATGCTCAATTATCAATCGGGGTTTACCGACGGCACCGTGGGGTTCGGCCTGGATGCCATCGGGTTGCTGGGCCTGAAGCTCGACAGTGGCGCGGGCCGTCATGTCGGTGGCTCGATGTTTCCCAATGACGGGGACAAGGCGGCGGACCAATGGGCTCGTCTCGGTGCCACGGCGAAGATGCGCGTCTCCAAGACCGAGCTGCGGTACGGCACCTTACAGCCGAAATTGCCGATCCTGGTCTCCAACGATGGCCGTTTGTTGCCTCAAACGTTCGAGGGGGGGCAAGTCACCAGCAATGAAATCGACAACCTGACCTTCACCGCTGGCCAGTTGGAGCACGCCACAGGGCGTGCGTCCAGCGACAGTGCCGGCCTGGCTGTTGCCGGCGGCACCCAGGAAAGCAATAAATTCACGTTTGCCGGTGGCGATTACAAACTGACCAAGGATCTGACCGCGCAGTATTACTACGCCAATCTCGAAGACTACTATCAACAGCACTTCGCCGGTTTGCTGCATGTCTTACCGTTGGGTGAATACGGTTCGTTGAAAACCGACCTGCGTTACTTCAAGACCACGTCCGATGGCAAGAACAGCAGCGCCGCCGGTCGCGCCAGTGGTTACAAACTCGGCGGCTTTACCAAGGACGGCAGTGGCGAAATCGACAACGATACCTGGAGCGCAGCGTTCATTTATTCGTTGGGCGGCCACGCCATTACCGCGGGTTACCAGCGTGTTTCCGAAGACAGCAACTTTACGCAACTGAACCAGGGCGGCCTGGTGGGCAAAGGTGAAGGCGGCGCGAGTCTTTATCTCTACACCGACCGTACCATCCAGACGTTCATCCAGGCCGGCGAGCGCACTGCATTTGCTCAATATGCCTATGACTTCGCAGCACTTGGCGTTCCAGGCTTGAAGGCATCGGTGATGTACCTCAAGGGCGATAACATCCAGACGGCCAGCGGCCGGGACGCCAGTGAATGGGAGCGTGATATCTCCCTGGACTATGTGATCCAGAGCGGCGCGTTGAAGAATGTCGGCTTCGGCTGGCGCAACGGGATGTCGCGAAGCGATATTGCTCGCGACCAGGATCAGAATCGCCTGTTTGTGAGCTACAGCATTCCGTTGATGTAACCGTGCGGGAGGAAGGAGCCGGAAGCACGCCCACCGCGGCTCCTTTCCTCCGCCCTGTTGCGCCGACACAACAGCGTGCACCTTCGCGGGGGCACGCTGATTCGCATGATCAGGCAATAATCAGCCCGGATCGTGCAAGCCCCCCCGACTATTCCTTCCTATAGTTAACCAGAGCCAAACCATCTGGAGCTGGTCCCCCTATGAGCGCCCTGAACATCAACGGCCGTGAATACACGGTCGACGTCGACCCTGGCACCCCTATCCTCTGGACCCTGCGCGACACACTGGGCATGACCGGCACCAAGTTCGGCTGCGGCGCGGCGCTGTGTGGCGCCTGCACCGTGCACCTGGATGGCCAGGCCATTCGTTCCTGCGTGACCCCTATCGCCGCCGCCGAAGGCAAGAAGATCACCACCATCGAAGCGGCAACCAACGGCAGCGATCCGGTCGGCAGCGCCGTGCACGAGGCGTGGGTCAAACACGACGTGGCGCAATGCGGCTACTGCCAGAGTGGCCAGATCATGAGCGCAACGGCTTTTCTCAAGGCCCAGCCCAAGGGCAAGCAGCCTACGGCGGCCGAGATCGACTCGGCCATGGCCGGCAATATCTGCCGCTGTGGCACCTACGCCCGAATCCGCGCCGCGGTGGCTGATGCCGCCAAAGCCATTGCCTGATCGGAGCTGACCATGCTGAACGAAATCTTCCCAAACGAGCTCCCCCGCGCCTTGCAACATATGCTTGAACGCGGCGAGGATGACGGCCCCGCTGCCCTGCCCCGGCGCAGCTTCCTCAAGATCGTCGGCATCGGCGGGCTGGCCTTGGGTGCGTTTCCACACCTGGCCCTGGCGCAGGAAGCCAATGGCGCCGTCGCAGCGCCGCTCAAACCGACCCAGCAACCTTCCGCATTCGTGCAGATCGCGCCCAATGGCGAGGTTACGGTCACCATCAATCGGTTGGAATTCGGCCAGGGCGTGCAGACCGGCCTGCCCATGATTCTCGCCGAAGAACTGGATGCCGACTGGAGCCTGGTGCGCAGTCGCAACGGCAGCAACGACGCGGCCTACATGGATCCGGCGTTCGGTATCCACCTCACGGGGGGTTCCAACACGATCAAGAACAGCTACACCCAGTACCGCGAACTTGGCGCCCGTGCGCGCGCCATGCTGCTGGGTGCGGCCGCCGCGCGCTGGAACGTGGACGTGGCGAGCCTGAGTACCCAGGCCGGCATGGTGCTCGGCCCGGAGGGCCGTAAAGCGAGCTACGGCGAACTGGCGCAAGCCGCGATGGCGATGCCTGTACCCGAGCAGATCACCCTCAAGGATCCCAAGGATTTCCGCATCATCGGCCAGGCCACCACCCGCATCGACGCCAAGGCCAAGAGCAGCGGCCAGCAGGACTTCGGCATCGACATGCACCTGCCGGGGCAACTCACGGCGGTCGTCGCCCGGCCACCGGTGTTCGGCGCCAGAATCGCTGCTCTGGACGACAGCGCGGCGCGAGCCACCAAAGGCGTGAAGGCCGTGTTGCGCGTACCGCTGGATGGCGGCGCCGAAGGTGTCGCGGTGGTCGCCGACAGCTACTGGCAGGCGAAGCTGGCACGGGATGCGCTGAAGGTTGAATGGAACGCGTCCGCCGTGGAAAAGGTGGACAGCGAAAAACAATTGGCTCAATACCGCGAGTTGGCCAGCCAGCCCGGCCCGTTGCACTTCGATGCCGACATGACGCCACTCGCCACGGCGCCGCATCGACTGGAGGCCGAGTTCCTGTTCCCCTACCTCGCCCATGCCCCCATGGAACCGCTCAATTGCACCGTGCAGCTTGCCGGCAACGGCGCTCAGTTGTGGGTCGGCACGCAATTTCCCGGCGGCGATGCGGCCGCCGCCGCCAAGGTGCTGGACCTCAAGCCCGAGCAGATCCAGGTGAACGTGCAAACCGCTGGCGGAGGTTTTGGCCGGCGCGGCGTACCCACCAACGATTTCGTGGTACTGGCTTGCGAAGTGGCCAAGGCCGCCCGCACCGCCGGGGTCGATGCGCCTATCCGCACACTCTGGAGCCGGGAAGACGACATCAAGGGCGGCTACTACCGCCCCATGCACCTGCACCGTGCGCGCATCGGTTTTGATGACACTGGCAAGGTTCTCGCCTGGGACCACGCCTTGGTTGGCCAATCGATCATCACCGGCACCGTGTTTGGCGGGCGGGTGAAAAATGGCATCGACCCGACCGCTACCGAGGGCCTGCGCAACCCGTATCCGCTGCCCATGCGCCTGACGGTGCATCACCCGAAACTCAACGTCCCGGTACTGTGGTGGCGCAGCGTCGGTTCCACCCATACGGCTTTTGTGATGGAAACACTGATCGACGAGATCGCCCGCACCACCAGACAGGATCCGGTGGCCTATCGGATGAAGTTGTTTGGCGACCAGAGCCCACGCCATCGCGCGGCGCTGCAATTGGCCGTGGACAAGAGCGAGTACGGCAAGCGCCAGCTACCGGCGGGCCGTGCCTGGGGCGTGGCGGTCCACGAGTCGTTCAGTTCGGTGGTGGCTTATGTGGTCGAGGCCTCGGTGCAGGATGGCCGTCCGGTGCTGCACAACGTGACCGCTGGCGTGCACTGCAACCTGGCCGTCAACCCACGCAGTGTCGAGGCTCAGGTCCAGGGCGCGGCGCTGATGGGCTTGTCGATGTGCCTGCCCGGTGGCGCCATCACCCTGAAAGACGGCGTCGTGCAGCAGAGCAATTTTGCTGACTTCAGCGTGCCGCGCATTACCGACATGCCGGAATTCGCCGTCCACATCGTGCCCAGCGCCGAGCCGCCCACGGGAATGGGCGAACCCGGCCTGCCAGCGCTGGCCCCGGCGTTTGCCAACGCCGTGGCGAGCCTGACGGGCAAACCGTTGCGTGAGTTGCCGTTCAAGTTAACGTGACCGGCGACGGTTTCACCTGCTTCGGTTTGCGCCGTTAACGCAGATGATCAGCATCGATCACAGCCTGGGCGAACGCCTGCGGCGCCTCTTGCGGCAGGTTGTGACCGATGCCGCCGTCGATCAGGCGATGCTCATATTTGCCGGTGAAGCGCTTGGCATAGGCTTCAGCGGGCGGATGGGGAGCGCCGTTGGCGTCGCCTTCCAGGGTGATGGTCGGTACGCCGATCGACGGGAACGTTGCCAGTTTCTTTTCCAGCCTGTCGTACTTGGCTTCGCCCTTGACCAGGCCCAGGCGCCAGCGATAGTTGAAGATTGAAACCGCGACATGATCGGGGTTCTGCAAGGCGGCGGCGCTTCGGTCGTACGTCGCGTCATCGAAGTTCCACTTCGGCGACGCCAGCTTCCAGATCAGCTTGGCGAAGTCGTGGGTGTTTTCCTCGTAGCCCAGGCGGCCACGCTCTGTCGCAAAGTAGAACTGATACCACCACTGCAACTCCGCGGCCGGCGGCAACGGCGCCTTGCCGGCCTCCTGGCTGCCGATCAGGTAGCCACTGACCGCCACCAGCGCCTTCACCCGCTCCGGCCAAAGGGCCGCGACAATGTCAGCGGTGCGTGCGCCCCAGTCATAACCGCCCAGCACCGCCTGCCTGATGTTCAGCGCGTCCATGAAATCGATGAGATCGCTTGCCAGTGCGGAAGGCTGGCCGTTGCGCAGGGTCTTGGCAGACAGGAAGCGTGTATCGCCATAACCGCGGGCGTAGGGAATCAACACACGATAGCCCTTCTCTGCCAGCGCCGGCGCCACATCCGCATAGCTATGGATGTCGTAGGGCCAACCGTGCAACAGGATCACCACCGGCCCATCGGCGGGCCCGACCTCGGCATAGGCAACGTCCAGCAGCCCGGCCTTGACGTGCTTGAGCGGGCCGAACGACGTGTGGCTGCCGGGGGTAATCGCGCCGACAGTGCTCGCCGGCACATCGGCCGCGCTTGCCTGGGACGAGGTCAATCCCAAGGCGCCAAGCTGCATCATTGCCAACGCCAGAAGGGTTGGCGCGAGCCGGCGGCGATGCCGGGAAGCGGAGGTAGGGTTTATATCCATGTGAAGCTCCTTGCGAACGACGTGGGGTGAGCCGGTGAGACGGCTTGGGCTGTCTCGATGGGCCCCATTTGACGTTGGCCAGGTATCGCGGATGTGTCAGCGACGGGCTTGAATGCAACGGCACGTATCGGCCATGTCCCTGGATACACAGAGATACATGCGGGTTACGCGCTTGCTGCGGGTTTCGATCGAGGGGCCGGCCAGTCGCTTAAAGTGGCTTCCCATGAAACGCCTGCCCCAACACCGCCAACCGCTCCGCCAACGGTGGCAAGCATTGGCTGCTGCGGGTCAGGATGCCGATGTTGTCGGCGTTGCGCTCAGCCACGGCCTGCACGCTTTGCAGACGCTGGTTGATGCCCATCGACGCCTTGGATTGTTCCTGGGTGGTGCTGGCGATCAGGTCGTTGAAATGATTGATCACGGCAATGTCCTCGACGACGGCGTGCAACAGTTGCGAAGCCTGTTGGCTGGCGGACACGCAGCGCTCCACCCCATCGCGGCTGTCTTGCATCGCGGCGGCGGCCTGGCGGCTGCCTTGCTGCAGCTTGGCGATGATCTGCTGGATCTCGGTGGTGGACGTCGAGGTCTTTTGTGACAGGGTGCGGACCTCGTCAGCCACTACCGCGAACCCTCGGCCTTGCTCACCAGCCCGGGCCGCCTCGATGGCGGCGTTGAGGGCCAGCAGGTTGGTCTGCTCGGCAATGCCGTTGATTACATCCAGCACCTGACCGATCTGCTGTGCCTGGTCGGCCAGGACCTGCACGGTTTCGTTGGTCAGGTTGATGCGCCCTGCCAGCTCGACAATCTCTTCCCGGGTCTGGTCAACCGTGCTGCGCCCGCGGTTGACCTGCTCGTTGGCCTGGCCGGCGCGCTGCAGGGTCTGGTCGACATGGCTGGCGATGTTTTCCATGGCCTCCACCAGATGGCTGATCGCACCGCTCATCTGTGCCACCTCATCGAGTTGGTGGCGGGCACCGGTTTCCAGGGTCTGGCCAACCTGGGACAGGTCCTGGCCCAGGTCCGAGAGGTTGCGGGTGTCGCGCACCACGCCGTCCACCAGTTGGGTGACCTGCTGGAGGAAATGATCGAAACGCTCACTCGAAGAGACCTTGACGCCGTCGCTGCGCTGCCTGTCGGCGTCGTTGCTCAACTGCGCGGCCGCCGCCAGTACCTTGTCGAGCACCTCCTGGTTTTCCGTGGCGTCGGCCAGGCTCTGGTTCGCCAGGTAAATCAGGATCACGCTTTCCACCACCACGTAGAACGCGTGAAGAAAGATCATCGACCAGCCACCGTGGGTGTCCATGACGAATACCGGATAACCCTGGTGTTGAAGCCAGTGAAAACCAAGGTGATGAACCGCGATGGTGGCGGCGGCAACGACAATCGGCAGCCAGTCACGGTAGAACGTCAACACGGCCAGCAGCACGAAGATCCCGAAGTGGAATTCGATCACGCCGTGAGTCTGGTTGATGTGCAATGCCGCCATGATCATCAGCGCCACGGCGATGACGCAGCGCATGACCCGGGTGCCAGCCAGGACGCGATAAAGCGCGGTGCTTGCCACGCAGGTTGTCGCCCCCACCAGCAACGCCTGGGTGAACGTCGAGTGCAGGAATGCCAGGCCCAGGGAATACAGCAGCGTGAGCCAAAGCAGCCCCAGCATGATGCGGTCGGCTTTACGGTGGTGATCGTTAAAGCGCACGGGCGATGTCATGGGGGTCGTCCTTTTCAGAGACTTGGAGGTCCGTTGCCGAATACCGCTAATGGCTTAGCGGCGTTTCGAGACGAAACTTTAACTGATTATCATCAATTAGTAGCACAGCGCCACCAAGCTTTTCTCAGCGGCCTTTGCTTTATGATGTCCGCCATCTCATGACTGACTGATGGAATCCCCATGACTTTCGATTTCGACACCGTATTGGAGCGCCACGGCACCGGCAGTACCAAATGGAGCCGTTACCCGGCCGATGTGTTGCCAATGTGGGTGGCCGACATGGACTTCCCCGCCCCGCCGGTGGTCATCGACGCGCTGCACAAGCGCCTCGAACATCCGATGCTGGGCTACAGCGTCGCCCAGGACAATCTGCGCGCGGCCATCGTGGCGGACCTGTGGAGCAAGTACGCCTGGCGCGTCGAACCTCAACAGATCGTGTTCCTGCCTGGCGTCGAGCCGGGTTTCAACATGGCACTGCATGCCCTGGTGGCCCCCCGACAGAATGTCGTGGTGCAGGTGCCCAACTACCCTCCGCTGCGCCACGCCCCCGGTCACTGGCAGTTGAACAAAGTGGAATTGCCATTCACCCCGGTCAAGGGGGAATTCCACACGCCGTTGGCCGCGTTGCGCGAAGCGTTGCAGGGCGGCGGCGCCCTGTTGCTGAGCAACCCCCACAACCCGCTGGGCAAGGTGTTTGGCCGCGAAGAACTCAAGGCCGTGGCGGACATTTGCCTGGCGCAGGACGCCTGGATCATCTCCGACGAAATCCATGCCGAATTGTGCTTCGACGGCCGGGTGCACATTCCGACCGCCTCCCTCAGCCCGGAAATTGCCGAGCGCACCATCACCCTGATGTCCGCCAGCAAGGCCTACAACATCGCCGGGCTGAAAACATCGTTCGCCATTATCCAGAACGCCAAGCTGCGCGAACGGGTCAACAACGCGCGGGCCGGCATGGTCGACAGCGTCAATGCCCTGGGCCTGGAAGCGACCCGCGCGGCCTACAGCGAAGCCGGCCCATGGCTGGAGGCCTTGAAAGCTTATCTGCAAGCCAACCGCGATTACCTGGTCGAGGCGGTGAGCACCCGTCTGCCGGGCATCACCATGACCGTACCCCAGGGCACTTACCTGGCCTGGCTGGATTGCTCCGGGCTGGGGCTGGATAACCCACAAGGGTTCTTCTTGAAAGAAGCCAAGGTCGGGCTGAGTGCCGGGCTGGATTTTGCTGACGATGCCGGGCAGTTCGTGCGCCTGAACTTCGGCTGCCCGCGGGCGTTGCTGGAGGAAGGCATCGCGCGGATGGAGCGCAGCCTGAAAGCCAGGGACTGATTCAACTGCCAATGCCCCTTGTGGTGAAGGAGCAAGCCCCTTGCCACAAGGGTTTGAGCTTTATTCATGCATATCCGGCGCATGGACAAAGCACAGCTTGTTCCCCTCCGGGTCGCGGCAGTACGCGCCGAAATAACCTTCGCAATACTGCGGCCTCGGCCCCGGTGGACCTTCGTCGGTACCGCCCATGGCCATCGCCTGCTCCCAGGCGGCGCGGACGGTTTGCGGGGAATCGGCGGCGAAGCTCACTTGCATGCCATTGCCCCAGGTCGCGGGCAGACCATTGAAAGGCAACTGGACAAAAACTTGCGGCCAATGCTTGCCGGGCTGACGCCAGCCTTCTCCCGGCGGGCCCGAATCGTTTTCGCCCTCGATACGCTCCAGCCCCAGGCAGCCGAGGACTGCATCATAAAAAGCGACCATTGTCGGCAGATCGCGCGCGCCGATCTGTATGTGGCTGAACATTGCCCCGCTCCTTAAACGACACCTGTACTGACATTGGAGAATACAGGCTCGTCCAATGTTCGCCAGGCCTCTCTATTCGCCGACGAAACGCTGCTTGTCACGCTCATCGACTGGCCGAACAATTCGACCGAACTCTGCCCGAAAACCCAAAGTCCACCCTCCATCGCAACCCACCTGGAGAACGACGATGGTCGACTACCCTTTCCCGCCTTTCCCTAAACAAAGCCAGCCGGTGCCCGGCACCCAGCGCAAAATGGACCCTTACCCGGACTGCGGCGAACAGAGCTACACCGGCTCCGGACGATTGGCGAACAAGATCGCCCTGATCACCGGCGCCGACAGCGGCATCGGTCGCGCGGTCGCCATTGCCTTCGCCCGTGAAGGTGCGGATGTGGCGATTGCCTACCTGGACGAGCATGAAGACGCCAAAGAAACCGCACGCTGGGTCGAGCAGGCCGGACGCCAGTGCCTGTTGTTGCCCGGTGACCTGGCGGACAAAGGCCTGTGCCGCAAGATCGTCGATGAAACCGTCGCCCGCTTCGGCCGTATCGACGTCCTGGTCAACAACGCCGCGTTCCAGATGACCCACGAAAACCTGGAGGACATTCCCGACGAAGAATGGGTGCGCACCTTCGATATCAACATCACGGCGATGTTCAGGATCTGCCAGGCCGCCGTGCCGCACATGAAGCCTGGTGGCTCGATCATCAATACCAGCTCGGTCAATTCCGACATGCCCAAGCCGACGTTGCTGGCCTATGCCACCACCAAAGGCGCCATCGCCAACTTTACCGGTGGCCTGGCGCAGATGCTCGGGCCCAAGGGCATCCGCGTGAACAGCGTGGCCCCGGGACCGATCTGGACGCCGCTGATCGTGGCGACCATGCCCGAGGAAGAAGTGCAGAATTTCGGTTCCCAGACACCCCTTGGCCGCCCTGGCCAGCCGGTTGAAGTGGCGCCGATCTATGTGCTGCTGGCCTCGGACGAAGGCAGCTACATCTCCGGGGCCCGTTATGGGGTTACCGGGGGCAAGCCGATGCTTTAAGCATCGCGCAGTGTTTTACCTGTGGGAGCGAGCTTGCTCGCGATAGCGGTGAACCAGTCACCATTGATGTTGCCTGGGCTGCCCCTATCGCGAGCAAGCTTGCTCCCACAGTGGACTGTGCCCAGCCAGTCGATCGGTAACAGCAGTGCCCTTGACACAAGGTATCGGCGACAGTGCTCAGGACGGCTCCTTGGCAATCACCGAGATCTTCCCGTTGCGCTCGATGATCGCAAACTTGATCTGTTCCAGGGTCTCGATGCCCTGGCTGGAGCGTGCCGCTTCCATGATGTCCGCCTCCACCAACCGCGCATGACGCATCCGGCCGCGCAGAATTCGTCCGTCCTCGACGATGATGGTCGGACCACCGTCGATCAGGCGCGACACCCATTGGGAGCGCAGCTTGAGCAATGAGAAGCCGACATCGATGGCAATCAGCGTCACGATCACCATCAGCGCGTTGGTCATCGAGAAATCATCCCCCAACAGCGCCTGTTGAGTGGCCTCGCCGATGATCATCAACAACACGAAGTCAAAGGTGGTGAGTTCTGCCAGCGAACGTCGCCCGGCGATCTTGAACAACACCATCAACGCCGCGTACATCACGGCAGCTCGCAGCACCGAATCCATAGGTCACCTAAGGAAAAATGAACTGATTGAAACTCACCGAGGCACCGCGGGGGGTTGCGATGCGACAGTGATAGGTCCCGAAGCCATCGCCAAGCAATGACAGGTGCAGGCTGGCCTGGCCTCGTTCATCGGCTTGTACCCAGAGGGTCATGCCCTGCCCCGCGCCCGCCGAGCGCATCGGTGCAGGTTGCAACGCTTGCACCTCGAAACCCTCCAGCCAATCGCCACCCAACTCGACTTCCAACACGGCGTTGGGCTGGCCCTTGAGACGGATGACCAAGGCGTTGCTGGAGCCGTTGCGGTGGAAAGCCTGGTACTCGACGCCAAGGCTGCCGTCGTCGCTGTGCAGCTCCCGGTTGCTCAGCGGGCCACGGGAAAACAGCCCCAGCAAGGCTAGGACCACCAACAACACCAACACGTACCAGCCGACTCGTTCGAAACGCCAGACCTTATGCTGGAACGCCATGTCTTCGCGTACCGGAAACTGGCGGCTCCGGTGGTCGTCCTGCTCGTATGGATCGCTCATGGCCCGCCCCCTATCGCCGCTCGCCGGCCACGGCGCGCTGGTGAAAGCCGGGCAGTTGTTGCAACACGTATTCGGCGGCCTGCAATTGCACCTGACCGCGACTGCCGAAGAACCGCACGCAACGGCTGAACAATGCTCGCTGACCGTCCACGTCGAACGCCCAGGCAAAGCAGACGGTGCCGGCGGGTATTCCGTCCTTGTCGTCTGGCCCGAGCAGACCGGTGGTGGCCACCGCCGTATTGGCATTGGCATCGTGCAAGGCACCGAGGGCCATCTCCTCGGCGACTTCGCGGCTGGTGAGATTGAACGTCTCGATGGTGCGTGGGCTGACACCGAGCAAGCGCTGCTTGGCCTCCGGAGAATACACCACATAACCGCTTTCGATCAGTGACCCACTGCCGGGCACCTCGGCCAGCAATGTGACGATCTTTCCGGCGGTGCAGGATTCGGCCGTGGTCAGGCGCAGGTCATGATCACGCAAATAATCAACCAGGATTTGGGCAACAGTCATGGCAGACGGTCCTTCAGGGATGCTGATGGGTTGACCTTCGCCGTTGTGTTTCATTCCCTTTATCGCCCCGTCGGCCAGGACCCGCAAATAAATGAAACCCGGGTGTTTTTCCGTGCCTCAAACCCAATAAGGGCCTCATGCAGAGGCCGTCCTGATCAGGAGGTCGTCATGTCCGCACCTTTCGTCAAACTGTTCACCCAGCCCGAATTCGCCTGGGCCGACATACGCGAGCAAGAACAGGCACATCCACGCCATTACCTGGCTCATTTGCTGTTGCTCGCGCTGATTCCCGCGGTATGCCTGTTCATCGGCACCACCTGGACCGGATGGAGCCTGGCCGAAAACGAAACGGTACGGCTCAGCAGTGCCAGCGCCCTTCAACTGTGCGCGCTGCTGTACCTGACCAGCGTCGTCGGCGTCACGTTGATGGGGCTGTTCATCCGCTGGATGTCCCGCACTTTCGAAGCGCGCCCGACGGTCAACCAATGCATCGGTTTCGCCGCCTATACCGCAACGCCGTACTTCCTGGCCGGAATCTTCGGGCTTTACCCGAGCCGCTGGCTGGCCGTGGCGGTGCTGTTGCTGGCGTCGGCCTACTCGACATTCCTGCTGTTCGTCGGGCTGCCCAAGTTCATGGGCCTCAAGAAGGAACAAGGCCTGCTGTATTCGGCAAGTGTCTGGGGTGTGGGCCTGCTGGTCCTGGTGACAATCCTGGTGGAAATGATCCTGCTCTGGTTCAACTACCTGCAGCCGGAATATTTGCGTGTCCCGGTGGGCTGAACGCATTTCAGATTACCGATGACAGGGGCTTGAGATGATCAGGTTCATCCTGTGGGAGCGAGCTTGCTCGCGATGGCGGTGGTGCAGTCACAGGGATCTTGGGCTTGCTGGCCTCTTCGCGAGCAAGCTCGCTCCCACAGGGGACCGCGTCGTATAGAGCATTTGTGACTTCTGAACATCCGAATAGCCGCTATAGCTCAGACTTTCTTCATACCGATACGCCTGCGCATCTCAGCCGTAATGCTCTGTCGAGTCTTCTTCAGCCCGGCCCAAGGCTCGTGACCCACCTCCGCCAGACGCTCATGAACATTGTGCACATTCCACAGGTTCGCCCCCTTGAGCTCAGCCACCTCCTCACGAAATATCGGCACCGACACCGGCAACCCCTCCCGGGTCCGGGCGGCGTAGGCACAGATGGTCGTGGAGCCCAGCCCATTGCGCAGGTAATCGATGAAGATCCGCCCTACCCGGTTCTTCGGCCCGGACACCGCCGAAAAACGGTCCGGCAGCAACTTGGCCATGTGACTGACAATCGCATGACTGAAGCCCTTGACCTCGTCCCAGCCCAGTTTGCGCGTCAATGGCACCACCACATGAATGCCCTTGCCGCCGCTGGTCTTGAGAAACGCCTTGAGGCCTAGTTCATCGAGCACCGACAAGGTGAGCTGCGTCGCCTCGACCATGCTTTTCCAGGGCAGCGCCGGGTCCGGGTCGAGGTCGAGGACGAAGCGGTCGGGCTTGTCCAGATCGACAGACGTGGCATTCCAGGTGTGCAGTTCCACCGTGCTCATCTGCACCGCGCCGATCAGCGCCTCGGCGTTGTTGATGATCATCACCGGCTGCCCGGTCAGTTCCTTGTCCAGGCTGGTGATACCGGGAATCGCCAGGCGCTCGGGGTTTTTCTGGAAGAACAGCTCACCGGCGATGCCATCCGGCGCCCGGACCAAGGCGACCGGGCGATCTTCCAGTTCCGGCAGGATGAATTCGGCAACGCTGGCGTAATACTCGGCCAACTGCAACTTGGTGGTGCCACTGCTAGCGTCGATGACCCGCTCCGGGTGAGTGATGCGGACCTTGCCGTCCATGGCCGGGGCCTTGGCTTTTGTCCTGATCTTTGCCTTGTGCGGTTTCGTGTCAGGTTCGTCCTGGGTGCTGGTTTTTTTCGCCGCAGTGGTTTTTTTCACGGGTTTGGCAAGCTCCTGAGTGATGTCCTTGGCCGGCTTGTCGTTGCGCAAGCCATGGAAGACCGCATGGCGCACCGAGCCTTCCTTGGTCATTTCGGCAAAGGCCACTTCGGCCAACAGCGTCGGTTCCAGCCAGTGCACGCCCTTGGCTTCGTAGCCGGTGGGTGGATTCGCCACGGCGGCCTTTTTCGTCTCCAGGGGCAGCAATTGCTGGTAGATGCTTTTAAGGGTGGTTTCGTTGAACCCGGTGCCGACCTTACCGGCGTAGCGCAACTGGCCGCTGTCGGCATCATGCAGCCCCAGCAGCAAGGCACCGAAGGCACTGCGAGCGCCTTTCGGATCGCTGAAGCCCACCACCACGAACTCCTGGCGATTCTTGCATTTGAGCTTGATCCAGTCGTTGCTGCGCCTGGACACATAGGTGCTGCCGACGCGCTTGCCGATCAGCCCTTCCATCTGCATCTGGCAGGCGCTGTTGAGCAGCGCGTCAGGGGTTTCTTCGAAGGCATCGGAGAAACGCAGCAAGGGGCTTTCGTTGGGCTCCAGCACGGCGGCCAAGGCGGCCCGGCGCTCTTGCACCGGCACGTTGCGCAAATCCATGCCATTGAGATATGGCACGTCGAACAGGTAATAGGCGATTTTGCCGCTGCTGCCGGCCTCGAAGGCGTTTTGCAAAGCCTGGAAGTCCGGCACACCCTGCTCGTTGGCGACCACCATCTCGCCGTCGAGCCAGGCCGATTCCAACCCCAACGCGGCCAAGGCCTCGGCCTGTCTTGGCAATTTGTGGGTCCAGTCATGGCCGTTGCGGGTGAGCAGCCTGACGTCGCCGTTTTCGATCCGCGCCATGACCCGGTAACCGTCGAACTTGATCTCATAGAGCCATTCGCCGTCGGGCGCACTTTCCACCAGGGTCGCCAGTTCCGGCTTGAGGGTTTCAGGCAGCGGGCCGGCGACCGCACCGCTGAGGGTGCCTTTCGAGGCGCGTTTCGGCGATTTCGGCCGCGCGGCTTTTTCCGGTTGCTTCACCGCTTTGGCGGCAGCCTTGCCTCGACGCTTGGGCACGAGGGTGCGATCGCTGAGCACGCTGTCCGGCTCGGCCTGGACCACGTCGTATTCGCTTTCGGGGCGGGCGGCCTGGTCTTGATGCTTGATCAGGAACCACTGCTCCTGCTTGCCGGGCATGTGGGTGCGTACCAGGTTCCACAGGCCGCTGAGCTTTTCCCCTTGCAACTCGAACTTGAGCCGGCCTTTTTCGTAGGCCTCATGGGGATCCCCCTGGGGAATCCAGACGCCCCGGTCCCAGACGATCACGTCACCGGCACCGTAGTGGCCTTCAGGGATGTTGCCCTCGAACGTGGCGTAATCCAGTGGATGATCTTCGACATGCACGGCCAGGCGTTTGGCTTTGGGGTCCAGGGAGGGCCCCTTGGGCACCGCCCAGCTCTTGAGCGCACCGTCCAGCTCCAGCCGAAAGTCGTAATGCAGCCGCGAGGCATCGTGCTTTTGAATGCAGAACTGCAAGGCGTGGGCGGTTTTTGCCGACTTGCGCGAACGTTTCGCCGCCGGCTCCGGAGTAGCGGCGAAATCTCGCATGCGGTTGTAGTCATCCAGGGTCTTGCTGCTCATGGACCACCTGCCACCTGTTGCAAGGCTGGGTCGGCCACCGGCATCCCAGCGGTTTCCGCGAGCAACTGATCGACCACCCGGCTCAAGGCCTGTTCGACCGAATCGCCCAGCAGCAGGCCTTGTTCGTAGAGCACGAGTTGCCGATCAGCGCTGGTGCCTTCCTGGACGATCCGGCGGGCCTGCTTGAACACATCCTGGACACCCAGCTCGGCCGCGGTTTCACCGAAAATCTGTTCTGCCAGGGTCAGCCACTCACCGATCAGCATCGGCTGTTCCTGGCCCTCGACGATGAACTCCGCAAGAATCCCGTGGCGCTTGGCCCGCCAGCGGTTTTCCTTGAGGATCCACTGGGACATCTGGCTGTAGCGGGCACCGGGCCGGCGCTGCGTCACGGCGTGAGCCACCATCAGGCGAAACAGCGAGACCAGACAAAGGACATCGTCCGCCCGTGGGCAGGCATCGCAAATGCGCAGCTCCAACGTGGGATAACGTGAGGAAGGCCGTATCACCCACCAGCAATCGCTGGCCTGGCGAATGGACCCGGTGCGCATGAGCATGTCGACGTAGCCGCCGAACGCTGATTCATCTTCGAAATACTCCGGCACCCCCATGCGCGGCCATTCATCGCAGGCCACCTGTCGATAGCTGCTGAAGCCGCTGTAGCCACCGTTCCAGAATGGCGATGATGCGCTCAGGGCCAGGAACATCGGCAACCACGGCAGGACCTCATTCATGATACGCACCCGATCCTGCGTGGCCGGGACTTCCACGTGTACATGCAGGCCCGACAGCACGCTGCGCCGCGCCACCCGCTGATAATCATCGAACAGTTGCTGGAAGTGCAGCTCGTCGGTGGGTTGCAGCACCTGGGTGGCCATCGGGTGTGAACCGGCACTGAGCAGGCCCAGGCCATAGGGCGCCAGGCGCTGGTTCAGGCCCGTACGCACTTGGTTCAGGTAGTCGGCAGCCTCGGGCAGGCTGCGAAAGATGGGCGAGGCCATTTCCACCTGGCATTGGAACATCTCATGGGCGAAATGCTTGCCCAGTTCAGCCTGGCACGCGGCGACAGCCTCCGCAGGGGGTTCACCCGGCATGCACCGGGTGTTCAGGTCCGTGATGAAATACTCCTCTTCAACGCCGAATTTCATGCGCCTGTTCATCGATAGTCCCTCCGATAGCCCCGCCCAGACCTGCGCCAATGCGGGTTACAACCAACGCCACCACGGCGATCCTTTCCACGTCCTGATAACCCGGCGTGAGCAGTTCTTCACCGAACACGTCCGGGTCCAATTCCTTGTAGGTCCAGCCGAAATCCGCCGAGTCACGCCACTGCCCCAGCGCTTCGAGGAACGGATCGCGCCCATCCACCATGGCCACGCCGGTGTAGAGCACCAGCGAGCCGCCAGGTGTGAGCCGGGGCAAGGCCTGCTCGACGATGCGCAGCGACAGCCCGGCGCCCAGTGTGCCGCCGCCATGGCGATAGGCGCGCTCGGAGGGGTCGGCCATGTACGGCGGGTTGGCGACGATCAGGTCGAACTGGCCTGGCACGTCCTGCAGCACGTCGCTGCGGGCGACCTCGACGTTGGCCACCTCCGCCAGCGCGGCATTCACGGCGCTCAGACGCAGGGCTTGGGGGTTGATGTCCACGGCCAGCACTTGCGCTTCACGACGGGCGCGGGCAATCACGATGGCCCCGACACCCGCGCCGCAACCGATGTCCACGGCGCGCTGCACAGCTGTGAAGTTCTGTTGCAGGTGAGTATGGATCAGTTGGGCGAAACGATAAGTGTCAGGGCCGAAGAACACCGCATCGCTGGCTTGCGTGGGAAACTGCGAATGGGCAAACAGCAAGCCATCCAGGCTCGACCAGCGCACCCGGCTACGCAACAAGCCGTCGTGTGCTTCCAGCACCTGGGCGTCTTGCAATTGCCGCTGTTCGTCGGTGCTGATCAGCCCCGGCGCAAACGGCCGCGACCACCCGAACACGTCCCGCAAGGTCTTGGCGCGCTCATTGCCGGGACGCTGGTTGACCCGTTCGTGGGTCAACGGGGTCGGGGTGATGAAACGGTAGCCGTCGGCTTGCAGGCGTCGACCCAGTTGCAGCAGTGCAAGGTCCGGCTCGGACAGACGTTCTTCTTCATTCATGCAGGGCTCCCTAGCGAAGTGCGGATTTGAGTTCGATGAACCGGCGAGTCGCCAGCAGCCCGGCCGGATGGCTGTGGCAGCGGGCACAGAGCCAGGGCATCAGGACTTGCATCTGCTCGTTCGGCGTGCGGCCTTGCAGCGCCTGTTGCAGGCTTTGCACATCGGGATCATCCATCGGCGTCGCGGGCACACAAGCCGCAACCGGAGCACGCCGGGCACCGGACTTCACGCCCTCGTCCAGCCAGTCACCGGCGATCCAGTCATGCAGCAGCTGTTTTTCGTAGGGGCTGAACACCCCGAACATGGCCGCCCCTGCACCGTCGACCAGCGTCCAGAAGCGGCTGTGTTGCGGGTTTTCATGGCGCTTGATCCAACCTTTGTTCTGCATGGCCGTCAGGAACCCTTCCAACTGGCCCGGCGCCGAGAGCCACTGGTTGACGGTCTTGCCTTCGAATTTGCAGTAATCGGAATGCATGTGCTGACCGAACGGGCGTTTGCGTTCGAGCATGTCCAGCACTTCGCGATCCAGGTCGAAGGAGCCGATGATGGCCCGGCTGCCCCGCCCCAGGTCATTGAGGCGATAGCCCAGCGTGACTCGCTGCCAGAAAGCCTCACGGTCCGCTTCCATCGGCATCAGTTGCAGCAGCGCTTGCACGGCCTTGTGGGCGTGGCCGGTGCTGGCGTTGTCGATGGTGACGTGGAGGGTGAAATAGTACGGATCGATGTCCAGTTCGCTCAGCTCATAGGCGCTGATCAACAGATGCAGGGGCAATTGTTCGTAGCCCAGGTTGTAGCCGATGACCTCCGGCAGGTACTCGTCGCCGGCATAGCCCAGGGCCAGTTGCACGGCGCCTTGCAGATACAGATCGTCGTCGATGTCCGGGGCGTCCGACAGGTCGTATTCGGCGAGCAACTTACGATAGAGCACCACATGATTTTGCGCGGGATGACCGTCCCCCAGTTCTTCCAGGTAGGTGCACAGCAACCCTTCGAAACGGTGGTCGTGCCAGTGCTTGACCACGCCATACAGCCAGGCGCCGTCCACCCGTTTGGTCGGGGCCACGGCCTGGAGGAAGTACAGGGCATGGGCCTTGCCGCTGAAGAACTCCCGTAGGCCGCCGTTCTGGCGCCGCTCCAGGTAGTCAGCGTATTGCCGGGCCACGCCGGCGCTCTGTTGTTCGACCCAGGCCTGCAGCGCCATGGGCTCAGAGGGCATTTCCTGGGGGAGTGCCTCGGCTTTGGCGATGCATTGCTGGAGGAACGTTTGGGCGACGGCTTGCTTGTCGCCATCGTCGGAGCCCTGGAGCAGCCGTTCATAGCATTGGCGCACCTGTCCTTTATGGATGACGGGGTGCACGGTGGCCGGCTGGGATTGGAGGGGTGTCAGCGCAGTCATAAGGGCCTCTTGGGTTCTTGGCGGACGCTGAATCAGAACGTCTCTTCTGTTGCAGAGCGCGAGGAACGGCGAAAAATTCCGTTGGATTGAATGGCAGGCGGATAAACGGGGACCTGCTGCTTTGGTGGGAACCCTCGCTTCGCTCCGGGCCTCGAATGCAGAGACCACCAGGCGCTATCCAAGGAGCAACGATGACGTTCACAGTATGGGTAGCGGTGCTCGGCGCGGTGTTGCTGACCCTGGCCCTGACCTCCTCTTATTTGCGCTGGATGCCGGTCACCACCTCGGCGATGTGCCTGGTGCTGGGTGTCGCCATCGGGCCGCTGGGGCTGGATGTGCTGAAGCTGGACGTCAGCGACTCGTCGGTCTGGATGGAACACCTCACGGAAGTCGCGGTGGTGTTTTCGCTGTTCGTCAGCGGCCTCAAGTTACGCCTGCCTCTCAAGGACCGAACCTGGCGCGTGGCCTATGGGCTGGCCGGGCCGGTAATGATCCTGTGCATCGCCGGCCTGTGCCTGGCGTTGCACTATCTGCTGGGCTTGGGTTGGGGCGTGTCGATGCTGATCGGCGCGATGCTGGCGCCCACCGACCCGGTACTGGCGGCGCTGGTGCAGGTCAACGATGCCCGGGATGACGACCGGGTGCGGTTCGGCCTGTCAGGTGAAGCGGGACTGAACGACGGCACGGCGTTTCCCTTTGTCATCCTGGGCCTGTTGATGCTGCGTGAGGACGGCAGCGGTTTTCTCGGTGAATGGCTGCTGCGCAACGTCCTGTGGGCCGTGCCGGCCGGGTTGCTGGTCGGCTACTGGATGGGCCGCGGCATCGGCAAGCTGACCCTGTCGATGCGCATCAGGAATGCCGACAGCACTTTGTCGCCCAATGATTACCTGGCCCTGGCGCTGATTGCCCTGGCCTACGTCGTGGCCGAGTGGATCCAGGGCTATGGCTTTCTCTCGGTGTTCGCCGCCGGCCTGGGGCTGCGTCAGGCCGAGGTCCAATCCACCGATGAAGAGGCGCCACCGGCAGAGCACCTGGTGCAACCGGTGGTGGGCCACGAAACCGTCGATCCCCAACAGGCCGTCGCGGGCGATACCGAGACGCTGGACGATGGTCAATTGGCCGCCGGGGTGATGATGAGCGACATGCTGGCGTTCGGCAGCTTGGTGGAGCGGTCGATGGAAGTGTTCCTGGTGACCCTGCTGGGGGTCGTGCTGGCCAGCCATTGGGACTGGCGAGCCGTGGCGATCGGTGCCCTGCTGTTTTTCGTGATTCGCCCGTTGAGTGTGCTGCTGGTGCCCTGGCGGCGATTGCTCGACGGACCGCAACGGCTGCTGATCGGCTGGTTTGGCATTCGCGGGATCGGCAGCCTGTTTTATCTGTTCTTCGCCTTGAACCATGACCTGCCGCCAGCGGTAGCGCAACTGTGCATCGACCTCACGTTGTCGGTGGTGGCCCTGAGCATTCTGGTGCATGGCGTCACCACCCAGCCTACGTTGGCATGGTATGAGCGCCGTAAGCGGTCGAGTTGAGGCAAGTGTGCCTCAACCGCCTGGATTGCTCACCTGGATATAAACCGAATATGTCCCCAGCAATACCCAGAACGTGGCGAAGATCCAAGGGGTACGCAACGAAAACAGCAACGACTTGCGGTAGCCCTTGTGGGTCGACTCCCGCTCGCTGAACAGCGGCGATTCGTCATAGGCCAGCCCCATCAAGGGTTCGGCGCGCAATAGTTCGCTCTGCTTGAAATGCCAGTGATCGATGATTTCGTAGGCCGCCTTGATGCCCGGCCAGGCATTGAGCGAACTGAGGAATCCCAGCAAGGCCAGGAATGGCGGCACGATCAGCGTGAACAACTTGCCCCACTCCGGGTTCAGGTTGGCCATGCAGGAGGCAAAGGCGATCACCAGGAAGGATTGAGCGGCCAGGTAAGCATCGGTTCGATTGGCCAGGATGCTGGTTTCGTATTGGATCTCCCGGCGATAGAAGTCCAGTCGCTCTTTGGGCGAGCCGAACAGTTTGGCGTTGTGTTCCGTCAGTTCTTCTTCCGGGGTGGGCCCGGTGAGTATTCTGGGCATTGCGCAGGCGGTGCCTCGGTGATGATTCGGACTCATTAGAAGAACCCGGCGCGCGGCAAGTTCAAGCCGATGGACCACAGGTGCAATAAAGTCCGAGGAAACGCTGCCCAACCGCCAAGGTCTCTACTGTGTAAGAACAAGAGGACGGTTGTGTGGATTATCTTGGATGGGTGCAATGGCCGGCGATGCTCGTCACGGTGCTGGCCGCCTGGTTGATCGGCTCACGCCAACCCCGCCGCAGGGTGGCGGGGTTCAGTTGTTTCATCGCGAGCAATATCCTGTGGGTGGTCTGGGGGCTGCATACCCATGCGTATGCATTGATCGTGTTGCAGTTTTGCTTGTGTGCGATGAATTTGCGTGGGTTCAAGAAGAACACTGAATCGGCGCCATAAGCGCCTGCTCTTGTGGCGAGGGAGCTCGCTCCCGCTTGAGTGCAAAGCGCTCGCGACATTGGGGCCGCTTCGCGACCCAGCGGGAGCAAGCTCCCTCGCCACAGGAGGCTGACTATTTCATCGTCTGCCCAATCACCTGCATCAGGTCGATCTGCTTGAATGGCTTGATCAACCGAGGCAGTTGCGTGGCGAAACCTTCCAGGCGTTCGGCATAGCCGGTGGCCAGGATGATGGGCAAGGTCGGTTGGCGGTCGCGCAACAGTTTTGCCAACTGCGCACCGTCCATCTGCGGCATGGCCATGTCGGTGATCACCAGGTCGATGTCCGGGTTGCGCCCGTACAGCTCCAGCGCCTGGCCCCCCGATGAGGCGCAAAGGACTCGATGCCCCAGGTCTTCGATCAACAAGCGAGTACTGGTCAACACCAGGCTGTCATCGTCGACCACCAGCACTTTCAACTCGTGGACCGGCGGCGCCGCCTCTTCGATCGCCACTTTGCCAGGGGCCGTATCGCCGGCCACCGGCAACCACAATTCGGCAGTGGTCCCCAGGCCTTTCTGGCTTTTGAGTATCAGGCGGCCACCGAGCTGTTCCGCCAGGCCATGCACCATGGACAGCCCCAGGCCCGTGCCCTTGCCGACGCCCTTGGTGGTGAAGAACGGGTCCACGGCCGAGGCCAGCGTGGCGTCGTCCATGCCCTCGCCTTCATCGGACATCGCCAGGCAGATGTAGCGCCCGGGGGCCATCGGCTTGTCCGGCCCGGCATCAGCCCCTCGCCGTTCCTCGGCTGCAATGAGGATCTGGCCGCCATGGGGCATGGCGTCCCGGGCATTGGTCGCCAGGTTGAGAATCGCCAGTTCCAGTTGATTGACATCGGCCAGCACCGGCGACAGCGCCTCGGCGAAACGGGTCTGGATGTGTATCGACGGCCCCAGGGAGCTTTGCAGCAGGCCGCTGATGCCCTGTACCAGGGCCGCCAGCTCGACCGATTCGTAGGTCAATTTCTGCCGACGGGCAAACGCGAGCATGCGCTGGGTCAGCGAAACCCCACGCAACGCGCCCTGGGTCGCATTGTCCAGCAATTGAGTGAGTTTCGGTTCGTTGGCCATGCGCTTGCGCACGATTTCCAGGTTGCCGAGGATGACCGTCAACAGGTTATTGAAATCATGGGCGATACCGCCGGTGAGCTGACCGATGGCTTGCAGTTTCTGGGATTGAAACAACGCCTCGCGGGCCTGTTCAAGGGCCTGCCGGGCCTGGGTGGCATCGGTAATGTCGCGGGTGATCTTGGCAAACCCCAGCAGCGTGCCGGTATCGCTGCGAATCGCATCGATAACCACGTGGGCCATGAAACGCGTGCCATCCTTGCGCATGCGCCAGCCCTTTTTCTCGAAACGCCCTTCGCTGGCAGCGATGCTCAACGCGCGCTGCGGCTCGCCGGCATCACGATCTTCGGGGGTGTAGAACATCGAGAAATGCCGGCCGATGGCTTCCACCGGAAGGTACCCCTTGATCCGCTGCGCCCCCAGGTTCCAGTTGGTGACCTGACCTTCCGGGTCGAGCATGTAGATGGCGTAGTCGGTGACGCTTTGCACCAGCAGGCGAAATTGCTGCTCGCTTTGCTTGAGGGTTTCCTCGGCCATCTTGCGGTCGGTCAGGTCGCGGGTGATCTTGGCGAAGCCGAGCAAGGTACCCGTCTGGCTGTCGATGATCGGATCGATCACCACATGGGACCAGAACAGCGTGCCGTCCTTGCGCACCCGCCAGCCCTCGCCTTCGAAACGCCCCTCATGCAGGGCCGTGTCCAGCGCCCGTTGCGGCAGGCCGGCGGCGCGGTCCTGATTGGTATAGAAACGGGAGAAATGCTGGCCGAGGATCTCGGACTCCTCATAACCCTTGAAACGCCTGGCGCCAGAGTTCCAACTGGTGATGATGCCCGAAGGGTCGGTCATGTAGATGGCATAGTCAACCACCGCGTCGATGAGCAGGCGGAAGCGCTGTTCTTCGTTCATGAGCGGGGTCTTGGGGGCATTCTCGAGCATCTGGCCGGGGCATCCGTGTGGATTTTTTGCGGATTATGGAGCAAGTCTGGCATCAGGAAAAATCCTCAAGCCTTCCACCCTGTGGGAGCGAGCTTGCTCGCGATAGCGGTGGGTCAGTCTGCATCAATGCTGGCTGACAGTCTGCCATCGCGAGCAAGCTCGCTCCCACAAGGGGATTTGTGGGCCTCTTGGGTGACAGACCACCAACGCGGCAATAAGTGCTGCACCCTGGCCTCGCCGAACCGATCATCGATCAGCATCACCACCCCGCGATCCTGTTGGGTGCGGATTACGCGGCCTGCCGCCTGTACGACTTTCTGCAATCCGGGATACAGATAAGCGTAGTCATAACCATCGCCGAAGATCGCCGCCATGCGTTGCTTCATCTGCTCATTGACCGGGTTGAACTGCGCCAGCCCCAAGGTGGCGATGAACGCACCGATCAGGCGTGAACCCGGCAAGTCGATGCCTTCGCCGAACGCGCCACCCAACACCGCAAAGCCAATGCCCTGGCTGTGTTCCATGAATCGTTCGAGAAACGCCTGCCGGGAGGCTTCGCCCATGCCCCGCGATTGCGTCCAGAGGGCTATCTGCGGGTGCCGCTCGGCAAACAGCCCGGCCACTTGCTGCAAGTAATCGAAACTGCTGAAAAAGGCCAGGTAGTTGCCCGGGCGCTCGCTGAACTGGCGGGCCATCAACGTGACAATCGGTTCCAGGGACGCCTGGCGATGGGCAAAGCGCGTGGAGATGCGGCTGACCACCTGTACGTCCAACTGCTCGGCCTTGAACGGCGATTCGACATCGATCCACACCGTATCGCCCGGCGTTCCCAGCAAGTCCGCGTAGTAATGTCGAGGGCTCAGGGTCGCCGAAAACAGCACGGTGCTGCGGGCCGCCGTCAGCCTGGGCCGCAGGAACGCGGCCGGCACCACGTTGCGCAGGCACAGCGTCGACAGGCTGCGCTGGCGGCCGAGTTCGCGCTTGTGGACGTCGAACAGAAAATGTTCGTCGAAGGCTTCCGCCACCCGGCCAAACTGCAAGGCGTCGAAGTAGAACGTCTGCAAGCCGCTGTCCAGACCCTGGGGGTGATCATTGAGGTAATCACCGATGGCGGTGGTACAGGTGGCCAAAGCCTGGAGCAGCTTTTCCGGCGGTTTTTCATAGGCCTGATAGGCCGCCACCTGAGGCGCATGCAAGGCGTTCCACTGGCGATTGACCCGCTCCAGGGATTTCTTCAGCGGTTCGGGGGCGGTTTTGCGCACACTGCTCAACGTGGCCTGGTCAAGGGTCGCGCTGTACATCTGCCGTCCGCGCTCCACCAGGTTATGGGCCTCGTCCACCAGGGTCGCGACCGTCCAGCCATTGGCTTGGGCCAGGCCAAAGAGCAAGGCGCTGAAGTCGAAGTAATAGTTGTAGTCGGCCACCACCACGTCGGCCCAGCGGGCCATTTCCTGGCTGAGGTAATACGGGCACACCTCATGGGCCAATGCAATGTCGCGCAATGCCGCCTGATCGAGCAACGAAACCCGGCTCGCCGCTGCCCGGGCGCCCGGCAGGCGGTCATAGAAACCACGGGCCAGCGGGCAGGATTCGCCATGGCAGGCGTTGTCCGGGTACTCGCAGGCCTTGTCCCGGGCGATCATTTCCAGCACCCGCAACGGCATCGACGGCGCGCTGTGGGTAATCACCCGCGCCGCATCCAGGGCCAGCTTGCGCCCCGGGGTTTTCGCCGTGAGAAAGTACACCTTGTCCAGTTGCTGCGGCGCTAAAGCCTTGAGCATCGGGAACAAGGTGCCAACGGTCTTGCCGATGCCAGTGGGCGCCTGGGCCATCAGGCAGCGACCGGTAGTGATTGCCTTGAACACCGACTCGGCCAAGTGCCGTTGCCCGGGCCTGAAACCCGCATGGGGGAAGACCAGCGCCTGCGCGCCGAGGTTACGCGCCTGTCGATGGGCCATTTCCTGCTCGGCCCAGGCCAGGAACAGCGCGCATTGTGCTTCGAAGAAAGCTTGTAACTGGGCCGCCTCGAAGCGTTGGGTGAGGCAGGTTTCCTTTTCGCTGACGATGTCGAAATACACCAGGGCCACGTCGATGTGCGGCAACTGCAGCTTTTGGCACATCAGCCAGCCATAGATTTTCGCCTGGGCCCAATGCAGCTGGCGATGGTTGGCCGGCTGTTTGCTCAGCTCGCCCCGATAGGTCTTCACTTCTTCAAGGCACTGGCGGACCGGGTCGTAGCCGTCGGCCCGCCCCTTGACCGTCAATGTTTGCCAATGACCTTCGAGGGCCACTTCAGCCTGATAACCCTCGGTGCGCCGCGAGGCGACGGTGCGATGGCCGGCGATGCCTTCCAGGGCTGTCGGCGAGGGGGTGAAGCGCAGGTCAAGGTCGCCCATCTTGGCGGTGAACTCACACAGCGCACGCACGGCGATGCTGTAGCTGGGTGTCGGGCTCATGTGCGCCCATCGCGAGCAAGCTCGCTGCCATTGCCATGGATGATCTGGGGTGGTTCGTCTTCTGTGGGAGCGAGCTCGCTCGCGATGGCAGACGTTGCCCATTGCACATAGCAAACGGCGACGGGCATCTGGTGCTCGTGACAGAACTCCAGCCAACGCAGCTGGTTGTCTTGCAGGCGATCACCGGGGCCTTTGACTTCGATCATGCGGTAAGTCTTGTGCTGCGGCCAGAACTGGATCAGGTCCGGCATGCCGGCGCGGTTGGCCTTGATGTCCAGCAGCAGGCGCTGGAACCAGTGCTTGAGGTGCTCGGCCGGCAAGCAATCGAGGGCCTGTTCCAGCAAGGGCTCGGACAACGCGCCCCAGAACACGAAAGGCGATTGCACGCCCCACTTCTCAACGTAACGACGACCGATGGTCTGCCGATAGCGGCCATCGTCCAACTCTGCCAGGCAGGCCGCGAACAACTCGGCGCGACGGGCATGGAAATCCTCATTGAGCAGGTCGACCGGCCCGCGCTGGAACGGGTGGAAAAACGCGCCCGGCAACGGCGCGAAGATCGCCGGCCAGCACAGCAGGCCGAACAGTGAATTGATCAGGCTGTTCTCGACGTAATGCACCGGCGCGGTTTCATCGTGCAGGTGGGCCTGGACGTGGTATTCCACCGACAAGTCCGGTTCGACGCGCGGCAGATGCAGGTCGAGGCGGTCCACTTCCCGGGCCATGACCCGTGGCACCGGCGGGCCGCCCAGCTTGCGCCGCAGGCGAGGCACGATCCGAAGCAAGGCCTGGGTTTCGGCAGCGCTTTGCGGTGTCTGCGCCGCCGCCTCGCCCAATTCCAGGGCCAGGGCATACTCGCCGATTCGCTCCAATACCCGGACCATCCGCAGCCGCGCGCCCGGGTAGGTGCAATCGCGATAGATGCACAAGGCCAAGGCGAAATCGCCGATACGCTCGCCATGCTGGCCGATCTGGAACAACAACTTGCCCCGGCGTCGCTCCAGCCACGGATTATCCAAGGACAGTTCGTTGACCTGGGCGACGATATCGTCCGGGGGCTCGCCGGCTTCGAAGCGCTGCTGGCAGTCGTGCAGGAACAGGCAGGCATCGACGTCGTCGCGACTGCGCAAGCCCCGTGACTCGGCGCTGAACTCAACGGTTTCGTAGGTGAAGATGCCCAGGTCCGCCAGGACGAATTCCGACCAATCCTGGTAGAGGTTGCCAAAGAACATCAAGCGCAGCCTGTCGCACAGAGGCATGATCGTCAGGCTGTACAGGCGGTCGTCAAGCTGCGGACACCAGGTACGAAAAGGCTGGAGCGGGCTGGGGTGATTATCCAGGGCCTGGAGCCATTCGGCCTTTTTCGCCTTGGGCTGTTCGATCAGGTGGCCCAGGCACAGAAGGATTTCCGCCTTGAGCAGCACGTCGAACAGTTCAACGAGCCCGATGGGGGCCTGTTCCTCGACCCATCCCAGGGCCAATAGCGGCGCGACGGCGGCGCCAATGTCGCCGATTTCCGGGTAACTCAGCTTGCCATGACGAAACCGCAGCCCCTTGCGCATCACCATCCGCACCAACAAGCCTTGGGAAGCACGGGGCAGCGCTGCGAAATCGTCGATGAAGCGCTGCTCTTCGTGGCTGAGCACGTCTGCATAACGCTGGCTCAACCACGCGAGCACTTGCTGGAAGTTGTTCAGGTAGTAATACGGATCGTCGAGAGAACGGGTTGCCACGGGAAGAAACGCCAAGGGTGTCAGATGTACTGGTTATGCATACAGATAACAGCTGTAAACCCCTCAGGCAACCGCAAAAGATGAACGGTCTCCTATATTTAACGTGAAATCCTTCACCTAGCGATGAACTTTCCTACGGCAAGCGAGACCAATGGCGGTTAGCTAATGTGATGGCGCGGTCGAATCAGTTGCTCCGTGTCCTTTTGATTGAGAGGTTATGGTTATGAACATCAGGTTTCTGGGCGTGTCCCTGGTCGCCGTGGCATTTATGGCTCTGGCTGGCTGCGCGTCGCCCACGGTAGTGACCTTGCAAAACGGTACCCAGTATTTGACCAAGGACACCCCTAACACCCGCACCGCCGACGGTTTCTACGAGTTCGAGGATATTTCCGGCAGGAAAGTCCGGGTCCGCGCCGATGATGTGGCAACCATTCGCAAGGAAGACTGATTTCCAGGCCTGTAGGCAGCCATCGCGAGCAAGCTCGCTCCCACATTTGTTTTCCGGTGCTCGCAGAATCCTGTATTCACCCCCCATTCCTGTGGGAGCGGGCTTGCTCGCGAAAGCGGTGGGTCAGTTTGCAATGATGTTGAATGTTCAGCCCCCTTCGCGAGCAAGCCCGCTCCCACAGGGTCCGGCGGTGAACACTAATCCTGCGTACACCGAAATCCCCCGTGGGAGCGAGCTTGCTCGCGATAGCGATATCAGGCGAACACGATCCCTTCGCCACCCACCTGACCGATATTCACCCCCACCAGGGTCACGGAACTGTCACCGACCTTGAGCAGCGTGTCATGGCCCACTTGTGACAGGTGCTCACTGTAGTCATGACCCGCCCCGGCGCCGGGTACGCCGAGGAATACCAGCTTGTCCCCTGCCTTGTAACCGCTGATCCGATCCTGGCCGAACGCACCATTGAAAAGAAAGGTGTCGCTGCCACCGCCCGATTGCATCAGGTCGTTGCCCGCACCGCCGACGAAGGTGTCGTTACCCGCGCCGCCCACCAGTACATCGTTGCCGCCCTGGCCGAACAACCAGTCACCCTTCGTACTCGCCACCAAGGTGTCGTTGGCCGCACTGCCCTTGACCGAAGACGCATACGCCGTCAGGTTGCCGCCCGCCACCAGGCCGTCGACGGTGACGCCGTGGCTCACCTCATCCTTGAGCAGCCCCCAGAACAACCCGGACTCCTTACTGACCAGCGTGCCGATGTCACGGGTTATGCTGATCCCGCCATGGGCATCGCGCAGGTACAGCGTCCCTGCCCCGTCATGGGCAAAACTGAAATCCTTCACCGACTGCTGCAGTTGCAGGCTGTTGCTGCCCTGCCCGCCCAGTATCACGTTGTAACCACCGCCATCGCGAAAGGTGTCGTTGCCGGCGCGGCCTTCCAGAAAGTCGTTGCCCTGGCCGCCCTGGATCAGGTCGTTGCTGTCGCTGCCGATGATGAAGGTGCTGCCGGTATGGGTTTCAGCGTTGCGGTTGAGGTCTTGCACCCAGGTATTGGCCCGCGCGGGGTCTGACAGGTTGGCAACGATAATGGTGGAGTCTTTTTCGGTGAGGTCGTAGAACGCCGAGCCCATGATCCTGCCCATGCCATCGCTGTAGCCGCTAGGCAGGTGGGAAATCCAGGTGGGGATGTTGAGGATGGAAAACGGCAAGACGTTCCATGCCGCCGAAGCATAGTGGTCGTTGAAGCTGACGATGTTGTTGGTGGCCGACGCCTGTTGCCCATCGTGCACGCCCACCGATGCGAGGTTGAACGTCGAGCCATCCAGGGCGCGGAACACCGGATCGTTCTCGTAACCGATGTTCAAGACCTTGTCGGTGCTGCTCTGGGTCGGCGAAGCGTAGGCGATGTAGTTGGCATCGGCGTAGAATCCCGACCATTGGCTGGCGCTCAAGTCCGCCAGGCTGTTGACCGCCAACCCGCCCAGGCTGTGGCCGCTGACCAGCACGTCCGCGCCCGTCAGGCCATGGGCCTGGGCAAACTTCGCGACGTCCCCCAGCAGGTTGCCAAAGGCTTCGCCGGCGTAGTTTTTCGCAAAGTCCTTGGGCCCCAGGGCGGCCATCAGGTCGTTGATCACGTCGCCAATGGAATCGCCAATCAGGTTTTCCCGAGGGCCGCTGGTGCCGCGAAACGACACACCGATTTCCTGCAGGTGACCCGCGGTGTCGTACTTGCCGAGGATCTCGACCTGCGCGGTGGTGTAGCCGGCTTTTTCGCCAAAAAACGTCCCGCGACCATCCACCTTGCCGGCGTAGCCCAGTTGCGTGGCACTGATGGGCGTCCAGCCAGCCTTCTGCACCGCCTCCAGGGCCAGTTTTTCCGAATCAGGGTTCCACGGCACGCCGGGAATCACCCCTTGGGAATCGGTCCCTCCCAGCAGCGCGGTGACCAGGGTCGCCGGCAAGCCGGCACCGAAGCCGTTGTGCTGGTAACCGGCGGCAAAGCCGTGGTCGAGGTTGTGGTAGGTGTACAGCATGATCGCCATTGCGTCGCTGACCAGTGCCTTGGATTCGGCGGTGCCGAGGTTCTTGTAGTCGTAGATACCCATGGTTGTTGCTCTCTTTTTGTTGTTGGAATGCTAGAACCGGGAGGTACAGTTTTTGTGGCGAGGGAGCTTGCTCCCGCTCGGGTGCATGGCAGCCGACCTGGGGAGCGCTGCGCACTCCAGCGGGAGCAAGCTCCCTCGCCACAGGGGCATGTCCAGCCCCTTCTTCATGGTCAGAACTGCCAATCCAGGGTCAGGCCCACGCCGTGGGTTTTATCCCGGGAGCCGATCAGGCCGTTGTAGTCGAGGTTGACCCGCACATCCTTGGCGACCGCAAGCCCCGCACGGGCGCCAACCACGGCGGCGTTACGGTCCATGGACACGCTCTGCACCGCGAAGGTGTTGCTGCTGCCGGCGAAGGCCAGGTCCTGTTCGGACGTGGTATGGCTCAGGTTGTGCTGCCAGCCGAGGGAGCCGGACAGTTGCAGTTGCTGTTGATCCGACAGTGCCAGGGTGTGGCTGGCCCGCACGCCCAGGGTCGAGAGCACGGCATCGCGGCGGTCGTCGCCACCGTGCAGGGCCGCGTTGTCGCCTTTCTCATGGAAACTGTCGCTGTCCAGATGCACATAAGCCAGGTTGGCGAACGGTTCCAGGGCCACCGCTTGTCCGTCCAGGCGATACGCCGCTTCGGTGAAGAGCTGGGTGGTCCGGGCATCGCGCTTGGTTTTCTCCCGGCCACTGACGTCGCCCCATTGCAGGTCACGCTTGACGTCGATGCGATGCCAACTGTGAGCGCCGCCGACGGTCAGGCGCAACGCGTCGATCTCATGCCCCAGATAGACACCCAGATGATAGCTGTCGGCCTTGGCTGAGGAATGGGTGCCATCGCCCATGCTCAACGAACTGTCGCTGTAGCCAGTGACGAAGCCCAGACGTGTCTGGTCGCTGATCAGGCCATCGACACCGGCCAGCAATCCACCGATGGAGCTGGTGGAACTGGCTTGATCATGCCCACCCTCGTTCTTGCCCCAAGCCCCCAGCACCTTGAACCAGGCATTGCTGCTGGTGTCGGTCGGCGTACCGGCGTCATAGAGCGCGTCCTGGCGCAGGCGATCAGCCACGGCGTCGCGCAATTGACGGCTGTCATTGATCAGTAGCGTACCGATGGCCGGATGGATTTCACCGGACAACTGCTGGAACGCCTGCTGTGCCACGGCGGCGCTGGGCGCCAGCAGCAAGGCCTCGTACAACCCGTTGCCCGCGCCCAATCGCTCGGCGGCAGTGGCCACTGAACGCTGGTTGGGCGTCAAGCCGAGGCTGGCAAATGACGCGTCGTTACGCTCGACCGCCAGTTGAATGCCGTTGGCGCTGTACGCCAGGTCGCCCCCCAGAAATGCGTAGTTGGGCAAAACTTGCGCGAAACGCCCATCGATGCCACCGGCGGCCTGCAAGATATTGAACTGCCTGCCCAGCAGGCTTTTCACTTCCCCAGCCGTCAGCAGCGTCGGGCTGTTTTCCAAGGACAGCGACACCGTCGCCCCATCGATGGACGCCTTGCCGCCCGCCACGATCAGGTCGCTGGAGGTGGGCGAGACTTCCACCGCGTAGTTCGAACCGGGTTGGAATGTCACGTCGCCGGCCACTTGCAGGGTGCCGATGGAATTGCCCGGCGCCACGCTGCCGCCGCGGCTGGCGATCAGACTGGCGATGCGCCCGTTGCCGCCGAGAATGCCGCCGTCGTTGACGGTAACCGCCGATGCCAGCGAGCCATTGATCGCCAGTCGCCCTTGATTGACCAGGGTCGGCCCGCTGTAGGTGTTTTCGCCGGTGAGCACCAGGGTGCCGATACCTTCCTTGGTCAGCCCGCCGTGACCGGCGATGTCGTTGCGCCAAACGTCCAGGCCACATTGGATGCCACTGCACAGCCGTTCCGTGGGTTTGCCCGCATCGATGATCGCGCCGATGCCCGGCAAGTCCGCCACGAACTGACCGGAACCATAGGCGCCATCGATGCGAAACTCCGCGGGGATATCCTGATCGGTCACCAGCATCGACGGCCCGTCGATGGCCTTGCCAAGGTTGATCATGCCCCAGCCATACAACGAATCGACGCCCGGCGCGCCCATGTCGGTGGCGGTGGTACGCAGCACGCTCGCGACCTGGGCGCCGGTCATGTAGGGAAAACGCTCCATCAACACTGCCACGCTGCCAGCGACATGCGGCGCGGCCATGGACGTGCCACTCTTGTTGGCGTAGCCCACGGTCAGGTCGTCGGCACGGGTGCCGCCGATCACGGCGCTGTAGACCCGGGTGCCCGGTGCCGACACGCAGAAACTGGCGGTGTAGCCGCAGCGCGAGGAAAAGGTACTGATGGTGTATGGATTGGCGCTGGCGGTGTCCGGGTTGACCTGCAGCGCCGCCACGGTGAGCCAGTTCGGCGCGATGTCCGGGACGAAATACGCCAGGCCCGCGATGGCATCGGGATTATTGAGGTTGTAGTCGTTGCCCGCGGCGAAGATCGTCACGATCCCGCTGCGGGCCGCCGCGATGGCCCCCTCGTAGGCGCCGCCGGGCTTGGTACCCAGCAGGGGTTTGATCTGATCGAATTGCAGTTGCGCATCCTGCACGGTGAAGTGCGGGAACGCCGGATCGCGACCGCCCTGGTCGAAGCGATCGGTGATACCAATGCCCCAGCTGTTGTTGATGATCCGTGCACCGCTGCCGATCAACGCGTCCCAGCCGGCCTTGTACACCGCGCCATCGTTGCCCCGGATGATGCCGTCCTCGGGCCCCGGGTCGCCGTTGTCAGCGCTGATGATCTGCGCATCGAACGCCACGCCGTGCATCGGGCTGCCATCGCGACTGCCGGCGGCGATCCCGCCGACATGGGTGCCGTGGGACCCCAGCTTACCGTCCGAGCCGACGGTGGGTGAACCGTCGTAGCGGAACGGATCACCGGCCTTCACCGGGATGTAGGGGTCGGTGTATTCGCGAATGCCGCTGGTGACCAAGGTCACGACTTTGCCGGTGCCGGAGAACTCCGGGTGGGCCGCGTAGACCGGCTGGTCGAAGATCCCCAGCTTGACGCCCTTGCCGGTGTATCCGGAGGCGTAGGCCTGCTGCGCGTTGATCGCCTCCACCCCCCATTCGGCGTTGAATTCGCCGCTGCGCCAGCTGTCCGGGTCACCCGCCCTGCCGCTCTCGACATAAGGCGCCGCCTGGGCCGTGCCCAAGGTCGCCAGTGCGCAGAGCATGGCGTGGTTGAGGGCCTTGAGCAGGAATAGGCGACCTGCCGGCCTGGGGTGTTTTTTGTTATCGATTTTCATCACGAACCATCCTTAGTTGTTGTAAAAATCCTGTGGCCTGCCTGGCTTCTGTGGCGAGGGAGCCGGTTATTGCATCGGCGCCCGGGACACAAACGCCTCATCCACCTTCGCCAGGTCCTGCGGGCCTAGGGTGCCGGCGTAGTAATGCAGCTTGGTCCAGGCCATGAGATAGTCGTAGCGGGCCTGGGCCAAGTCGCGGCGGGTGGTGTAGAGCTGTTGCTCGGCATTGAGCGCGTCGAGGTTGACCCGCTCGCCGCCGAGGATGCTTTGCCGGGTCGATACCACCAGCGCTTCGGCGGAGCTGAGGGCTTTCTGGTAGGCGCGCAGTTTGTTCATCCCCGACACGCAGGCGTTGAACTGACGGCGCAGTTCGATCAGCGTCTCGCGGGTCTTGGCCTCCAGCTCGTATTCGGCCTGTTCCATGTTGCGACTGGCCTGGCGGGTCGACGCCGAGACACCGCCGCCGGCATACAGCGGCACGCTGACTTCCAGACCGATGGTGTTGGTGTCGTAGCGTTGGTTGTAGGTGTTGCCACTTTCCGATTCGTTCTGGCGCATTGTTGCGTAGGCATTGACCTTGGGCAGGTGTCCGGCGCGGTTGCGTTCGACCTCGAAGCGCGCCACATCCACCGCCTGGCGCTGGGACGCCAGGCTGGGGTTGTTGCTCACCGCCAGTTCGTGCCAGGTGTCGAAACTGGCCGGCTGCAAGGCAAAGGTCTGGAAGGTGTCGTGCAAAGGCGCCAGGTCGCCGATATCCAGGGTCGGGACGCCTATCAGCGAGCCGAGCTCACGCAAGGCGGCGTCCTGCTCGTCCCGCGCCTCGATTTCTTCGGCGATTGCCAGCTCATAGCGCGCCTGCGCCTCGAGGATGTCGGTGCGCGTGCCTTCGCCCTGGCGAAACAGCTGTTCGTTCTGCTGGAATTGCTGCTCGAACGCCTTTTTCTTGGCCTGGGCAATGTCGATCTGGTCCTGGGCGAACAACGCCTGGGTGTACTGACTCAGCACCCGCACCAACAGCGCCTGGCTCTTGTCCCGAAAACTTTCGTCGGCGAACAATGCCTGGGCCACGCCCTTTCGGTAGGCCGCGTACGCTTCGTAGTCCAGCAAGGGTTGTTGCAGCGTCAGGCTGGAGCCGTAGCTGCTGTAGTTGCGATCGTCATGCTGGCTGGCGCCACGGTCATTGAAGTACGTGACCTTGGATTGGTTGCGGCCCTTGTTGTAGCTGTAGCCCAAATGCGGCAACAGCCCGGCCCGGCCGATGGCGCGGTTTTCCAGGCCCGCATCGCGCGCCTTGATCGCGCCCAGGTAGACCGGGTCATTGCGCAGGGCCTGCTCGTAGAACTCGAAGGGCCCCATGGCCCAGGCGTTGCCGCACACGGAAACGGCCAGCACGGCCATCCAATAGAAACGCTTCATACCACCGGACATCCTTATTCTTCGGTCAACGCAGAGCCGGCTCGGTCGAGCAGCGGTTTGAACAGGTAGTTGAGCAACGAGCGCTCGCCGGTACGTACGAACATTTCGGCCGGCATGCCGGGCTTGATCACCAGACCGTTGAGCTTGTCCATCGCCACGTCGCTGACGCTGCTGCGCAGCACGTAATACGGCGTGCCGGTCTTCTCATCGAGCATCTGGTCGGCGGAAATCAGGCTGACTTCCCCCGGCACCCGCGGCGTGCGGTTCTGGTTGAAGGCGGTAAACAGAATGTCCACCGGCAAATGCGGGCCGACCTTGTCGATCAGGTGCACCGGCAGGTGCCCTTCCACCTCCAGCCGCGTGCCCTGGGGGACGATTTCCAGCAAGGTGTCGCCCTGGCGCACCACTGCGCCTTCGGTGTGCACACCCAGGTTCACGGCGATGCCGTCAGCGGTGGCGAGGATTTCGCTGTGTTGCAGCTCGAACCCCGCGGATTTCAGTTGCTGTTGCAGGGTTTCGCTCTTGAGCTGGGCGTCGGCCAACTGACTGCGCACTTCTTTCTGGTATTCCTCGTTGTGCTGCTGCAACTTCAGGCGCGACTCGACGATCCCTTGCTCCACCCGCCCGCTTTCGCCGCTGTTCTGCGCCAGTTCCTGCTGCACCTGCGACAACTGGCGCTGATAGTCCAGCAGGCGGTTGCGCGGGATGTAGCCGTTGTCCGCCAAGGGCTGCAGGTTGCCCAGTTGCAGACGCAGGGATTCGGCCTGGGCGGCCAAGTCGCCGCGGGCTCGACGCATGCCGGCCAATTGCGCCGTGGCGCCCTCAATGCTGGCGCGCAACGCCGCCTGCTCGCGGGCGAAGGCTTCGCGGCGACTGCTGAACAGTTGCCGCTGGCCTTCGAGCACCAGGGCCAGGCGTGGATCGGGATCGCGACTCAGCTCAGCCGGGAAATTCACCTGCGACAGGTTGTCCCGTTCGCTTTGCCAGCGCGCCAGGCTGGCCCAGGTCATCCGATACTGCGCCTGCAGCGATTGCACATCGGCGTCGGCCTGGGTCTGGTCCAGGCGGAATAGCGGCTGGCCCTGCTTCACCGCCTCGCCTTCGCGCACCAGGATCCGGCTGACCACACCGCTACTCATCGATTGCACGGCCTTGCGCTTGCCTGAAACCACCACGGTGCCTTGCACGGGGATGCCTTGGTCCAGCGGCGCCAGGCTGGCCCAGGTGAAAAAACTGCCGGCGCCCACCAGCGCCAGTATCCAGCCCATACGGGTGAAGAAACGGGCGTCGCGCTCCGGGCGTTCAACGTCTTGAGCCTGCTCGAGGTTCATCTGGCATTCCTTGTTCATGCACCACCCGGTTTGCTGGCAGCTTGGTACTGGCGACTCATGCTCAGCCCGTTGGGGGTTGCCTGGGGACGGTCCCGTTGTGGTGCCTCCGATTGGCCGGACAGCGCCCGCAGTACTTCCTGACTAGGCCCGAAAGCCTGTAGCCGGCCTTCGTTGAGCACCAGCAGTTTGTCGGCCTGGGCCAGCGCCGATGAACGATGGGTCACCAGCACGACGCTGGTACCCTGGGCCTTCATTTGCGCGATGGCACTGGCGAGCGCGGCCTCGCCTACCGCGTCGAGGTTCGAGTTGGGCTCGTCGAGCACCACCAGGCTCGGCCGGTCGTACATCGCCCGGGCCAGGGCCACCCGTTGCTTCTGCCCTCCCGACAAACCGCTGCCGTCCTCCCCCAGCACGGTGTCGTAGCCCTGGGGCATGCGCAGAATCAATTCATGGACGCCGGCCTGTTGTGCGGCGGCGACGACCTTTTGCGGATCGGCCTCGCGAAAGCGGGCGATGTTCTCGGCGATGCTGCCGCTGAACAGCTCGATGTTCTGAGGTAGATAGCCGATATACGGGCCGAGCTGGTCGCGATTCCAGCGATGAATATCGGCCCCATCGAGCCGCACCGTTCCCCCCAGTGTCGGCCATACACCGACCAGCACACGAGCCAGGGTGGACTTACCGGAGCCCGAAGCCCCTAGAATCCCGAGTACCTCCCCTGCCGCCAGTCTGAAGCTGACCTGCTGCAGGGTGGCATTGCGGCGTCCCGGCGGGCCGGCGCTCACCTGCTCGAAACTCAGCTGACCCTTGGGCGGCGGCAACGCCATCGCGTCATCCTGCGACGGATAAGCCTGCAACAGCGCATCGAGGCGACGATAGGCGAGCTTGGCGCCACTCCATTGCTTCCACACGGCAATCAACTGGTCGATGGGGCTCAATACCCGGCCCATCAGGATCGAGCCGGCAATCATCATTCCGGCGGTCATCTCGCCCTTGATCACCAGCAACGCGCCCAGGCCCAGCACCAGCGATTGCAGGCACAGGCGCAAGGTCTTGCTCAGAGAACTGATCACCGCGCCAGTATCGCTCGCCTGGTTTTGCAGGCCGAGAAAGCGTGAGTGCACCGCAAACCAGCGGCTGCGCAGCGCCGCGAGCATGCCCATGGCCTGGATCGTTTCGGCGTTGTGCAAATGACTGGTGGCCAATTGGCTGGACTGTTGCGAGTAGACGCTGGCCTGCCCCAACGGCTTTTTGGTCATGGCTTCGTTCAGGCAGGCCAGGCCGATCAGCAGAAGCGTGCCGACGGTAGCGAATACGCCGAGCCAGACGTTGAACAGATAAATCACCAGCAGGTAAATGGGGAACCATGGCGCGTCGAAGAACGCGAACAATGCGGGGCCCGTGACAAATTGGCGAATATGGGTAAGGTCGCCCAACGGCTGCCCGGCATTGCCCTCGCCCTGAAACAGGTTGCGCTCGAACGCAGCCTTGTACACTTGAAGGTTGAAGCGTCTTTCCAACTGACTGCCGATGCGGATGACAATGAAGCTGCGCACCATCTCCAATAGCCCAATGAACACAAAGAACCCGACCACCATTAACGACAACATCGCCAGGGTGGTTTCGTTTTGGGAGGACAACCCGCGGTCATACACTTGGAGCATGTATATCGAAGGTGCAAGCATCAAGACGTTAATCAATGCAGTAAAACAACCGACACTGATCAGAATGTTCTTATAAGCGCCCAACGCTTTAAACAATGGCACGGCGACAGCGCCCCGGCTCTTAGTCATGGATCTTCCTGCTGTTGGCTTCGCCGGCTATCCGGCTGTTATGCACTACCAATCTTTAATTATTAAATCGGCCCCGGCCGATGCGCACGCCTGATTGAACATACGCGCCTTGCCACGGAACAAATGTAACAATTTGTTAAAGCTCGATCGGGCGCTCAAGCCTGAGTATCAGGCCGGACTTCAACGTGACCTGATAATGATGTTCTTGGCGCAACTCCAGATGCACTCTAGAGTTCTGTCTGCCAATCAGGGAAAGACCATCGGGTTCGGTAAACCAATGGACCGGCTCTTCCCCCAGCCAGTGCCCCAGGCATTCGGTTTGTCCACCCAGGGTCTGGTCAGCCCGAAGCTCGACAAGGCAAGTGTTGGACGGTTTGTCCTGTATCGCCTGGCTTTGCACGGTGTCCTGCGGGCTCGACAAAACGGCCAGCCACTGACCGGCCAACTGCGAGGGTTCTGCTAACAACAGGCTGCGCGCCATGGCGACTTCTCCACAAAACATCATCAGCGTAGCGAGCAACCCGACGGTTGCCTGAACGCTACAGGGCATCGACTTTCTACACATTCGCTTGATCCTCGCCGGGGTCCTGTAGGCGCTGTCGAGCGAAGCGAGGCTGCGATCTTTCCCCTACCACTTGAAAGATCGCAGCCTGCGGCAGTTCCTACAGGGGTTTCAGCATTACGCCACGATATCCGAGGCCACCGCCTGGCCAACGGTGCTGACCAGGAAGTCAGCCACGCCGTGCCCGGAGAAGTCCACCGACAGCAGGCTGTTGCCACCCGACGTCGACAGCACCGCATCGCCCGCCGCACCGGTGAAGGCGTTGACGAAATGCAGGCCCGCGCCCTGGGTGATGCCGGTCAGGTCGATCTTGTCCAGGCCGCTGACGAAATCGAGGATCTGGTCCGTCGTGCCCGGCCGCGAATCGGAACTGGCGGCGAACACGAAGGTGTCCGAACCCGAGCCGCCCCAGAGCTTGTCCGCACCACCGGCGCCCCAAAGGATATCGTTGCCGGCACCGCCCTTGAGCTCGTTGGCCACCGAGTTGCCGATCAACAGGTCGCTGCCCGAGCCGCCGATGGCATTTTCGATGACGGCACCCTTGGCGATGGACACGTTACCCACCATGCCACCCACGTCAGAGAACGAGGCGTCATTGAGGTTGATCTTCTGGTTCTGGGTGAACCCGGAGAAATCCAGGGTATCGCGGCCACCCGCGTCCCATACCGAAAACACCACTTTGTCCGACGACGAAGCGGCACTGAGAAAATCGCGACCGGTGTTGGAATTGAAACCGTAGGTCGAGTCGCCGGTACGGGTCGAAGTGTTGGCACCGTAAAGCTTCTGGATGGCCGCGATGTCATCCATCAGCGGACCCGAAGCATAGGCTTCGACGCCGCCCTTGCTGAAGTTCTGGTTGGTATTGCTTTCGCTCCAGTAGCTCATGACGCTGTAGCCACGGGTGTCCTGGCCATAGGTGGCGTCATCGTAGGTGGGGCTGCCTTCGCCGGCGTTGTAGTCACCCGGGTGGGCCAGGCCGAGGGTGTGACCGATTTCGTGGGTCAGGGTCTGGCGGCCGTAGTTGTTCAGGTCCGGGTTCTTGTTCTGGGTGTAGCTGCTGTTGATCAAATACCAGGACGTCCCGTCATAACCGGCGCCCGTCCCCGGCAGATAAGCGAACGCCGCCGCGCCATCCTGGCCGCCGCTGTAGTTGCCGAAGGTCATGTGAGCGTCGCCACCGCTGGCTTTTTCGATGAAGGTGACATTGGCCACGTCCGCCCAGGATTGCATGGCCAGGGCGGCCTGGCCTTTCTGCTGGGCGCTGAACTGGCTGAAGCCGCTGATCCCATGTTTGTTCATGGTGCTGGAAGAGGCGGACGTCAGGAAGGTATAGGTCAGTTCGATCTTGCCGCTGCCGTCCCGGTCCTGGTAAGCCGCGCCGTCGCGCAGCAACTGCGTGGCCGCCTCGTCGACGGAGTACGACGGTTTACCGTTGACGGTCAGGTTACCGCCGCGGTCGTATTGGTGACTGAAGCTATTGATCTGGTTGAACGCATTACTGGGAGCCGCCAGTTGCGGGGCCCAGAGCAGTTGTTCGGCAGAATCGATAGCGCTGTTTTTGACTTTCGACATAAACACACTTCCTTGTTTGCAAATGGAACAATTTAGTCAGACAGGCGATCTCTGGCGAGATCGTCCTATCACTCGCCCAATGAGGACGCAAGAAACCTGACACAATTGGAAATCAAACGTCTAGTCATTTTTTTCGTTCAATTTCATGCCCTGCCCCTTAATGCCCATAAACAATAGGTTTCTACCTGGCTAGTGCGGACGCTCAACTGCCCGAGTTGCAGATTGTCGGACAAAACTCTATTTAAATATTAAATATCGATAACTAGTCATTTGCGAACGACGTCGCACTTTCGCCAACTAAATGCCAGCGAAGTGCTATTAATTAATATCTACTAAGCCTCTACGCTTTACTTGCGCACACTTCCCGTAAGCAACCTCGAAACCAGCGATGCACGGGGTCGGCGTCCATTCGCGGATGCCAGAGCATGGCGATCGTGAACCCAGGCACCGAGACCGGTAGCGCGAAACTGTGCAGGCCGATCCGTAGGCTGGTGGTGTAGCGCTCGGGTACGCTGGCGATCAGGTCGCTGGCGCGGGCCAGCCCCAGTGCCGAGGAAAAACCTGGCACGGTGGTGACGATTTCCCGGGACAGGTTCAGCGCCGCCAGGGCCTGGTCGATAAGGCCATGGTCCAACCCACGCATCGAGACCCCGACATGCCCGCCCGCCGCATAGCCGGCGGCGCTCACCGCCGCGTGGCTCAGCGGGTGACCCATGCGCACCACGCCAATCAAACGGTCGCTGAACAACGCCTGGGTTCGCAACTCCGGGCTGGTGTCCTTGTCCACGACGGCGGTCTCCAGGTCCACGGTGCCTTCGCGAAGCGCCGTGCTGTCCCGGTCGGTCTTTTCCATGAAGCGCAACCGCACACCCGGCGCTTGCTTGTGAATACGGGCGATCAGGTCGATGGCAAAGTTTTCCACGAACCCCTCGCGGGTGCGCAGCGTGAAGGTACGGCTCAAGCGCCCGAGATCCGGCGTGGTCACCGGGCGCAGTACCGCCTGGGCCTGCTGCACCAACTGACTGACCTGCTCACGCAACTCCAGCGCACGGGGTGTCGGCACCAGCCCTCGCCCGGCCCGAACCAACAGCGGGTCACCGGTGGTTTCCCGCAATCGCGCCAGCGCCCGGCTCATGGCCGACGGGCTGAGCCGTAGCCGCCGAGCGGCGCGGGCCACGCTGCCTTCCGAGAGCAGCACATCGAGGGTGACGAGTAGATTGAGATCCGGCGAAGACATGGCGAAGTCTCGATTCAATAGATGGCGTCTGGCGCAGCTATAACCTGCAAGTGCTGCGTCTTCCGCCATGTTATGCCGGGTTGTAACGTTTCGACAGCGCCATTTCGAGCGCCACGGATACAGGTGAGACGATGAAACCCACCAACACGCAACCCAGTCGACCGGCAACCGCACCCGCAAACCGGCTCTCTTCACCGCGTTGGGCCCTGGCCAGCCTTGCACTCTCGACGCTGTTGGCCTCCCTGGGGGCCAGTGTGGCCGCCGTGGCGCTGCCGGTGCTGGCCCAGGCCCTCGATACCTCCTTCCAGCAGGTCCAATGGGTGGTGCTGGCCTATCTGCTCGCCATGACCACGCTGATTGTCAGCGTCGGCCGCTTGGGTGACCTGATGGGCCGTCGCAAGCTGCTGTTGGCCGGCATTGCCTTGTTCACCTTGGCTTCGCTGCTTTGCGGCCTGGCCCCTTCGTTTTGGCTGCTGATTGCAGGTCGGGCGCTGCAAGGCCTGGGGGCCGCTATCATGATGACGTTGACCCTGGCCCTGGTCGGCGACACGGTCGCCCAGGAAAAAACCGCCAGCGCCATGGGGCTGCTGGCAACGCTGTCGGCGGTGGGCACGGCCCTTGGACCATCTTTTGGCGGCCTGCTGATCAGTGGGTTCGGTTGGCAGGCCTTGTTCCTGGTCAACATCCCCCTCGGCCTGCTGACGTTATGGCTGGCGTGGTACTCGCTACCGGTGCGGCAAGTGCCGCCGAAGGCGCAAACGATTCGCTTCGATATCACCGGCACGGTGCTGTTGGCGTTGACGCTCGCCGCCTATGCCTTGGCCATGACCGTCGGGCATGGGAGCTTTGGCGGGTTGAGCATTGCGCTGCTACTGGCCGCGCTGGTGGGCGGCGGGCTGTTCGTTCGGGTCCAGTCCCGGGCCGTGTCGCCGCTGATTCCCTTGGCCGTGTTTCGCGACAAGTCATTGGTCTCGGGCCTGGCGACGAGCGCCCTGGTCGCAACGATCATGATGGCGACGCTGCTGGTCGGGCCTTTTTACTTGTCCATCACCCTCGGACTGCCAGCGACCTTCGTCGGATTGGCGCTGGCGACGGGGCCGACCGTCGCGGCACTGGCCGGAGTGCCTGCCGGACGCCTGGCGGGTCGGTTCGGTGTGCAACCCATGCGGCTCGCCGGCCTGGCGACCATGGCCCTCGGCTGCCTGATGCTGTCACTGGTTCCCCCTGCTCTTGGCAGCGCCGGCTACATCAGCGCCATCGTGGTAACGACCCTGGGCTATGCGTTTTTCCAGACCGCCAACAACACGGCCGTCATGGCCGATGTGGCCGCCCAAAGGCGAGGCGTCATCGCCGGGCTGCTCAACGTGTCGCGCAACCTGGGTTTCTTCACGGGAGCCTCGGTGCTCGGCGCGGTGTTTGCAACCGCAGCGGCGACGAATGACATCACCCGCGCCAGCCCCGAGGCCGTGACGAACGGCCTGCACACCACCTTCGCCGTCGCCCTGGCGATGGCGGTCCTGGCCGTGGTCATTGCCTTGAAATGTCGCGTGCCAGAGCGGTTGAACGAAGTCGAGGACACGCCCGGCCAAGGGTGATGGCATTCTGAGCATCACCGCTTAAGTCGTGATCCAAATCAAAAAAACTGAACCAATCGCAAAACGGACTGAAAAAATCCACATGAGGTTCATTTTCAGGTGCTATTTTTAGTTCTCACTGGTAGAGCCATGATGGCTCTTCCTTCCTGACATGAGCAAAAGGAAGCGCTCGATTGAAGACGGCGGGCAACACATGAATAAAGGATCTTTCAGCAAGGTTACGTTCCCCAACGCTTGCCAGTTGATGCGCTGGCACTTCCATCCCATGGGATTCGAAGCGAGCATGGATGCGCCTGGCAGTATGGTTGCCCGGCTATTCGACCGTGCCAGCGGCGAGACGATGATCGCCATTGCAGGGATCCCCTGCGCGACAGTGATGAATGCGCCGGATGTGGAACGAATAATCGAGGCCGTGGAGGCCGAGCTGGAAGCGTTTGTGCCACCGGTGGGATTACGGCGGTTCGCTTCCTGACAGGAACAGTGCTTATCATTTGAAAGCGGCGTCTTCCTCTCCAGGGAAGGCGCCGCTTTTCTATGGCCTCCGGTACGCTTTTGCCCCGCCACTCGGTGTGTCTGTTTGCCTCATCCTTTGCGGGCACGACGATGGTCAGCGAAAAAGGGCTTGTCCGCTGCAATACGATCCGACGCCTTAGGCCCGTTGACCGCCTGGCCGTCCTGGCCATCGACGTACCAGTAACAGTGCTGTACGGCGCGCGTGATGCCCACATACGCCAGGCGCAGGATTTCGTCTTTTTGCGCCGTGTCGTAAGGTTCGGCGTCTCCATCCTGGCCTAGCCCGGCCATCCGATAGACCTGGTTCTTGTAGGGCGAACTGCTCAGGTGCTGGCAGTCGCCCAACAAGAACACCGCATCCGCCTGGAGCCCCTTGGCGCTGTGGTAGGTCATTTGCCTGAGCCGTCGGGCGTCGTACGGCAAGCTAGAATCGACATTAACTATTGGCTGAATATATTTTTCTATCAATAGCTTATCGCTACTTTTTCGATACAGCATCAAGATGGAGTCTCCCTTGCGATAGTGCTCCTCCAATCGCAGGGCCAGCCCTTCGTCGTCTCGATCCAACACGTTGACCGGGCTCAGCGATCGGGGAACGCCGCTGGCCTTGGCTTTTTTGCCTGGAATAGCCGCCGCGGCGCGCACGATGTGCTCGGCCGCGTCGATGATGTGCTGGTGGCTGCGGTAGTTGTCGGTGAGCATCACCCGGGTTGTCGCCGGTGACGGGAATTGCTTATTGAATGCCATGAAGTAGCTCGGCGAGCTGCCGCGCCAGCCATAGATCGATTGCCAATCGTCCCCGACACACAACAAGGAAGAACGCTGGGCACCGCGCCCCACGTGCAGCGCCGGACCACGGCTGCGGACCTCCCGAAGACTGGCGCGAAGCCAGGAGACGATCTGCGGCGATACGTCCTGGAATTCGTCGATCATCAGGTGCGAAAGCGGCCTGAGCAAGGCATCGGCCAGCAACTTGAAATTTTCCGGCGAGTGTTCGCTGAACAGCGCGAACATACGGTTATAGGTCATGATCGGCGGCGATTGATCGAGCAAATGGTCTTCGAATGCCCGCCAGTAACGGCTCAGCGCCTCGAAGAAATACCGATCGGGGTCATCCTGGGCAAAGGACATCCGGCCCACGGCGTCCGGGACGTCCAGGCCAAGGTTCTCGATAAAGCCCGCCGCCGCGACAAAACAGTCCAACAATGGCGCCGAACCCAGCTCACCCTTGACCTTATAGTCGAACCCGGGGCCGGCACTGGCGTCGCCGGCCATGGATGCCACCACACGCTTTGATGCCTCGTAACTTTCAAGCCATATCAGTCGCTTACGGCAGAAAGCTTGAAACAAGGTGCGCTTTACCGCCCACTCCGCACGGATACTCAACTTGGCGCCCGGACGACTGAGCCGGGCGTCTTCCTGCGGATCGAAACCCAGCATCACCCAGGCATCCAGTGAGGGCGCGTAACCATGGCAGTGGAATGTCGAGCCATTGATTTCGAAGGTGTGTCGCTTTGGCTCGATCCCCTTGATTGGCCAGGCACCGGCGCGAAACCACAGGTCTTCGACGGCATCGCACAATTCTTCGTCGCGCTGGGCCGCCAGTTCGGTCACGGCCACCCGTTTTTGCACATCCGGGTGATCGCGTTCCAGCGCCTTGAGCTGCAGGGCATGGCGGGACAACGGCTGGATCAACTCACGGAAACGCGCATCCCGCTGGTAAAGGTTGTAGTAACAGGCATTGAGTTGCTGACGCTGGACATCATTGATGCGCAATTCAAAGGGATTGCCTTGGGCGTCGTCGTCCGCTTCGACGCGATGACTCAGGGTCTCGAAGGCCTGGAGCCGCTCGAACCCGGGCAGGCTGCGAACCATGGGCACGATACGCGAATGGAAGGTGCGCACCAGATCACGCGCTTGCTTGAGGCTGACGGTTCGCCCCCACAGGGCAAACACTTCGATCAATTTCTGGATGAAGTCCTTGCGCGATTCCCGGGTAAACGTCACCACGGTCATTGAGTCCAGTTCGAAGCCCAGGTAGTGGGACAGCAGCACAATCCGCAGCACCAGGGTGGTCGACTTGCCCGCACCCGCTCCGGCGACCACCGAGGTAGACGGCGTATCGCTGAAAATCATCTTCCACTGCGCGGCGCTCGGTTGCGCATGGGCCGGCAGCAATCGGGCGACGTCCGCCTTGATACGTTTCTTCAGCTCGGTGGTCAGCGGCAGACGCCAGTCATCGAACAGTAAATCATCCACCTGCGGTGCCGGATGCTCTGTGCTGCGCGAATCGCGGATCAACAGGACCTGGCGGCCCTCCTCGAGCCCTTCGGCCCTGCCTTCCTTATAGCCATAGTCGAAACCGGCGGTATGACCACTGCGGAAGCCGTCGGCCTGACCGTGCAACCAGGACGCTCGGTGCTGGGCGCGCAGACGCGTCAGGCCATGGCCGAAGAGCCGGGCGGCCAGGCGCTTGAGCAAGGGCATCTGGGCCAGGGATAGGAGCTCGGGGGGAAGATCGGGAGTGTGTTGCGACACGCTGGGGACTCCGGTGTTCATGAACCATGCCGGCTATGGTGTCTGTATTTGCTGCCGGGTTCCACCCAAAAGCTTTTAAGTCATGGGTTTAGGCGATGAAGTGAAAGTTGGCTCACGATTTCATATCTGGTTAGTCGATAGGTTTGACGCGTTTTTTACGCTTTTTGTCGATGATTTCCTTCGCGAGAATAGCGCCATCAACCATTGCTTTCGCTCCCAGCGAAAAGGACACCAACATGCTCGAACTCAGGCCCTTCGCCACTTTGGGCGCCGCCAACCACGGCTGGCTGGATGCCCACCACCATTTTTCGTTCGCCGAGTATTACGACCCGCAACGCATGCACTGGGGCAACCTGCGCGTCTGGAACGACGATGTCATCGCCCCCGGCAGCGGTTTTCCCCAGCACCCGCACCGGGATATGGAAATCATCACCTATGTGCGCGAAGGTGCGATCAGCCACCAGGACAACCTGGGCAACAAGGGCCGCACGGAGGCTGGCGACGTACAAGTCATGAGCGCGGGCACCGGGATCGCCCACAGCGAATACAACCTGGAGTCGACGGCCACGCGCATTTTCCAGATATGGATCATTCCCAACGAAGAAGGTCTGGCACCGTCGTGGGGCGCCAAACCGTTTCCCAAGGACTCGCGCGAAGGCTTCGTGACCTTGGCCAGTGGCAAGGCCGGCGACGACCAGAGCCTGCGCATTCGCGCCGACGCGCGACTGGTCGCGGCCAATCTCAAGGCAGGTGAAAGTGCGGAATACCGGCTGGACGCGGGTCGACGAGCGTATCTTGTGCCAGCGACAGGATTGATAGAAATCAATGGGTTGCGTGCACAAGCTCGAGACGGTGTTGCGATTGAAGATGAACGGATATTGCGGGTGACCGCGATCGAAGACAGCGAAATCGTGCTCGTGGACCTCGCCTAACCTCGCATCGCTGCACTGCTGCTCTTGTGGCGCGGGAGCAAGCTCCCTCGCCACAAGCTCACATCACAGGTATCACTTGCTGGTGATAGCCCCATCCACCAACGTTTGCGCCTCGGCCACCAGTTGCTTGAGGTGCGCATCGCCAATGAAGCTTTCGGCGTAGATCTTGTAGATATCCTCGGTGCCGGACGGACGCGCCGCGAACCAGCCGTTTTCGGTCATGACCTTCAGGCCACCGATGGCTTGGTCATTGCCCGGTGCATGGCTGAGGATGCTCTGGATCTTCTCCCCCGCCAGTTCGGTAGACGTCACCTGATCCGGCGACAGCTTGCTCAGCAGGGCCTTCTGTTGCGGGTTGGCTTTGGCATCGACGCGTACCGAGAACGGTTCACCCAGTTCGTCGGTCAAGGCGCGGTAGGCCTGACTCGGGTCGCGACCGGTGCGCGCCGTCATTTCAGCCGCCAACAGCGCCGGAATCAGGCCGTCCTTGTCGGTGCTCCAGACGCCGCCGTCCTTGCGCAAGAACGAAGCACCGGCACTTTCTTCACCACCAAAGCCCAGGGAGCCATCGAACAGGCCGTCGGCAAACCACTTGAAGCCCACCGGCACTTCGTAGAGACGGCGCCCCAGGCGCTTGGCGACACGATCGATCAGGCCGCTGCTGACCACCGTCTTGCCCACGCCGGCATCGGCGCGCCATTGCGGGCGATTCTGGAACAGGTAGTCGATGGACACCGCCAGGTAATTGTTCGGCGCCAACAGGCCGCCGGACGGCGTCACGATGCCATGGCGGTCATGGTCCGGGTCGCAGGCGAAGGCCACGTCGAAACGCTCCTTCAGGCCAATCAACCCTTGCATGGCGTGGCTGGAGGATGGGTCCATGCGGATCTGCCCATCCCAGTCGACGGTCATGAAACGGAAGGTGGAATCCACATGGGTGTTCACCACGTCCAGGTCCAGGCGGTAATGCTCGGCAATGGCCGGCCAGTAGCGCACGCCCGCGCCGCCCAACGGATCGACGCCCAGGTGCAACCCGGCGGTGCGGATGGCATCGAAATCGATGACATTGATCAGGTCCGCCACGTAAGTGTTGACATAGTCGTGACGGTGGGTGGTATCGGCTTTCAGAGCCTGCTCGTAGCTGACTCGCTTGACGCCGGCGAGCTGGTTGGCCAGCAGTTCGTTGGCCTTGGCTTCGATCCACTTGGTGATATGGGTATCGGCCGGGCCGCCGTTGGTGGGGTTGTACTTGTAGCCGCCACTTTGCGGTGGGTTGTGGGACGGCGTGATGACGATACCGTCCGCCAGGCCCGAGGTGCGGCCACGGTTGTAGCAGAGAATGGCGTGGGAAACCGCTGGCGTCGGGGTGTATTCATCCCCCTCGGCGATCATGACGGTCACACCGTTGGCCGCGAAGACTTCCAGTGCGCTGGCGCCCGCGGGGGTCGACAGCGCGTGGGTATCGATACCGACGAACAACGGCCCGTTGATGCCTTGGGCTTCGCGGTACAGGCAGATCGCCTGGCTGATTGCCAACACGTGCCACTCGTTAAAGCCCAGGTCGAAGGAGCTGCCACGGTGGCCGGAGGTGCCAAAAGCCACGCGCTGGGTCGCAACCGAGGCATCGGGTCGGCCGGTATAGTAGGCCGTCACCAGTCGCGGGATATCGATCAACAACTCTGCCGGTGCCGGCTTGCCCGCAAATGGACTGACTGTCATGCAAAACCTCTGAGTGGAGTGACTCGGGAAATGGGGTGCAGTTTACTGACAGTTCGACCATGGCGCGACGGGTTCGATCCATCGCCGCCGATTACGCTTGTTCGAGCCTCAGGGCGTCAGCCAGCGCGCAGAGTGCGGCATCCAGTTCCTGGGGGCCATTGAGCGCATGGGTCAGGCGCATATGTTGCCCATACAGGCCATGAAGGCTGAACAACTCCCCCGGAGCGATGACGATTCGCTGGGCCAGCAGCCGATGGAAAACCCGCCGCAAATCAACCCGTCGCGTCGAGCGCATCCAGATCGTCGCGCCACCTTGGGGGTCCGCCCATTGCAGGCTATCGCCCAGCCGTTCGCGCAGCAATTGTGCGGTCGAAACCGCGCTTTCGCGCAGCAGGCGCCGCAACACCAGCAAATGCTGGTCAATCCGACCGTTGCTGTACAGCCGGGCGATGGCTTTCTGGCGAATCGGCGACAGACGAAACGCGCGCAGCAGGAAGTGTCGTTGCAGGTGCAGGGTCATCTGGCGCGACAACACGTAGCCATATGGCGCCTCTGGGCCGATGGTCTTCTCGAACGTGGAGTAGACGATCAACCGGTCCGGGTCGAGCAAATCCCGAAAAGGCGTCGCCCCGGCCTCGAATGCCAGGTCGGTATGACTGTCGCTCTCCAGCACCCAGGTGCCATGCCGTTCCAGCAATTGGGCGATGGCACGACGGTTCTCTTCAGGAACCAGCGAACCCGTTGGCATGTTCAGGACTGACGACAGCACCACCAGGCGTACCGTTTCGCTCTCCAGCAACTGCTCCAACTGTTCGATGTCGATCCCCTCGCCGGCCAGCAGTGGCAGCTCGATGATGTTGATGTCGGCTGCCTGCAGCAACCGCAACACCGCCCAGTCGCAGGGCGACTCGATCAGTACTGTGGCGCCCCTGAGTGCAAGCACGGCGATCAGGATCTCCAGCACACCCTGCAGGTCGGCGCCGATGTAGACGTCATCGGCATTCCAGCAACGGGCCGGCGAAGAGGTGTAGCGGGCCGCCAACGCGGTGCGCAGTTCCAGCTCGCCCCAGGGTTGCGAGGGCGTCTGCGAGGAACGTGGGTACTGGCGCAGCAGCTCGCGTTCGAGCAACAGCATCGGGCTGTCCAACGGCTGCATCGACGCCGGCTCGTCCGCGCTGAGCACCAGCATGCCGGGCCGCCGGGCATTGACGTACACGCTCTCGAGCAAATCGTCGCCGCCATCCAGGGGCGTCATGCTGGGCGCCGGCAGCGCGTAATAACCGGACTTGGCGATCGAGTAGACCCGCCCCTCCTTCTCCAGCAACGAATAAGCGTACTGGATGGTCGATATCGACACATTCAGACGCTCGGCCAATTGCCGCAGCGAAGGCAGGCGCACCCGCGCATCTACTTCCAGTTCGTTGATCAACGTGGTCAGGTAGCGATAAACCGCCTGGTAGGCGAAGTCTGTCTCCCGGCAACCTTTCATGGAATCACGCCAGGCGAACAGGTTGCAGTCGGCCAGGCCGCAACGCCGGGCATCACGACCAGGAACGAGGTAGACGAGCCCATCAAACCTCGTTCCTCAGTGCCTTGCCGAGCGTTCGTGCGGCTCATCGGCGGCCTGCCCGGCTTCTACGCTATCAACATCGTCAAGGGCCAGCTGCAGATTGGCTTCCGGAACCGCTTCCGGTTGTTCCGGCACGGTGACGCTCGCCCGGTACAGTTTGCCAAGGATATCGATGGGCAGGCCACTGACGTCGACCATCCATTGCGCGATCTGATCGGCGACCGCCGCGCCCTGCATGGCCTTGTGCAGGTCCGGCATCGCCACCAGCATGCCGGGGTGGCAACAGCGCAGGAAGTGTTCCAGGCCCGCGCCCTGCTCCACGAATGGCGCGAACAGCATGCACACCAGTTGCGTTTCGCTGAGCCCCAGGACCTTTTGCGCTTCGAGGGCGGCGTAGGCGCGGCGCTCGGGAATCGCCGAAGGTGAGCCGAACAACGCCCGGGCCTGCTCGCAGGCGTGTTCCGGCAGTTGCTTGCGATGCATGATCATGATCGCCCGCTGTACGTAGTCGCTGTATCCCGTTTCATAGCTGCGCCCTTGCACGTAGCAGGCCTGCAGGCCATGCAAATGGGCCGACAGCAGTGGGCTGAGGTATTCGTTTTCAATCGCCGAGGGCATGAGGCTGTCGGTCTGCACCCGCAGGAATTCGTTGAAAAGCGGCCAGTTGGTGCCCTCCAGGCGGTCGACGATCAGGTCGTCGATGCCGATGTGGCTCATCCGCCGGCAGGCCTCAAAATGCCCCTCGGGCTTCCAGGCGCCAAGGCGCTCGGGACCGTAGAAATGCTCGTAGAGGTCACTGCTCAAGGTATCGAGGTGGGCGAAGAGGCTGTCGAAGCAACTGATATTGTCGGTCGGCAGACCGATTTTGCGGGCCGCGCGACGCAGGCCTGAAATGAACTGTTTTTGCTGGCGCGGCGTATCGCTGCTGACCATCGAGTCCACGCCAGACTCCCAGCGGGCCATGTGCCGATAGAATTCGGCCATCGCCAGGTAACCGTCGTTCCCGATTTCCAGGGGACTGTCGACCGAGCGAAGGTGCCCCAAGGCCAGCAGGTCCATGCGATTGGCCTCGTGCCCCGCCACCGACAAGGGCTGGCGGTGATTGAACGGCAACACCTCGCGGTTATCCGCCATCAGCAATTCGACCCGGGGATCGTCATAGACAAACAGTGCGCTGTAGCAGCGGTGGATGTTCTCCAGCGTCGCCTGGGTGGTTTCGCTCAGGCGCGGCGTGGCGACGCGCAAGGCGAAGGTCACCGGATGCCGGCCCGCGATGCTCAACTGGGCGGCCCGCAAGGCGGTCAGTACATAAAAGCTCTCCCGACTCCCGTTCTGGACCGTCAACACACGATAATCGCCAATCCGATCGATGCCTCCGGCGGCGACAATCAAGCGCTGGATCAAAAGCTGCAACGCGGTCCGTTCGGCCCGGGAATAAAAACCCAACAATCGTTGCAGTACCTGTTGATATACGTGAGTCATTGCCTGCTCATGAATTGCACTCATAGCCATTTACCTGAAATTCAACTATCGGCGCCGCACCCGCACCAACGTGACCGCGCGACGTGTTGGTCTGAATGAATCGTTCTAGTACTCAAAGAGTATTAGCAATACGCCCAAGCGTTGCTTGTCGTAATTATTTGATACATACCTAGAAAGTCACCCCGTGCGCCCGGGCGCCGCCGCTGCGGGCCTTGAAAACACGGGGCCTTGCCGGGCTAGCGGTACGTCCTAGGAGAATTCCGACAACGTCCCACAGACAATGAGTACGAGAAATAAGGAACTTACCGAACTTTAATTGACCCTCTACCCCACCCTGTTTTCTCCAGGATCGATAGATAGCCCCGTGCCAATTAACGCTCGCTGTACCTTGAATGCGCCTTGAAGGATGAAAGCCTTCGAAAAAGTTACACCGCACCACGACTTCTTCCTTGATATGGAAATCAGCGTTCAATTATCAGGACTTAAATAATGATTAGAAGATACAGATTGAGGGCAAAAACCAGTTCAGATTGTTAACCGGCAAACCGTTTCTGCTTCGAGACAACCGGGACAGGTTGCTTGAGGGGCCTTGCGAGACACGAACGCACCGTCGTCAGGCGCCAGTGCGTGGAAAAGGAGGGATGGGGATCGAACCGGAGGCAGCGCAAGAGCCCGGCGATGACTCTTGCGCAAGACAGCTATCAGGCGGGGTCGACGACCTGAAGGGCAACGCGCTCACGGCAAGGGCATTCACCCATGTACCGGTGCGCTTCGACAAACTCGGAGAACGGGAAGACCCGAGTCTTGAGTGGCAACAGCACGCGATCGGCGGTCAGTTGGTTGATATCACGCAATGCACGCTGCAACGCCACCTGGTCCTGGAGGATGCCCAGTTCCGGTTTGCCGGTAAAGTTGCCGATGCAGTGCACGAAGAACTGGATGTTCTTCTGGAACGCCGCGCAGGCCGGGAACGGCGTCTGGTTGCCGCCCTGCAAGCCATACAACACCAGGCTGCCACGGGGTGCCAGTACATCGCCCAACAGCGACATCTGCGGCCCGCCAAGGCCGTCGAATACCACATCGACGCCACGGCTGTCAGTGAGCTTGTTGATTTGCATCAGCAAGTCCTGCTCTTCGGTGACGATGACTTTCTCGGCGCCCAGCGACAGCAGGTATTCACGCTCGTCAGCTGTCTTGGTGGCCGCAATCACCCGCACTCCCAAGGCCTTGCCCAACTGGACAAAGGACGGGCCGGCGCAATGACTGGCATCGGTGACCAGGGCGAATTGCCCCGGTTTGACCCGCGCCAGGTCCATGTAGGCGAAGTAGGCGATCAGCAGCGGCGTGTAATGCACGGCGGCTTCGATCGGGCTGAGCACGTCGGGATAACGGGTCAGCGCGGTGCGAGGCAGCACGATGACTTCACCGTACACCGGATAATCGTTCGGGCTTTCGGCCGGAAAACTGGCGACCTTGTCGCCCACAGCCAAGTCATCGATGCCGTCGCCGACGGCCGTGACCACGCCGGCCATTTCATGGCCCAGGCCCGAAGGCAGGCGTGCCTGGGAGGACGCCAGGTTCTGGCGCCACAAGGTGTCGTACCAACTGATGCCGATCGCTTCGACGCGGACCTGCACTTCTCCTGGCGCAGGAAGAGCCGCCGCATGCTCTTCGCATTTGAGCACCTCGGCACCACCAAACTTGTGAAAACGGATCGTGCGGGACATCGCAAACCTCGTCAAAGTAACCTCTAATGCCACGAACTCTATCCGGGCTTTGTGGCCAAGACCATCAGTGGCTATTAATAGTCGACATGCCTGTCATTGATTCCGCAGCAAGAAAAACCAACCACTCCTGTAGGACTTAACCTAAGAAAACTCAATTAGCCGGTGCAGAGTACCAGTCTTTCCCCGTAAGATTCATGCCGGCCATTGTTCCCATATGGCCGTTCACGTCAAGCTTACCGAATCTGCCAGGACCCCAGATGAATCGTAATGACCTGCGGCGTGTCGATCTGAACCTGTTGATCGTATTTGAAACATTGATGCATGAGCGCAGTGTGACTCGCGCGGCCGAGAAGCTGTTTCTAGGCCAGCCAGCCATCAGCGCCGCACTGTCGCGCCTGCGCAGCCTGTTCGATGACCCACTGTTCGTGCGCACCGGCCGCAGCATGGAACCATCGGCCCGGGCGGTCGAGATCTTCGCCCTGCTCTCTCCGGCCCTGGATTCGATTTCCACGGCAGTCAGCCGCGCCGCGGAATTCGACCCGGCCACCAGCACCTCGGTGTTTCGCATCGGCCTGTCGGACGACGCCGAATTCGCCCTGCTGCCCATGCTGCTCAAACGCCTGCGGGCCGAAGCGCCGGGCATTGTGCTGGTGGTGCGCCGGGTCAACTACATCCTGATGCCGGGCCTGCTGGCGTCCGGTGAAATATCCATCGGCGTCAGCTACACCGACGACCTGCCGGCCAACGCCAAGCGCAAGGTCTTGCGGCGCAGCCTGCCCAAAGTACTACGGGCAGACACCGCGCCGGGACGGCTGACCCTGGACGAGTTCTGCGCTCGCCCCCACGCCCTGGTCTCCTTCGCCGGTGACTTGAGCGGTTTCATCGATGAAGAGCTGGCGAAACTCGACCGCAAGCGCCATGTGGTGTTGGCCGTGCCGCAGTTCAATGGCTTGAGCACCCTGCTGTCGGGCACCGACATCATCGCCACCGTGCCCGACTACACCGCCGACGCGCTGACCGCCGCCGGTGGCGTACGCGCCGAAGACCCGCCCATACCGGTGCGCAGCTTCGAACTGCACATGGCCTGGCGGGGTTCTCAGGACAATGATCCGGGTGAACGCTGGTTGCGTTCGCGGATTCAGATGTTTTTCGGCGACCCTGAGAGTCTTTAGGCGTCGCCGGGCAGCCTGTTTAGCTGATCATTTCTGGCTTTTCATAGGCCATGGAGATCCATTCACTTCCAGTGGATTTCTACATTGGGGCATATCTGAGGCATGCTTTGGATGGTTTGAAAAGGATGGCCCTAACCTAAGGTCCGGCAGCTCCTTCTCGGAAAAGTCATACGCTACTGATCGCAAACCGACGTCGAGCGCTATCCGATTACATCAGCGTGTCGATTACCATCTTCTGGCCCCTATGAAATACTGCCGGCCCGGTGCAGAGACACGATACGATCCTCCCCCGAACATAGCGGCATGACCAAACGTGGCGGAGACCAACACGATCAATGAGGAATCGGTGTAAGCGTATGGTGAATTACCCTCTCGCTCTTATGGCCGGGGTCGGGTAGGTGAATTGCCGGACGGCTTAGACGTTGATCACCTCCAACCCCCGCCACGAATACCCAATCTCGCGTTTCTTCACTGGGCCACCGATCCGCGGCAGCACCTTCAAAAATTTCACGGCCATGATCGAGAAAGTTCGAAGCGCGAGGATCAATCAAAATCTTCCCGCGAGATCTCCGAAAAGTCTGTGAGCACAGCGCAATTGATGCAGTGGTACATGCTGGAAGCCGTCTTGGTAATGCATACCGCAAAAGCATCCACAAAACGGGCAGCACTCTTGAATCTCCAAATCACCCCACGCCCAGACGCCCATGTATTCCGGTAACGCGTCTCGCCCATACCCCGTGATTTCGGGCCAACAGCAAACATGCCGTGCACGACATTCAGAAAAAGACCCTCGCCGCGCTGGGACTTGCTGCACACGGACCACGAGAACTCAGTCTCCGAACGATGAACTCAACCATTCCAGCACCTGGCGAACCGACGGGTTCAGGGTTTCATCACGCCATTTGTACACGCTCAGGGCTTCAGGGATGTGTATGGATTCGGAAAAAGGCCGTACCAGGTCACCACTGGCGAGCATCTTTTCACTGGTCCTACGCCACCCAAGGGCAAAACCCAGGCCTTCGACACACGCCTGCATCATGACCGGATAGCTGTCATAGAACTTGCCCTTGAGTTCTCCGGGCCTGATATGAAACTCCCCCAGCCAGTCGCTCCAGGTGCTCCAGTACTGAGGCGTGGCGACGTGATGCAGCAAAGGCAGATCCACCAAGGTTCGCAAGGTCAGTGGGTGATCGCCCAACGAGGCCTGGTAGCCGGGACTGCACACCGGAAACACGTCATCACTCAAGGTCAACAACCGGGTGTGATCACCGGATGGGCGCCCTGAGGTTTGGATGGCTATATCGAATTTTTCCGCGGTTTCGGTAATCGGCTGGATGGATGCATTGAGGCGAACGTCCAGGTCAGGGTACTTCCTGTGCAAATGCGTGATATTGGGCATCAACCAGTAAAAGGCTTCGCACAATTGAACCTCCAGGACGATTTCACTGTTGTCTCGTCCTGACTTCAGGTCTTCGGCGCGTGAAGCAATGCCCAGGAACGCCGTGCGCACCGCGTCGCGAAACTCGGCGCCCGCTTCGGTCAGAAATACGGCGCGATTTCTACGCGTAAATAACGCGACGCCAAGGAATTCTTCCAGGGATCGTATTTGTTTACTGATTGCAGCCTGGGTGAGATGCAACTCATCCGAAGCTTTGGAAAAACTTTCCAGACGCGCCGCGGCTTCAAAGGGAACCAGGCTGGAAAGTGGGGGCAGTGAGCGTTTGAAGTTATCCATAATTTTCATTCCTCCTGCGTAACCATAAGTCACTTTAAATGCAATACGAGCTCAACCAGAATCCTCCAGGTCGATCACATCAGGACTCATCATGTCTGCAACCACAACCGTTACCGCCGCTGAAAACCGACAAAGCATCCTCATCGTCGTAGGTTCGGTGTTCCTGTTGTCAGTGTCAGACGCTCTTATCAAGGCCACCAGCGCCGAGACATCGATGTGGCAGCTCTACGTGATTCGCTCGGTCCTGGCCATCGGCATGCTCGTCGCCTTGTTGATGTACCGTCGCGGCACAACGCGGCAGCGGCCGCTTTCCCCCTTGTGGATAGGGACAAGAAGCCTGCTGCTCGCCCTGATGTGGATCGCCTTTTACAGCGCACTGCCCTTCATCAGCCTGACCATAGCCGCATTGGCAATCTATACAACACCTTTGTTTATCGCTTTGTTCTCGGCAGTCACCCTGGACGAGCATGTCACACCGCGCAAATGGGTGGCCATTCTGGTGGGATTTGCCGGGGTGCTGGTCACACTCGCACCCAGTCAGGCTGACTTCAACCTATGGACACTGCTGCCCGTGCTCGCTGCGATTTTCTATGCCCTCGCAGCGGTCGTGACCAAGGGCAAGTGCGCCAATGAGGTGCCGATGCACCTGGCCCTGGCGCTGAACATCGTCCTGTTGTTGATGGGGATCGTCGGCAGCATTGTCGTCGCACAGACTGGCCCTCACCTGCCGGCCAACGAGGGTCTGCGATTTCTGGTGGGCGACTGGTCGCCCATGGCGATCAGCGACTGGGGCGTGATGGTCGTGCTGGCGATTCTGATGGTATTGGTCAGTACCGGTATCGCCCGGGCCTATCAAATCGGCGAGACCTCGATCATCGGCGCATTCGATTACACCTACCTGATCTTCGCGATTGCCTGGGGGGCGTTGCTGTTCAATGAAGTGCTCAATGGCCGGACCGCAGCCGGTCTGGCCCTTATCCTGATTTCAGGCTTCATCCTGCTGAAAAAGCCCACCGCCACGCGCTGAACGCTTCACATGCACAGACCTTAACAAGGAGCTGTTTATGCTGACGTCATCTGATTCCCTGCCCAATGTGATTCTGTGGGCGGTTTCCCGCAGCCGCTCTACCGCTTTCGAGCGGGCCGTGATGCAGCATCCGGACGTCAAGGTCTTGCACGAAAGGCTCTCCGGGCCTTTTCTGGCCAGGCATTTTCCCGAAAAACATGCGCTGATTGAGCACACCCGCCGGATCAATAACGGACCACCCGGCATTACCGGTTACGCCGAGGCGATGACGTTGCTCGGCGAACGTCCAGCACCACCGCACCGCTTGCAATTCTCCAAGGAGATTGCTTACTTCGTCGACTTCAACTCGATTGATAGCACGTGGCTGGCGCAATTCAGGCATGTGTTCCTGGTCCGCCAGCCGCGGGATGTGATGCGCTCGCTGTATCGCGTCAGCCAGAGCGGTGGCACCACCTATTTCGACGGATGAATCCGGCTTCGATGAGCTGGCTCGTATCCATGAGCGGGTGCTCGAACAGTGTGATGCCAGTCAGGTGCTGTACCTGGACAGTGATGAGGACCTGATGGGCGATACGCGAAGCACTTTGGCGCGCTTTTGTGATTTCGCCGGTATCGACTTTTCGCCTCGCCTGTTGAGCTGGGCACCGGAAAAGGTCGAACAGTGGCAATTTTTCCAAGGCTGGCATGACGATGCCGAGCGCTCCTGCGGTTTCGCCCAAGTCGCGCATCCCGAAATCACGTTTCCGGATGCCGTCGAATGTACGGCGCGGGACAAGCAACCCCTCTACAACTTTTTCCATCTGGCAGCCGCCTGGCAACGTGTGCCCCCACGAAGGATCTCCGATCTGGACCTGTTCAAGGAAAGCGACCGACTGCTGCGTCCCGTGCCCAAGGACCAGCCATTCTTCGCTTACCTGCAAACCTCCGACAACCATCGGCCGTTCACGCGCGCAACCCCGGGTGATCGAAGAGGCCGTCGGTCTCGTGGACCTGTTGCCGACGGTGGCGGGCATGGCGGGTATACCGTTCAGAAATGGCGCGCTGGGCCGGGATATCCAGCAGCCGGCACCCGAGGGTGAGCGCGTGGTGCCGCTGGTGCTGCGCGAGGGTACATTCCCGATCATTGGCGGCGTTACCAAGGACTTCCTGCTGCAGATGCAGCACGACGGCAGTTCACCGACCCTGCACGACTTGGCATCGCCCACGCCGCGTGACGATGTGGCCGCGCAGCATCCCGAAGAGTTTCGGCGCTTGAATGGGCTGACACGGGGACTGCACGAAACGGCGCGGCTGATGCTCTATCGCAATATTCCATGACGCTGCCGTTCCACACTCCATGACTGATTTATATCTGCTGCGGGCAAACGATGTGCGCTGATCAAGCTTCGTTCAATAGATAGACCGACCAGTTGGGGCACATTTCGATTGTTGAAAACGGTGCCCCCAGAGCATGCTCCTCTTTCACTCTCGTCGCAGGAGCGTATGGGGAGCGACGCCAAAGGCCTTGCGAAAAGCGTGGCTGAAATGAGAAAAGTCGGAGAAGCCGAAATCCAGCGCCGCCTGAGAAATGCTGCGGACTTGACCGCGCTCAATAGCGTCGCGGCTGGCGAGCAATCGCGCCTTCCAGATTTCCGCGACCGGCGATTTCTGATGACGGGCGAAAGCACGCGTCACCGTGCGTGTGGAGACATGGTGGGCTTGAGCGATGCGTTCGAGCGACAGGTCCGCCTCGGTCAAGTACTGATGGATGTACTTCATGATCCGGCCATGCAGATCCAACTCGTCATGAGTCTGCTTTAAATCCTGGAGTTCCAGGCTGACCACCAGAAGGTCGAGCAACGTGCTGGAGTAACGACTGGAGACTCCTGTGTTATGGAAGACTGAAGGCATACTCGCGGCTTGGCGTAACATCTCGCGTAACGGAATCACCCCTGGGCGACGATCATCCAGAACCATCGCGGTGCAATCCGCTACGCCCGGCAGCCGCTGGCTGAGCAGTTGTCGCGGAATGCGGACAAGGTGGTTATCGGTACCACCGAAGCTGAACCTGAACGGTTGGGATGCGTCATAAAGAAACAGATCGTCCGCCCCCAGTTTCGTCCGTCGGTCAGCCTGCTCCAGTTCGCCATAACCGCTCCTGGTGAAGCCCAACCACAAATCGTCATTGGGATCACTGCGCAGGTGCTGGGCGGACCGCTCCCAATAATGCAAGGGTGCGGACAACGTGCAGATGTCCAACGCGCCCATGCTATGCACCTCCAACGCCCCATCAAAATCGCTCTGCGCCAGCGGTTTGCTGTCTGCGTCCAGGCAGTGGTGACAAACCACCTCTTTCCAGTAATCGAACCGGAGGGGTGCCGTAACGGCAAGCGTTGAATACTGACAGGTCTGGCTCATTGCATTCACCTCGCGGCGGCGTTTCAACAAGAAAAGCGGGGTAACGTTTTTGCGAGCCAAGCAATTAGCAGGCCATCGCCATTGCCTCATTCCCGCGGTCAGACACCTCGGAAGACAGCCGCCTGCGCGTTACATAGGTCGATCCTTCCAACACTCCCCATGCCACTTCTCGGGGCGCCTCGCCCTCTTGTTCCACAAGCCCCGCACCATTGCTGCGCGTTGAGATGCCGGCCTTTTTTTACCTGTCCTTTTTAACCAAACGGTTGTCCATTCGAGCCAAGCACGTTGCATCCCCCCTGGATAATTTTTACTCCACGCCGTGTCCCTACAAGCACGAATGATGAGGTGTCTCATGCATCCACGAGAACAGCAGCGACTGTCCGATTCCTCCTGGTTTTTACAGAGATGGGACATGGCACCCGAAGAGTTCGCCACTTACCTGGTGCTGCTCGGAACCTTGGTGCTGCAACGCCGATGGCGTGGTCCCCACCGCAAAACAACGACATCCCCCGGGATGTAGAACAGCGAACCGTCCGTTTGAGACGGAAATAAAGGAGCCCCCCATGGAATCTGCAATCGATAAACACCTCAAATGTCCCCGGACTTTGTCCCGTCGTGTTCACGACGATTACCAGCCACCCTTCCCGATGTATGTGGGGCGAGCCGACGAAAACGTGAAGCAAGTGGTAATGGCTTACCTCGGGGTGCAATTTCGCGACGAGCAACGCGCCGCCGCCCTGCAAGCCATGCGCTACATTGACGCAAGCTTTGCCCTTGCCGATGGCCCTGGGAATCACGACCTGACCTACCACCTCGACAATCAGGGTTATGGAAACTTCATCGCTGTGGGCTACTGGCGTGATCCCGCCGCCTATCACCGATGGCTACTTTCAGCGCCCGTGGCCGATTGGTGGGGCGACGATGCGCGCCTGAACGAGGGATTGGGGTATTTCCGCGAAGTCATCGCACCACGTGCCGAGCAATTCGAGACGCTGTATGCATTCAAGGACGATTTGCCAGGTGTCGGTGCGATCATGGACGGCATCAGCGGCGAGATCGAGGAGCACGGCTACTGGGGCTCGGCGCGCGACCGCTTTGCTATTTCGCAGACCGACTGGATGCAGCCGACCAGCGAACTACACGTCATTTCAGGCGACCCCGCCAAGGGCGGCAGGGTCGTGGTACGCGGCCACGACAACCTGACGCTGATCCGCTCCGGACAAGACTGGGTCGAAGCCGGCGAGGAAGAGCGTGCGCTCTACTTCAACGAGATGCTGCCGCCACTGCAAGACGGCATGAACTTTCTGCGTGACGAAGGGCAGGCGCTGGGCTGCTATAGCAACCGCTTCGTACGCAATGTCGACCTGGATGGCAATCTCCTCGACATCGCCTATGACATCGGTCACTGGCGATCGCTCGACAAACTGGAACGCTGGGCAGAATCCCACCCCACTCATTTACGTATTTTCACCACGTTCTTCCGAGTGATCGGAGGCCTTTCGAAGCTGCGGCTGTATCACGAGGTCTCGGTGGCGGACGGTAGCCAGCAACTGTTCGAGTACATCAACTGCCACCCGCAGACCGGGATGATGCGCGACGCGCAAGTGTCGCCCGCCTGACTCCATCGCTGACTCCACTTTTAGCCCTGCGCATTGCCTGACTGGCGATTGCGGGGCTCTTTTTGCCCGAAAAAAGGATCATCGATCATGAAACAGTTCCGCTACCTGTCGCTTGTCGCCCTCCTCCCCAGCCTTTCTTCCCACGCGCTCGAGGTGGATCCTGGCGATTACGAGCCGCTCCCCGTGGGAGCGACCATCGGCGTGGTCTACTACCAGCACGCCACCACGGACAGTGCCTATGCCCAAGGGCACAAGACCAGCTCCGATTTCAACCTGACTTCCGATGTCGGCATTCTGCGTCTGCTGCACGTCTATCAGTTGAGCGAGCGGCTGACCATCGAGCCTCAATTCCTGTTGCCCTTCGGTCATGTCTCGGGCGGTGGTGACGCTTCTGGTCTAGGCGACGCCAGCGGCATCGGCGACCTCATTCTCACTGCACCACTCAAGTACCGCCTCAACGACGCCAACGACACCCTCGGTGCGACCGCCTACTTGTACGTGCCGACTGGCAACTATGACAAAGACGACGCGCTCAACCTTGGCGAGAACCGTTGGAAGGTTGATCTCCAGGGCGCTTACGTCAAGCACTTCACGGAGAAGTGGGCCATCGACCTCGTCGGTGACGCCATCTGGTACGCAGACAACAACGACTTCGGCGCCAGCTCCGCCCGCCGGGAGCAGGACGTTTCCTACGGCGCTCAGTTAATGGGGCGCTACATGCCCGACGAGACCAGTGCGCTGGCTATCGGCTTCGGCCACAGCTGGGGCGGGGAAAACCAGATCGATGGTGTCAACCAGGACGACAGGATGGAAACCACCAACTTTCGCGTCACGGCCAGAAAGTTTTTCACCGCCAAGGACCAACTCCAAGTGCAACTTGGACGCGACCTTGCGGTGGAGAACGGCCCCAAGGAGAACTTTCGCATGAACCTGCGCTACGTCAGGGTCTTTTAGAGCCACCCGTTTCTACCACCCGTTGTCCTGATCAACCAAGCGTGTGCCCGACGACGAATTCAACTCGGATCCGTCGCAAGACCTCGCATCCCTATCAATCGTGCCAACGCGACAGTTGGCTAATGAGATGCCTCTCACCCGAAACGGAGTAACCCGACAATGACCGACCAGCAACCCACCACGGAACAACAACCCTCCCTCTATACCCGTCTTGGCGGCTATGACGCGATCTATCAGTTCGCAGGCGCAGTGTTGAGAAAAACAATGGGACACCCCGCCATCGGGCACATCTGGGCCCATATGTCGGAATCGACGTTCCAGAAGGAACACATCAATTTTGTCGATTTCCTTTCCGAGCACTGGGGTGGAAGCGCCAAATACAGGGGGAGAGACATGGTCACCGCGCATCGCGGGATGGGGCTGACCGAGGTGCACTGGCAAGCCGTGCTCGATTGTCTCGAGGCGTGCTACGACGACTACGCTCTGGCCCCAGACCTGCGCAAAGAGGTCAATGACTTCCTCATCAAGTTCAAACCGGCGGTGATCGGGAGCCCCTCCTATCGGGACGTCGTACTCGCGCACCCGGAAATGGACCCCGCCAAAGGCATGAGAAGCGTTGGGGTTGTCTGGCCAAAACCAGGGAAATCATCTCGGAAACAGACCACGCCTGAATCCGAAGACTAATACCCTCGGCATAAGGCTAAGCCACAGCAATGGAGGGCTACCGTGGAGGGGCAAGCGAGTCCCGCTCAACCAAGCGACTGTCCTTCTCAGCCAAGCGCTGCTCAATCTGTGGCGATAGCTTGATACCAGCCCCGGCCACGGCTCGCACCGTGCCCGGGCATCCCCGAGATGACGTTTGAACAGACATTGCCAGCCCTGCGGGTTGGCACAGGACACAGGACACCCCATGGCCATCATCCGCCCGACTCTCGAACACGTGCAGGATCTCGCCAGCCGCCTGCACATACAGCTGACACCCGAGCAAGCCAGCGAATACCTGGCGCTTATGCAGTCCAGTTTCGATGCCTACGACCTAGTCGATGAGTTACCTGATTTCATCCCTGCGGTGCGCTACGAGCGCAGTTCCGGTTATCGCCCTTCAAGCACGGAAAATCCGCTGAACGCGTGGTACTACAGAACTGAGGTGATGGGCGCCAGTTCGGGCAAGCTTGCCGGCAAGACGGTCGCGCTCAAAGACAATATCTCTCTGGCCGGTGTCCCGATGATGAACGGCGCCGCACCGCTGGAGGGGTTCGTACCGTCGTTTGATGCCACCGTGGTGACGCGTCTGCTCGACGCTGGCGCAACCATCCTCGGCAAAGCCACCTGCGAGCATTACTGCCTCTCCGGTGGTAGCCATACCTCGGACCCCGCGCCGGTGCACAACCCTTTTCGCCATGGTTTCACGACGGGCGGTTCGTCTTCGGGCAGCGCGGCGCTTGTGGCGACGGGCGCGGTCGACCTGGCTATCGGTGGCGACCAAGGCGGTTCCATCCGCATTCCCGCCGCATGGTGCGGCATTTATGGAATGAAACCTACCTGGGGGCTAGTGCCTTACACCGGGGTCATGGCGATCGAGTCCACCTTCGACCATGTCGGCCCCATGACGAGCAACGTACGCGATAACGCGCTCATGCTCGAAGTGATGGCCGGCGCCGACGGGCTCGACCCTCGCCAGGCCGCCCCCAAGGTCGATGCCTATTGCGATTATCTGGAGCGAGGCGTGACCGGACTCCGGATCGGGATCCTCCAGGAAGGCTTCCAACTCGCTAACCAGGATCCACGTATCGCAGAAAAGGTGCGCGCCGCTATCGCCCAGCTCGAGGCTTTGGGCGCGCGGGTCGAGGAAGTATCGGTTCCCGAACACAACCTGGCGGGATCGTTATGGAACCCTATCGGCTGTGAAGGCCTGACCATGCAAATGATGCACGGCAATGGCGCGGGTTTTAACTGGAAGGGGCTTTACGACGTGGGCCTGCTGGACAAACAGGTCGGTTGGCGCGACCAGGCAAACGCATTGTCGCCATCACTCAAGCTTTGCATGTTCGTGGGCCAGTTCGGTCTGGAGCGCTACAACGGCCGCTACTACGCCAAGGCCCAGAACATAGCGCGCTTTGCCCGAGACGCCTATGACCGGGCGTTGAATACCTATGACCTGCTCGTCATGCCGACGGTGCCAATCACCGCCCAGCCGCTCCCGGAACCGGGCTCCTCAATCACCGAGACCGTCACGCGTGCGTTGGAGATGCTGGGCAATACGGCCGCTCAAGACATTACGGGGCACCCCGCCATGTCGATCCCTTGTGGCCTGGTGGACGGACTGCCCGTGGGGCTGATGTTAGTCGCAAAACATTATGCCGAAGGCACCCTCTATCAGGCTGCAGCCGCATTCGAGGCTTCTGTTGATTGGCGGACGTTGTGAACCTGCGCATCGCATTGGCGAGCAAACACCGGCAAGTAGCACTGAAAGTGAGCATCAACTTCAGAGGAGCCAATACATGAGCCATACCCACGAACATCATCACGATCACGATCACGATCACGACCACACCGAGCCCCCCGAGGCCATCGCCCTGCGTGTCAAGGCACTCGAATCCCTGTTGATCGAAAAGGGCTTGGTCGACCCAGCCGCCATGGATGCTCTGGTGGACACTTACCAGCACAAGGTCGGCCCGCGCAACGGCGCTCAGGTGGTCGCCAAGGCCTGGTCCGATCCCGATTACAAACATCGGCTGCTGGAAGATGCCACCGCGGCCATTGCCGAACTGGGTTTTTCCGGCGTGCAGGGCGAAGACATGGTCGTGGTGGAGAACACCGCGACCGTGCACAACGTGACGGTCTGCACGCTGTGCTCCTGCTACCCCTGGCCGACCTTGGGTCTGCCACCCGTCTGGTACAAGTCCGCGCCCTATCGGTCACGGATAGTCATCGATCCGCGCAGCGTGCTGGCCGAATTCGGTTTGATGATTCCCAATGACAAGGAAGTCCGCGTCTGGGACAGCAGTGCTGAGTTGCGCTATCTGGTATTGCCGGAACGTCCGGCCGGTACTGACGGCTGGAGCGAGGAACGACTGGTCGAGCTGGTGACGCGCGACGCCATGATCGGCACTGGCCTGCCGAAGACGCCGGGCGACGAAGCCTGACCCCGAGAAGGAGAAAAACCATGAACGGTGTACACGACTTAGGCGGTATGCACGGTTTCGGCCCGGTGCTCATCGAAGAAAATGAACCCATCTTCCATCACGACTGGGAGCGCAGAGTCTTTCCGCTGTTCGCCTCACTCTTCGTCGGCGGACACTTCAATGTCGACGAGTTCCGCCATTCCATTGAACGCATGGAACCGGCTGAATACTTGCAGTCAAGTTACTACGAGCACTGGCTGCACGCCTTCGAGACCCTGCTGCTGGAAAAAGGAGTGATCAGCACGGCCGAACTGCTGGGCACGGTCAAACCGACCTCACCGGCACAGCCCCCAACGGTGCTGACACCGGACATCGTCGAGGCGGTGGTGCTCGGAGGCGCCTCTTCCCGGGCAAAGGAACCCGTCCCTGGCCGCTTCCGGGTCGGTGACCGGGTGCGGACGAAGAACCTCAACCCAACCACCCACACCCGGCTGCCGCGCTACGCGCGCGGCAAGGTCGGGACCATCGAAATTGTACACGGCGCGTTTGCCACTCCGGACACGCTAGCCCACGGTCTCGGCGAACAACCCCAACAGGTCTATGCCGTTCGCTTCAGTGCGACAGAACTGTGGGGAGTGGCACGACCGGACAGTGTTTGCATTGATCTGTGGGACAACTACCTGGAGGCCGTATGAGCGCCAGCATGCGTCACATTCTCCCAATAGCCGGCCTGTCTCTCGACGAAGGCCCGGTATTCGACAAACCTTGGCAGGCCGAGGCCTTTTCCCTGCTGGTACACCTGCACCAAATCGGTCTTTTCACCTGGGAGGACTGGGTGCAGGTATTCAGCGACGAGATCAAGGCTGCCCCGGCGCAACCCGGAGAAAGCGTCAACGACACTTACTACCGGCAGTGGCTCACAGCGTTGGAAAGAATGGTCACCACACTCGGTTTAACGGGCATGGAAGACATCACCCGCCGCACCGAGGAATGGCAGCAAGCTTACTTGAATACCCCCCATGGACAACCGGTCACGCTGCTCAATGCGAGTTGCCCACCGGCCCATGGAAGCGGGCACGAACACCTGCCGCGGCACGAGCCGGTGGCGATCAGCCGGGCCACTAGCTGAGGCCGGAGTCGTCCTGTTTTTTACTTTCGAGGTCGCGTAGCGGCCAAGGGGCAATCGTCATGCATATCGAACCTAACCTGGTGGAAGCTGGAAAACTCTGGCTGAGCTACGTCACTGCCGCGGGTGCCGGCGCCTACACCCTCAAACTCGCCGCCCAGGCCATGAGCGAGCGTGGTGCCTTCTCGCTGCTGGCTCGCACTGTCACTGCCACGGCCCTGGTATTCAGCTTCTTCGAGCTACTACCGCACCATCCTGTCGGCGTCTCCGAGGTCCATCTCATCCTCGGGTCAACGCTGTTTCTGCTGTTCGGCGCCGCACCTGCGGCAGCGGGTCTGGCCCTGGGGCTGCTGATCCAGGGTCTGTTCTTCGCGCCATTCGACCTGCCGCAATACGGCATGAACGTCACCACCCTCCTGGTACCGCTGTTCGCAGTTACCGCCTTGGCGAAACGCGTCATCGCGCCAAACACGCCATATGTGGAACTGAGCTATAGGCAAGCGCTGGGGCTGTCGACCGCCTTCCAGGGGGGCATTGTCGCCTGGGTTGCCTTCTGGGCCTTCTACGGGCGAGGCTTCACAGCAGAAAACGCCCTGTCAATTCTGACCTTCGGCAGTGCCTACATGACCGTCGTCATCCTCGAACCGCTGTTGGACCTGGCCGTGCTGGCCGGCGCCAAGGCAACACATCGCCTGCGTGGTAGTACGCTGCTTGAGCGCCGTTTGTACCAGGCCGCCTGAGTCGACAGACTCCTCCAGGCCAGACTGTCCCCGGGCATTCGAAGACCGTGATGCTCGGGGCATCAAGAGCGAGAACCGCCCCGAAACCTCGTGAGCGAACCAGAGGTGTTTGATGTTTTTCAGAAATAGCACCCGCAAGGCATTGAAGCGGCTCGGCGACCGGCTGGACCAGCCCGACGGCGAGGAAGTATTGATAGCGACGAAGGATTCGTCACTGCGACGGGTACTGGCGGGCATCGAACGCCTGCTCGCCGATCGCACGGCGCTCCGGGCCAGCGTGGTCGACCTTAATGCTGAACTGCAACGCCTCAAGCTTCAGCTGGGTGAATACGAAACGCGGTTGCATGATCAAGAACAACTTTGGCAATTGGCGGCAGGCGGGTCGGGTGAGCTGCTCTGGAAATTGCAGCACGATGGCCGCCAACGGCCCGCACGCGATGCAGTACTGCAATGGTTCGGCAACCTGCCCACCCAAGCGGATCTCCCCGTCTGTCTAGGGCCCTGGAACGATTGCCTTCACCCTGACGACCGCCAGGCCAACCTGGATGCCCTGGCCCATCACCTTGCCGATCGCAGCGGGCATGCTCCCTACCAGGTGGAGGTGCGCCTCGCGAACCTCTCGGGAGAATACCGCTGGGTCCGGATCTGCGGCGAAACGCTCCGTGACGAACGGGGGCTGCCACAGATCAGCGTCGGTCTGCTGCGCGACATCCACACACAGCGCATGCAAGACGAAGAATTCGCGATGCTCTCAGCCCGCTTCGATATTTCCCGCGAATGCATCCAGGACGCGCTCTGGGATATCAATATCGTCGCAGGCGATCCAGCCAATCCGCATAACGTCATTTGGTTCTCGTCACAGATGCGTCGTCTGCTCGGCTACGAAACCATCGAAGAGTTTCCCAATGTGTTCGAAAGCTGGCTGTCCCGCCTGCATCCCGAAGACAGCCAGCGTGCCGTGCAAGCGTTTGTCGAGCATGTCGCCGACCGCTCCGGCCGAACACCCTTCGATGTGACCTACCGCCTCAAGCACCGCAACGACGAGTACCGCTGGTTCAGAGGCAGAGGTCAGACCCAGCGAAGCACCGACGGCACGCCCTTACGTACAGTGGGGGCGATCACCGACGTGCACTCCCATCGCGAGGAAAGCCAGCTGCGCCAGACTCAGGAACGTCAGCATCAAGCCATGCAGGAAAACCTCGCCAAGCTGACGCAGATAGTCGCCGCCATCCAAAGCATCGCCAAACAGACCAACCTGTTGGCCTTGAACGCGGCCATAGAGGCGGCCAGAGCCGGTGAAGCCGGAAGGGGTTTCGCAGTGGTCGCCGACGAGGTCCGCAAGCTGGCCACCCGTACCAGCCAGGCCACCCAGCAGGCGGCCGACATGATCGAGAGGTACTGAGTTCAAGCTGCGCGTCCATTTTCATTACATTGAACGTGTGGCCTGCGCGTACATCCGGGCCACACCGCAATTCAAACCAATTCAGCTAAAGAGGCCGGATTGAAGCCCTTCCGTTCCGCGTAATCGCCTCTTTCCACCTTGGCGACCCAATCCTTCACTCAGCAACGCACGCCCTACTGCGATCAGATCGAACTCTCCGCGCTCCATACGCTCTATGAGCCGATCCAGACTCGCAGGGACTGATCCCTTGCCGGCGAAGGCGTTAGTGACACCATTCTCCAGCCCAACCGAACCGACGCTGATGGTTGTGGCGCCAGTGACTTTCTTCGCCCAGCCCGCGCAGCTCAACCCGTTCTCACCGTCAGTTTCGGGAAACTCAGGCGGTCGGTGCGCAGATTGCTACCAGACAGAAAAACTGACCGATCAAATAGCCATGGGCTCCGTGGATCTCAACAGTATCGAAGCCCAGTCGTTTGGTTCGACCAGATCGCGGATAAGTGGTCAATGATGGTTCTGGCGGTACTTGATGACGGGCCGCATCGCTTTAACGCTATCAAACGTCGCCTGGAGGGCGTCACCCAGAAGGCACTTACCCAGTGTCTGCGGCGGCTGGAACGCAATGGTCTCGTCTCGCGCCAGATCATTTCGTTCTCGCCCGTGGCAGTGCAGTATGAGATCACCCCGCTGGGTCGAACATTGCAGCAGCCATTTCGCGAATTGCATAAATGGACGCTCGACAAACTGCCCGAGGTTGAAGCGGCCCGGTCGAAGTTTGACGAGGCCGCGGAGTTCAAGCTGGCGGAGTGATTCGGTTAACCCCCCAAGCTACAAGGGATGCACACAGTTTCTGAACCATTTGTCCAGAATGGACCGTTTATAGCTTATGACTTCCCAACCCCAAATACCGCTGCGGTGCCACCTTGCGCAGTCGCGCCGCCAGAAACACACCCGCCAATAAGGCCACGGGAATGATCGCGCAGAGGCCATATGACAAGGCCTTGCTCGCGCCGGTCAGCACATCGAAATGCACCACCGCAATGACCAGGACCGCCAGTAACGCCACGCAAGAAAAACCCGGGAAAATCCGCCCACGCCAGATCCCCAGTTTGAGTTCAGGGTGGCGCTGGGCAAAGACCCAGACCGCTGCGGAGGTCAGCGCCATCAGCAAAATCACGCACAGCGTCGCCAGGTTGGACAGCCAGGCGAACAGTTGCAGGATCGGATCGGCATCCATGGCGGCAAAAATCAGTACCACCACGGCGGAGATCAGGCTCTGCAATGCCGAGCCCATGTGCGGGCTCTGGTGAACGCGATGGGTGGTGCCCAACCGGCTGGGCAGCAAACCGTCACGGCCGATGGCATAGAAATAACGCGCCGCGGCATTGTGGAACGCCAGCAGCCCGGCGTAGATGCTGACCATGAACAGCACGCGGATGACCTGGGTCAGGTGCGGGCCGACAAAGTGATCGGACATGCCATAGATAAACGTCGTCGGGTCCTGCAAGGCCTGAAGCGTGGAGACGATTTTGTCTGCGCCCACGCCAATCACCATCGACCAGACCGACAGCGCGTAGAACCCGCCGATCAGCAAAACCGAACAGTAGGTGGCAATCGGGATCGTGCGTTGCGGGTTCCTGGCCTCTTCGCCATAGATGGTGGTGGCTTCGAAGCCGATGAACGCCGCGAAGCAGAACAGCAAGCCGATGGACGGCGTGCCGCTGAACACATGGCTGCGATCGAACGCGTCGAGATTGATCCCACTGTCGCCACCGGTCCTGAGAATGGCGAAATCCAGGAGCAGGATCGCCAGGTATTCGGCGATCACAATGACCGACAGCACCCGAGCCGACAGATCGATCTTGCGATAACCGAGAATCGCGACGCTGGCCATCGCCATCAGCGAGTACGACCACCAGGGCAATACCAGGCCGAAGACGCTTTCCATCGTGCCGCTGACCACGCCGCCGAACATGCCATACAGTCCGACTTGCAGGATGTTGTAGGCAAACATCGCCAGCACCCCGGCCGCGCCACCGGCCAGGCCTCCCAGGCCGCGAGAAGTGAAGGCATAGAAACCGCCGGCGTTGGTCACGTGCCGGGACATGGTGGTGTAGCCCACCGAAAATGCCAGTAACACCAGCAAGGCCAGGAGCAGCAACGCCGGTGTGCCGGCGCCGTTGCCCAGCATGATGCCGATGGGAAAGCCGCCGGCGATGACGCTCAAGGGGCTCGCCGCCGAAACCACGAAGAAGATGATGAAGCCGACACCCAGGGCCCCACGCTTGAGCTCCGTGGAGCTATTGACCGGCAGAGGTACACTCATGTTTTCTTGACCTTATCGTATGAGGCAGACGCTGTAGGATCGGTGCAGTCAATCCCTCGCCGTCACCGGATGGCGTTATTGTTCGTGTCGCACGCTGGACTCGATCCTATGCCTGCCCCCGAACGCCCCATTAGCCCAAATCGGTCATCGGCGTGTTTCCCTCGAAAAAGCCAGCCGTCCAGTCGCTCTCGCCTTACTGCAAGGCGATACGCGCCGTCAGTTCCGACGCCGCGCCGGTGACCAGGTCGCACAGGTAGCCCTGCTGGAACGCATGAAACCGCTCGCTACGCCCCACCAGGGTCATGCTCCCGAGCACTCGGCGTTTTTCGTCGAAGATCGGCGCCGCGACGCCACTGCGCCCCGGGTACAGCTCGCTTTCACTGATGCAGTAGCCTTGCTTGCGGATGGCGAGCAGCCCCTTGGTGAACGGTTTCCACGCCAACCCCTGATGCAACTCTTCGGCGGGCTTCCCATGGACGTCGTAGATGCGGCGGATCTGGCGCGGCAGCAGATAGGCCAATACGACCCGAGCGGTCGCGCTGTGAAAAAGATCGATCGGCCGCCCCCGGTCGCCACCCACGGGGCCGACGTCGGAACCCCGCTGGATCAGCACGTTGACCACTGAGTCGCCATGCCATTCGCTGACCAGTGCGTCCAGACCCGTGTCGGCCACCAGTTTGTCCACCAGGCCCCGGCTGCAGGCCAGCAATGGGTCATAGTGAGCCATCTGATGCTCCAGCGTGACGATCCGTGGGCCGAGTGCGTAGCCGCGGGGCAATCGCTTCAAGAAACCCGCGTCGCCGAGTTCGCGCAGATAACGATAGGCGGTGGCGGGCGTGTAGCCGAGCTCCCGACAAATCACGTCCACATCGATGACCGGCTGTTCAGGGCGGAACAAGTCGAAGACCCTGAGCAGGCGGCGAAGGCTATTCATCTTTTCCACATCCTTGTGCAGGCCAGCCCGCCCGCTGCCGGGTGCAGCGGGCAAAGGCTCAAGCAAGGGCGCAACCGCTGATGGCAGCGCGCGCGGTTTGAGACGGCAACTCTGCGAACAGCACCTGGTACTCCGCCGCAAAATGGCTGAGGTGATAGAAGCCCCACTGGGCCGCGGCATCGCCAATCGAAAGATGCGTCGCGGGGGTGGACATCAGGGTGCGGCGCACACCGTTCAGCCTCACGGAGCGCAGGTAATTGACTGGCGTCGTCTCGGTCACTGAGCGGAAGCTGTTCTGCACCGTACGCCGACTGACCTGGAGTCGCTGGCACAACTCGTCCACGCTGGGCACGTTGTTCAATTGCGCGGTCGCCAGTTGGTGGCATTTTTCGACAATGTAACTGCGCGTGGAACTTGGCGTGCGCTGCTGTTTGTCGCAGGCGGGGTCGGTCATCAATTGCAGCAGCTCGCCGAGCATAGTCTGTTCCAGCGCCAGTTCCCGGTCTTGCGCATTGTCGAGCTCTTCACTCAAGAGCGCCTGGGAGAACGCCGCCAGCATTCGACGGCGAGCCTCGGCATAACGTTGAGAGGACACCTTGATCACCGGCTGACGCAGTAACTGAGCGATTTCCTTGGCCGACGCGGTTTGCGCCAACGCATCTTCGAACAACTCCCGCTCGAAGGTGATCGCCAGCAGTTCCATGCCCAGCGGCATATGGAACATGAATTCCTCGCCACCATGAAGAAAGAACAGGCTGCTGTCGTCCACTTCCCGCCCTTGCATCCGGATCGAACCCGGGACGGTGATCGGCACGGCGAAACACATCTTGCCCCGTGGGGCCACGCCGTGCTGCACGACACGCTGGTTGATCTGCTCGCGAAACACGTGGCAGCGGGCCGTCGTCAACTGGATAAGTGAGCTCTCAGCCGTACCAGCGGTCAACTGGTTGTAATCCTGGCTCCACTCCTGGACGGTGGCGGCGTGGACATGGATGTCATGGAAATGGCTGATGTTCTGGTTTTTCATGATGACGAAAGCCTCGGCCGATATTCTTCTTTTTTACATCGCCTTCCTGAGCGATATTCTCACATAAAGAGAATTCTGCAAATTTTCTTTGGGCAATGTCTATGCTCCGGTGCTGACGCGCGCGGCGGCCCATCCATGTGCCGATTCGGGCTACCGGCCCGGAACAGGCCACGGGGATGATCGGCACACTGAAACCGACATCCTGAGAGACCGTCATGAGCGAAGCCAAACTCGAAGCCCTCCATTTCGCGGATGCCCCGCGGATTACCACCGCCATTCCCGGCCCCCGCACCACCGAGGCGCTGGCATTGTCGGCGCGTACCGAATCCATGGCACGCGGCGGCGGACGCATGCCCGTGGCCATGGACCGGGCGTTCGGCGCGACCTTCAAGGACGCCGATGGCAATACCTACATCGACTTGTCCGCGGGTGTAGGCGTCAGCAGCGTGGGTCGCTGCCACCCGAAAGTGGTGCAAGCCATTCGCGAACAATCCGAAGTGCTGATGCACGCCCTGGAGGTCAACAGCACCCGGCGCACCGAACTGGCCGCCAAGCTCTCCGAGATCGCGCCCGACGGCTTGCGCGGCGACTGCATTACATTCTTCACGCAAAGCGGCAGCGATGCGTTGGAAGCGGCCATCAAGTTCGCCAAGCGCGTCACCGGCCGCCACCAGATCGTCGCCTTCCACGGCGGCTACCACGGCGTGTGGAACGCTTCCGGTGCCCTGACGACCGGCACGGCGTATCGCAAGGGCTATGGCGCTCAGATGGGTGGCGTCATTCATGCCCCCTACCCATATGCCTACCGTTTCCCCTTCGATACCACGCACAAAAGCGCCGAGCAGATCGCCGGTGAGTACGTGGATTACCTGCTGAACACCCCCTACACCGCCGCCGATGACGTGGCGGCCGTGATCGTGGAACCGGTACAGGGCGAAGGCGGCTATGTGCCGCCCTCGCCAGAGTTCCTGCAACTGTTGCGCAAGGCTTGCGACCGCAGCGGTGCGCTGCTGATTGTCGATGAGGTGCAGTCCGGCGCGGGGCGTACCGGCAAGATGTGGGCGGTCGAGCACTCCGGCGTGAAGCCCGACATGCTCACCTTTGGCAAGGGCATCGGCAGCGACCTGCCAATGGCCGGCCTGATCATGCGCTCGGACCTGGCGGCAGCGATTCCTGACGGCTCGATGCCCAACACCTTCGCCGCCAACTCGTTATCCGCCGCAGTGGCGCTGACCAACATCAGCATCCTCCAGGACCCGGAGCTCGATCTGCTCAACCGTGCCCACACACTGGGGCTCGAAGCACAGGAGCGTATTCGCGGCTTCGGCAGCCCGCTGGTCGGTGAGGTCCGCGGTCGCGGCCTGATGATCGGGATCGAGCTGGTCTCGGACCCGACCACCAAGGCGCCACTGGCACCGGAAAAGATTGGCCAACTCATGGGTTACCTGCTGAGCCACGGCGTGCTGATGATTCCCTGCGGTCGCTACAGCAACGTGATGCGTGTCATGCCCTCGCTGACGATCTCACGGGCGCTGTTCTTCAAAGCCCTGGACATCTTCGGCGACGCCCTGGACGCCCTCGATGCGTGACATGTCCCGACTCCTGCACATCACTCATGGACTTCCAAATGACTGAGCACTTGAAACACTTCATCGCCGGCGCATCCTTCGAAGCCTCCGACGGTCGCTGTATGAATCTCGTCAACCCCGTGACGGAGCAGGTCTACGGCAGCTGCGCCCGCGGCACCGTCGAGGACGTGGACCGTGCCGTGGAAGCCGCACGCCACCAGCTCGAACGTGGCGCCTGGAGCCAGCTTGACGGTGCCCAGCGCGCTCGACTGCTGTCGAAACTGGCCGACTTGGTGGAACGCGACACCGACGTGCTGGCCGATATGGACGCCGACGCCATCGGCCGCTCGCCGATCGAACCGCGCCGGTTGGATGTGCCCAATGCGGTCGCCAACCTGCGCGCCGCCGCCGGCTGGGCCAACCAGCTGGAGGGGCGGACCATTCCCTCCGGTGGCTACTTTGGCACCAAGTCCCTCTCGTACACGGTACGGGAGCCTGTGGGCGTGGTCGGTGCCATCGTTCCCTGGAATTCACCGCTGATGATCACGGTCTGGAAACTCGCCGCCTTGCTGGCGGCAGGCTGCACCGTGGTCATCAAGCCGTCCGAAGAGACGCCACAGTCGGCGCTGCACCTGGCAACGCTGGCCCAGGAAGCCGGCTTCCCCGATGGCGTGATCAACGTCGTCACCGGCTACGGCAACGAGGTGGGTCGCGCCCTGTGCGAACACCCCCATGTCGACAAGATCAGCTTCACCGGCAGCCCCGAAGCCGGACGCGAGATCCAGCGCACTGCCGGCGTGCTGTTCAAGCGCGTGGCCCTGGAGCTGGGCGGCAAGAGCCCGCAGATTGTCTTCGACGACGCCGCCTTCGACGACGCGCTGTTCGGCTGTTCCCTCGGCCTGTTCGCCAACCAGGGCCAGGTCTGCGCGGCCGGCTCGCGCATCCTGGTCCAACGCGGCCTCGCCGATCGCTTCGCCGCAGCGCTGGCCGATGCCGCGCGCGCCATCAAGGTGGGCGACCCCCGCCAACCCGGCGTGCAAATGGGGCCGGTGGCCAAGAAAGCCCAATTGGATCGTGTCAACCGCTACATCCAACTGGGCATCGACCAAGGTGCGTCCTTGCTGGCCGGCGGAATATCGAACCCTGAACAGGGTTGGTTCGTCCAGCCGACCATCTTCGCCAACGCCCGCAATGACATGGCGATCGCTCGGGACGAGATCTTCGGCCCCGTCGGCACGGTGATCACGTTCGACAGCGAAGAAGAGGCCGTCGCACTGGCCAACGACTCCAACTACGGCCTTGCGGCCACGGTCTGGACGAGCGACCTGGCACGAGCGCATCGCGTCGCCGCGGCGGTGAAGGCCGGGGCCGTGGGCATCAATTGCTGGAGCCCGCTGGACGCCAACCTGCCCTGGGGCGGCGTCAAGGCCAGCGGCATTGGCCGGGAAGGTGGATTCAGCGGCGCACTGGCCTACACCGAGGAGAAGGTGATCACCGTGCTGCTGCCTGGTTAAGCGTAAACCCGCACTGACCCGTCCACCCTCCACGCCCCTGTGTCGTAGAGGGTGGCCGTTCAAACGTGCATTCCCCTGGCTCTGATGATCGATGGAGAGACCGTGATGAATCCGCTAAATCAAACAACAATTGATCGGTATCCGACGTCCCTGCGAATTTTGCATTGGGTGCGCGCCGTGCTCATCGCTGGCCTCCTCTGGGCGGGCTGGCACATGACTGGGCTGGCTGACGAAGTGGCGAGCAAATATGAGCTCTATTACCCGTGGCACAAATCCTTCGGGGTGCTGGCATTCCTGGTAGTCCTGGTCCAGATCGCCGTGCGGGTGAGAACGGCCAGGCTGCCGCAACCGCCAGAGACGCTGGCACGGTATGAGCGAGTGTCTTCAAGGCTTGCCCACCGTACCTTGTACGCGCTGCTGGTGATCGTGCCGTTGATGGGCTATTCGATGTCGAGCACCTACACGATGAGCGACGGCGTGTTCTTCTTTGGGGTGAACCTTCCGGAGCTCCTGGGCAAGAATGACGATTGGTTCGTGGTCTTCCAATGGCTGCACAAAGTGCTCGCCTACACCCTGCTCGGCCTGATCCTGGTACATGTCGCCGGCGCCCTGAAGCACCGGTTTTATGACCGCGACCCTCGAAACGATGTCCTGCGCCGCATGCTGTGACTCGATCAGGCGTTGGCGAAAAGTGCCAACGCCTTGCATGACAAGCAATCGGTTGGGGAGACATCCCAAATCAGCCTGCGCTCAGGCTGTTTCACGGCGTGAACGACCGCTCAAAAGGTCACCCAGGCGATGAGTTGGAAGTAGGTATTGGTCGATGCGCTCCCACTCTGGTTGCCACCATTGCCGAGCCACTTCTCAGGCTTGTAGAGGCCGATGAGCGGCGAGAGCGTGATGTTGTCCGTCACCATCCAATCCAGAAAAAAGTCGAACTCGCGGGCGCTGAAGTCCTGCTCCCCTCGCCGGGAAAGCTGGTGGAAGTCGAAGGCCATCGCGTTGAGCGTTAACTTGTCGGTCGGCATCACCGAGAGCAACACGTCATTGATCTGCATGTTCGAAGTCACTGAGCCTGCGTAATTCGCCGCGACTTCGCCTTGGTAGCGTTTGCGAAAGCCGCCCTGGAACAGGAAATCCCAACCTTCGGAGTAACGCGTATAGCGATAGCTCACCGTCGGTTGCCATTTGACATCGGCGAAGGTGTAGCCCGCGTCGAAGAACATCGCCCGCTGCGATCCCGAGCGTTTTTCCTGACGCGCCACTTCGAAGGCAAAGTCGGCATTCTCGATGCCGGCATTGCCCTGGCCACGAATGCTGTAGATGTCCATGCCCTTGCGTTCACCCCGATCGGCAAAGACGTATCGCTCTTCGACATCCAGGCCGCGCACGTACGTCGAACCGATCGAGCCGATGGGCGTCGTGTAGTCGACGGTAGCGGCCGCCACTTCGGCCTTGGATTGCCCGGGGTTATCCGATTTCAACCATATCAGGCTACCGTGAAGACCTTCCGTGCCGCCCAGCTTCAGGACTGCCGTGTTCCCGAACGCCAACCGCGGGCCGAGGTAAAAGGCGCCGCCGCGATTGAAGCGGCCATCCGCTACGCCCTCGATAGGGTTGAAAGCCTTCCCGGGGGCGAACCCATCGTCGGTAATCAGGAAGCCGTCCACCGTAACGATCTGTCGGCCAAAAGAGAAATCAACCCCGTCCGTGCCCAATGCCGGAATCAGATCACCTGACTTCCAGCCCAGGTAGGCATCTTCCACAGCGGTTTCCCTTTCATTTCCGGCGGTGATCCCCCCCGCATCGCCGTCGCCCCATGATCCCGTACTGATCATGCTGAACCCGCCGTAGATCGAGCCGGCGGCGATCCGATCCGTCGTGCCGCTGAGACCATACTTGGCGAACCCTTCCTGCCACCGCATGCTGCCGGGCCCGCGCTGCGGGTCGCCGAGGTAATTTTTGCTGCTGCCGAACCAGCCAAACCCGGCCCAAAGCTCGGCGTTCAGAACGGTCCCGCCTTCGTTTTCGTTGTAAAGCTCGTAACCCTGTGCCTGCGGCTCGAACGCACAGAGTGCGACCAGCGAAAACAACGGGGCGTAATGGGGGGTGCGCATGACGTCTCTCCTGTTTTTATATTTTATGAGGCGAGTCATGAGTGTTCCGATTCGGGTCGTCCATGCGGTAGCCCAAATCAGCATGTGCTAGGGCCAACGCCCCATTTCCCTGACATCCCCCGGAAAACATTTCCAGAGACGTGAACGGTTGCCGTTTTGGGCTACGGCCCGCCCATGCGTGCGCCCTATGCTGGGGCCATAAGAACGCATAAGAACGAGGCCTCCGTCATGACCCCATTACCGCTGTTACGTCAGGGGCTTTGCCTGCTGACCATCGTCGCTTGCAGTGCCCTGCCCTCCCTGGCCACTGCCCACCATTCATTCGCGCTGTTCGACCAGACCAAGACGGTCACGGTAACGGGCGTCGTCGAGCGCTTTGCCTGGACCAATCCGCACATCACGATTTACCTCGACACACCCGGCCCGCCGCCCCAGCGATTCAAGATCGAGACCGGCAGCGTCAACGCGCTGCAACGTGCCGGCTGGAGCGCTGATTCCATCAAGGCTGGCGAAAACGCCGAGGTGTCCTTCAGGCCGCTGAAAAACGGTGACCCGGGCGGTCTGCTCGTGGAGATCAAGATCGGTGACGTCGTGCTCACGGGCGGCGGATAGAAGAAGTGCTTCTCCAGCTTCATGGCGACCGAACCGAACAAGCCCGCAACGTGGAGACGTTTCAATGAAACCGACACGAACCTTGAGCGCAGCAACGATCTTCCTTGGCGTCGTCCTCGCGACCGGCATCGGGGTGTGCAACGCGGCAACGTCGAAAACCCAGAACAATACGCACCCGGATATCAGCGGTACTTGGGAAAGAACCCCCGACGACTGGTTCGGTGAGAACCCCGACGATCCGGTGCACCCGGGCGGCCCGATGGACCTGAAGGAACCCTATGCCAGCGAATACGCCGCGCTGAAAAAGAAACAAGCCGCAGCGAACGAAGCCGGCACGCCATTGGCCACGACGAGCTCCAGATGCCTGCCCGAAGGCATGCCAACGATGATGGCGGCGCTGTTTCCGATCCAGATCATTCATGACGACAAGCAGGTGATTGTCCTCGGCGAGTACCTGCAACAGGTGCGCCGCATTCTCCTGAACCAGGCCATGCCGCCCAAAGAGAAGCTCGATCCCAAGTACCAGGGCCATTCCCGCGGCCACTGGGAAGGCGACACGCTGGTGGTGCAGACCCAACGCGTGCGAACGGACGTGACGTTCTATGACGTTCCCCACAGTGAGGAGATGACGATCACCGAACGCATCAGGCTGAAGGGGCCGGACCACTTGGAGAACCAGGTGGTGATCGAGGACCCGCAGGTGCTCAACACCCCGTATCGCTTCACGTTCGACTACAAGCGCTCCAACTACGCCATTCAAGAATACGTCTGCGAGAACAACCAGATCGTGATCGACAGCGAGGGCAAGGCGTCCCTCAGCCGTGAGTGAAGCCTCTATCGATGCGCCCTTGGAGATGACCGGATGGAACGAGCGATGACCATCAGCCGCCTGCGGCCGGCGCTGCAAGGCGCCCTGCTCTCGCTGATCCTCACGGCGAACGCGTTTGCAGAGGTACCCCGTATGCCCACGGCCATACCTGTGCCGCCCTCCGACAAGCCACCGCTGTCCTCGGCAAAACGCCCGGGCACTGAATACAGCGACCTGGAAAAGTACGGCTACATCGAGGAAGAGTTTTACCTGCAAGGCGTCGCCCCGGCCATCACCGCCTCGGGCAAACAGCTCTTCGAGGCGCCGTACACCACGCGCATCCTGGTACGCAAACCCGCGGATCCCGCCCACTTCAACGGCACGGTGGTGATCGAGCCGTTCAGCTGGTTTGGCGAGCGTGGCGCAGGCTGGATCCTGACCCGTGACTACTTGCTACGGCGTGGCTACGCATACGTCGGCTACACGCTGAACATGAACAGGCCGGCCGTCGATCCCAAGTTCATCTCGGACACCCCGGCCGCCGAAGCCGAACAGATTGCCCAGTACGGACACATCGTGAACTTCGAGTTCATGCGCCGCTTCGACTATGCACGCTATGCGCCGCTGGGCAGCTATTACGACCCGCAACGCTTCACCCGCGGTAACGGTCCCGACCCGTTCGTGCCCCAGTCCCAGGGCATCGCGGCGCAACTGGCCCTGCTGCTCAAGACCCCGGCGGCACAAGGCCCACTGGCCGGCCTCAATGTGCAACGCGTCTACGTCAATAGCTGGGCGGTGACCGCGCAAGTCTGGATGGATTACCTCGACCAGGGCCGCCACCAGCAATGGCGCATGCCCGACGCCAGGCCGCTGATCGATGCCTACATGACCGGCCGCATGGCCTATGGCGAGGTGGGCGGCGACGTCGTTCGGCTGCCACGCCAGATGCCCGACGGCGTACCGTTCGTGACGGTCTACAGCCAGTCCGAACTGATGCACGACGTGCGCGAAGGCATCGACCTGCCGCCGGACACCGACAGCCCGCAGCTTCGCTACTACGAAATAACCGGCATGCCTCATCTGCGGCTGGCCGACCTTGGTACGGAACATACCGAGCTGTTCGCCGCCGACATTGGCAAGGGCGACGACCCGCGGTGCCGGACGCTGTACGACGAGCCGGCGCAATTGGTCGTCTCGGCACTCCTCGAGGGCATGGACCACTGGGTTCGTGAGGGCAAAGCCATGCCGAAGGCCCCGCGAGTCGTGCGCGAGGGCAAGGTCGCCGTGCGCGACCCCGTCACCGGCAACCTGCAAGGGGGCGTGCGCCCGCCATGGATCCAGGTGCCCAGCGCGACCTACCTCACGGACCAGGAAACCGGCTGTGGCCTGATCTACGACACCAAGGTGCCCTATCCCAAGGACGTGCTTGTCCAGCGTTATGGAAGCTTCAGCCGCTACGAACAGGCATTCGAAGACGCCAAGGGGTTCTCGATCAAACAAGGCTATCTCCTTCCGGAAGATGCAACGGGCCTGCGTCCGATCGCGAAACCTCAAGACTTCTAACCCAACGCGGAAGCAAAGCAGATGTCATCAGAACTCATCATCGCCTGGATCTACGCGTCCCCCGTGAGCACCGGCATCAGGGACATGTTCTGGGTCGTGCCCACCGTCCAGAGCATTCATATCGTCGCCATCGCGGTGATCTTCGGTGCCGCCGTCATCTCCGACCTCAGGCTGGCCGGCGTGCTTGCCACCGATGAGCCCATGCGCGGCGTCATCCGCCGTTATTTCCCATGGATGCGCGCCGCCCTCATCGTCCTGCTCCTCAGCGGGCTGGTCATGGTCATCGGCGAGCCCGACCGCGTCCTGGTCAACACAACGTTCTGGCTGAAGATGTGCCTGGTCGTCGCCGTGTTCACGCTGGCCTGGTCAATCCGGCGTCCATTGCTGCGCCCTGCCGCTCAGGCACAAGGCGATGACCCGAAACCTCCCGCCAAGGTGCTGGCCTGGCTATCGATCGCCCTGTGGTGCGTCGTGATCTTCTGCGGTCGCTGGATTGCCTACTGATCCCAGCTTTTTCGATGAACGTTTTTCTCAGGTATTCACCATGGACCTCCAATCGATACTGCAAGCCCTCGAGGACACCGCTGTCGCCGCCCGGATCAGAGAGTCGGGTTCGATTTTTCCAAACCTGGAGTCGGTGCACGTGATCGGCATCGCCCTGGTGTTCGGGACCATCGCGGTCGTCGACTTGCGCCTGCTCGGCATCGCCTCCCATCGTCGAAGCGCGCTCCGGCTGATCCAGGAATTGCTGCCATACACCTGGGTGGCCTTCTCAGCCTGCGTGATCACCGGCCTGCTCATGTTTGCCTCCAATGCCACCACCTATGCGCAGAACAGCGTGTTCTGGTGGAAGATGGGCGTGTTGTTGCTGGCGGGCGTCAACATGGGGGTCTTCCACCTGGGCGCCTATCGCCGGATCGACCAATGGGACACGACCCTGCCACCGCCCGGCCAGGCCCGCGTTGCCGGATTCTGCTCGTTGGCACTGTGGGCGTGCGTGATAGGTCTTGGCCGCTGGATCGGGTTTGTCTGATGGCTCGCCTGTTGCGAACCTGGCCCAACGATGACGCCCACAGTGCGACCACGGTCGTGCGCCCGGCTTCCGGCCGCTGGGAATCGCTGGCCCTGTTGCTGGCGGCCCTGGCAATCATCGCCGGCGTGACAGGCTATGTGTTGCTGCGCCCTCAGCACGTCGGCCCACCGGCCCCCTTGAGTTGGCAGGTGCGTTCCTTCGATGGCCTGGGTACGGTCGACCAGGCCATCCACAGCGCCCTGCTGCCTGCCGGTGAAGAAATCATCTGGAACAACAACGACACCGGCGGTTGGATCACGCTGGAGCGTGCCCAGGAGATCTTGCTGCCGCCCTTCTACCGGGATGCCTTCTGGAAGACCAACGGTGAGGTTCACTGGCAGTTGATTCTGCCTGGCAGCCATCTGCCCCATGTCGGCTCCGTCGATGACCACGAGGACGATGCTGCTGCCCCAGCCGTCAGCGCAGTGTCGCAAGCGACCCAGGGCCAGGGCGCCACGGTCTACTACGGTTCCGCCGGCCGCGCTCCCGGCCAGAGCGCCTACCTGCTGGTCATTGGGCACGCCCATGCCGGCGTCATGTGGGCCAACCAGGCAACGATCTGGGTCCACCCCGACCCGAACGCGCCCTACCCCGACATCGTCAAGCCCGAATCACTGGTCGGCAAAGGCTGGCGCCAGGTCATTGCTTACGACGGTGCCAGTGAAATCGAACGCGTAAAAGGAAACCAGCCATGACCGTTTCTACGAAACACCGCGCGCTGTGGCGCCGTTGCCTTGCGCTGCTGGTATTGATACCCGCCATCGCATTCGCCGGCCCGACGGCCCCTCTTGGCAAGAAGCTCAAGATCGGCGTCACCCTGCACCCCTACTACAGCTTCGTGGCCAATATCGTCGGTGATCGGGCCGAGGTCGTCGCACTCATCCCGGCGCAAGCGAATCCACACAACTATCAGCCGCAACCCGACGACATCACCCGTGCGATGACGCTCGATGCCTTGGTCGTCAATGGCATCGGCCACGATGAATGGGCCTTCCAGATCGTCAAGGCCGCCGGCCGTGGGGCGACATTGCCGATCATCCAGGCCAATGCGTCGGTGGCCCTCATTCCCATCGGCGGTGACCAGGATGGCGCCAAGGTGGTCAATCCGCACACCTTCGTCTCCACCACGGCCGCGATACAGCAGGTCTTCGAGATCACTCGCCGGTTGGGGGAGCTGGACCCGGACAACGCTGTGGCGTATCGACAAAACGCCCTTGCCTATGCCGCACGCATCCGAGCCTTGCGAGCAGGTTTCATGACCCGCTTCGCCGCCCTGGACCTGTCATCGTTCCGCTGTGCGACAACCCATGCCGGCTACGACTACATGATGCAGGAGTTCGGCCTGTTCGTGAGCGCCGTGATCGAGCCCCGTCACGGCGTCGCACCGACGGCGCGCCAGTTGGCCAACACCCTCGACGCAATCAAGAAGGCCAACGTGCGGGTGCTGTTCGCCGAGAAAAACTTCTCCCTCGATCTCGCCAAGCCCATCGAGGCCGCCACCGGCGTGAAGGTTTTCGCGCTGTCTCACATCACCGGCACCGCCTACAGCGCGGACGAATTCGAGGTGGCGATGCGCGAGAACCTCGAAACCTTGGCCGAAGCCGTTGAGTTCACGCAGCGATGAACCTAATGAAGGAGAAACAGGCCATGCGCGGCCCCGCCCTGGTGTTCGATCACGTCTCCCTGCAACTGGGAGGTACGCAAGTACTCGACGACGTCAGTTTTCGGGTGGAAGCCGGTGCCCTGCACTGCCTGGTCGGCCCCAACGGCGGCGGCAAGACATCACTGGTGCGCGCGCTGCTGGGCCAGATGCCGCATTCGGGGACGGTCCGCTTCGAGGGCGAGGTCACGACGCCCATGGGTTATGTCCCGCAGTTGCCGGACTTCGACCGCAACGTGCCGATGACGGTCAACGATCTCATGGCCCTTCTGGGGCAACGCCGGCCGGCCTTCCTGGGCTCGAGTCGATCCGCCAAGGCGGCCAATGCCGAGGCCCTGGCGCGTACCGGCATGGCTGGCATGGGCGCCAAGCCCTTTGGCAGCCTGTCCGGTGGCCAGCGCCAGCGAGTGCTGCTGGCCCAGGCGATCAGCCCGATGCCGTGGCTGTTGATCCTCGACGAACCGACCGCCGGCATCGACGAACCGGGGGTGCGGCTGGTGGAAGCGCTGGTGGCCGAGTTGCATGGCCGGGGCGTCACCATCCTGTGGATCAACCACGACCTGGAACAGGTCCGGCGCATCGCCCAATCGGTGACCGTTATCAACCGCCGCGTGCTGTTCCATGGCGCCCCCGACCAGGTCGCCTATTCGCTGGAGGGAGTCCAATGAGCGCCCTGTACGAGTTCATTCGCAACCACCTGCAAGCGCTCGCCGCCAGTGGCCTGCTGCCGCAACCGTTCGAGTACGAGTTCGTGATCAACGCGCTGCTCTGCGCAGTGCTCATCGGCCCGCTCCTGGGCGTGCTGGGCTCGATGGTAATGATCAAGCGCATGGCGTTCTTCAGTCAGTCCGTCGGTAATGCGGCGATGACCGGCGTGGCCATTGGCGTGCTGATCGGCGAATCCTACACATCCCCCTACTTCTCGATGTTCGGCTTCTGCTTGCTGTTCGCCCTGACACTGAAGTACACGCAGCACCGCACCACATTGGCCAATGACACGCTGATCGGCGTGTTCCTGTCCATTTCCCTGGCGGTCGGGGCGTCACTGCTGCTGTTCGTGTCGGCCAAGATCAACACCCACGTGATGGAAAGTGTGCTGTTCGGCTCTATCCTGGCGGTCGACTACACCGACATGAACGTGCTGCTTGGCGTAACGGCACTGTGTGCGCTGCTCGGGCTGCCGCTGTACAACGGCATGCTGTTGGCCAGCCTCAACCCGAGCCTGGCCCATGCACGCGGCGTGCGAGTGCGAAGCGTCGAATACCTGTTTGTCGTGCTGGTCACCCTGGTAACGGTGGCCTGCCTGAAAATCATCGGTGCAGTGCTCGTCGAAGCCCTTTTGCTCATACCGGCCGCGGCAGCACGCAACATCAGCCGTTCACTGCCGGGGCTGGTGGCGCGCGCCATCCTGATTGCGACCTTTTCCTGCGTGGTTGGCATCCTGGCCCCCATGCAGTTCCACATCCCCGTGCCAACGGGCGGCGCCATTGTGATCGTCGCGGCCCTGGTGTTCGCCGTCACCACCGTCATGCGCGCTACCGCATCCCGTTTCAGGAGCGCCAGCGTATGAATAGGAAAGGAATCTACGGGGCCTGGCTGACGCTGTTGGTGCTGCTGGGCGCTCCGTTTCCGGCCCTTGCCGATACCGGCAAACAGCAAGTGCTCGTCGCATTGCCAGCCGTGTATGCGCTCGCCTCGGCACTCAGCACCGGCACGACCCTGGAAGTCGTCCGTGTGCCAGCGGACGCGACCGTCCCCATGGAAAGCCAGGCCAACGCGCTGTCGCGCCTGGACGCCGCGGTGTTCCAGCAGGCTACGGCCGTGGTCACCCTCAGCCATCTCTGGCGTGCGGATCCGCTGTATGCGACAGCCCGCCATCACAACCTGCGAATCGTCGAGATCGACGCCTCGCGTTCATGGGACACCGTCAAGCCCGCCGTGGCCGTGACCCAAGCGCCGTCGAACGACGTTCCCTGGGCTGCGGCGAGAGATGTCGATGAGGGCCTGTCGCCCTACGCCTGGCTCGGCCCTGTCAACGCCATGCGCATGTCGGGGCTGATCGCCGCCGACCTGGCACGCCTGTCCCCCGCCGACGCGCCACGGATAGAGCGCAATCTCGCCGAGCTCGAAGGGCGCTTGCGCCGGCTCAAGGCCGACTACGGCGCCCGACTGACGACGGTGGCGGACCTGCGCGTGTTGTCGCTGGCCAATGAGTTCATCTACCTGTTCGGTGAGTTCGGCGTCTTTGTCGATGGTTGGTTCGTCCGGCAGGACATCGACTGGAGCGACGCCGACCGCGCCGCACTGACTCGCTACCTGCGCGAGCGTGACATCCGCGTGGTAGTCCACAAGTGGGCACCGGACGCCAAAATCACCAAAGCCATCGAGGACGGAGGCGCGCGGCTACTGATCCTCGATGCGGGCAACCCGGGAATGCTCGCCGATACGGCCAGCGGATACGAGACGCTCATGGGTTCGAACCTGGACGCCCTGCTGGCGGCCTTCACCGCGACGGGCAATGACAATAAGAGGGGCGATGCCCCGCCCCTTCCCCAATGATCGATCTTGATTGCGAGACGTTATGAAACCCATAGGTTCAGTACGGCGGATATCGATGGCAGGCGCTTTGGTGTTCTGCCAGGCAACCTTCGCCCACGGCCCGGTCTTCGATTGCTACATCGAGGACGATAGCCGGGTGGCGTGCGAGGCGGGCTTCACCGACGGCAGCTCGGCCGCAGGCAGACAAATCCATGTCCAGGATCCGAGCGGCAAGGTGTTGCTCCAAGGCGAAGTCGGCAAGGACAACACCTACACATTCCAGCCCCCTGCCGGAAACTACTCCGTGGTGTTCCTGGGTGGCGCTGGACATCAGATCACGATTCAGTCTTCCGACATTTCAAGGTGAAAACGACCATGACGTTCAAGCGAAAACTGCTTCAAGCCCTGGCCGCGACGACATTCACTGGCTTGACCGGCGCTGCACAGGCTCATTTCCAGATGCTTTACGTCGAAGAAACGGCACTGCAACGCGCAGAACAACTCGAGTTCGCGCTGGTGTTCACCCATCCTTTCTCCGGCGGTCCTACCATGACCATGGATGCACCTCGCGCCTTCAGCCACATCAGTTCCCACGGCGAGGAAAAAATCGACCTGCGCAAATACCTGCGCCCCGTCGAGTGGCAGAGTCGCGACAACCGAACGACGGCCTATCGTGCCTCGATTCCACGGGAGTTGGTGCGCTCACTGGGTGACCATATCTTCGTACTCGAACCCGAGCCTTACCTGGAAACCGAGGAAGACGTCTACATCCAACAGTTCACCAAGCTGATCGTGAACGTGGGCGGAGTCCCCGGCAACTGGACAGAACCACAAGGGTTGCCGGTGGAGATCCAGCCTTTGAACAAGCCTTATGCCAATTGGACGGGCGGCGTGTTCCGCGCCGTGGTGCTGGCCGGTGGCAAGCCTGTTCCATTCGCCGAAGTCGAAATCGAATACGTCAACCATTCCGTTGATCTCGAGAAAAATGCCTTCGGCCAGCAAGACTACGTCACGGCCCCCCAGGCTTCATTCAAAGCCCTGAGCACCTACTCGGACGCCCAAGGGATCGTGACCATCGGCCTGCCCCGGGCCGGTTGGTGGGGCATTGCGGCGCTCGACATCGGTGCGACGAAAACCCACAAGGGCAAACCCCTGTCGCAAGACGCGGTGCTATGGGTGCAGGCCAGGGACATGAAGTGATCAGGTGCCAGCGCAGACTACCCGCACTCATGCCTCCCAACGACGAAACAACACGCTGGCATTGACCCCGCCAAACCCGAACCCATTCGACAGCGCATGGGTAATCGGCATCTTCCTGGCCTTCAGGCCGACCAGATCAAGCCCAGCGGCGGCCTCGTCAGGATGAACCAGGTTCAGGGTCGGCGGCACGATCTGGTCACGCAGCGCCAATACCGTGAAGATGGCTTCAATGCCCCCGGCCGCGCCCAGCAGGTGGCCGGTAGCCGATTTAGTCGAGGTAATCGCCACCCCCGAGTCGGTGCCGAACACCGAGCAAATCGCCGCCAGCTCCCCGCTGTCGCCGACCTGGGTAGACGTCGCATGGGCATTGATATGCTGCACGTCGGCTGGGCTGACAGCGGCCTGGCGCAGCGCCTGTTCCATTGCGCGGCGGGCACCGTTGCCGTCTTCCGGGCCGGCCGTCAGATGGTAGGCATCGGCACTGGTGCCATAGCCGACCAGCTCCGCCAGAGGCTTGGCCCCACGGGCCAAGGCATGTTCCAGCGACTCGATCACCAACAACCCGGCACCTTCGGCCATGACAAAGCCGTCGCGATCACGGTCGAAGGGGCGCGAAGCTTCCTGCGGGCGGTCGGCAAAACCGGTAGAGAGCGCCCTGGCCGCCGCGAAACACCCCAAGGTCACGCGATCGATCGCCGCCTCGGTACCGCCGCAAACGGCAATGTCCGCCTCCCCGCTCCTGATCAGCCGGGCCGCATCGCCGATGGCCTGCACGCCGGCCGCACAGGCGGTTACCGGTGCACCGAGCGGGCCCTTGAGGCCGTGCCGGATGGACACGTGACCGGCCGCCATGTTGGCGAGAAACGCCGGTGCGGAGAACGGCGACAGCCGACGCGGCCCCCGCGAGTCGGTGGTGCGTACGGCATCGGCAATGGCGCCAAACCCACCCACGCCCGATGAAATGATCGTCGCGGTCCGTTCCTGGTCGACGGCTTCAGTCGGATGCCAGCCCGCCTGCTCCAGGGCCTCATGGGCGGCCACCAGCGCAAACTCGATGAAGCGATCCATTTTCTTGCGATCCTTGGGCGCGATGAAGCGTTCCGGGTCGTAACCGGCAACGGCATCCTCTTCCAGAGAGGGCACCTGGCCGCCGACCCCGACGCCGGTACCCTCGGTGAACGCCTCGGGCAGGCTACGGATGCCGGAACGCCCGGCCAGCAGCCGCTGCCAGACTTGCTCCACGCCACAACCCAGCGGACCGACGATGCCAACGCCCGTGACTACGATGCGTGTTTGACCTGCTGCAGTACTCATGGAAACCTCTTCAATTCTGTAGGCGCTCACTGGAGCGCTATGCGATGAATCGCTTATGCCTGGGTTGCTGTTTCAGTTTGAACGGTATTGACCGGACGGATCTTGAACCAGATGGCATACATCGCCGGCAGGAACACCAGCGTTATGATGGTGCCGACGAAGGTGCCGCCAATCAGGGTGTAGGCCAGCGTTCCCCAGAAAACGGAATGGGTCAGCGGGATGAATGCCAGGATCGCCGCCAGCGCCGTCAGCAGCACCGGACGAGCCCGCTGCACCGTGGCTTCGATGACCGCGTGGAACGGGTCCAGCCCCTCCTTTGCATTCTGATGGATCTGCCCGATCAGGATCAGCGTGTTGCGCATCAGGATGCCCGACAGCGCGATCAGTCCCACCAGGGCGTTGATGCCAAACGGCTGGTGGAAAACCAGCAACGTCGGCACCACGCCGATCAACCCCAGCGGCGCAGTGAAGAACACCATGATCATGGCCGAGATCGAGCGCACCTGGACGATGATGATCAGCAGCGTCAGGGCAATCATGATCGGCACCAGCGGCACGATGGCCTGGCCGGCTTTGCCGGACTCCTCGATGGCCCCTGCCTGCTCGATCCGGTAGCCGCCGGGCAGCGTGTCGATGATCGGTTGCAGTTGCTTGATGATCGCACTCGACACATCCGGCGGTTGCAGACCTTCGGCAATGTCGCCGCGCACGGTAATGGTCGGGGTCCGGTCACGACGGCGCAGGATCGGATCCTCCATGCGCACGTCCACTTCGCCAACCTGGGACAACGGAATACGCTGCCCCGCCGCGCCCACCAGGGTAAAGCCCTCGATCCGGGCCGGGTCGAGACGGATATCCCCGGCGGCGCGTCCCACCACCTGCACCGAACGAATGTCCTCGCGAACCGCCGTGATCGGCACCCCGGCCAGCAGGAATTGCAGTTGCTCGGCGACGGCACTGGACGTCAGTCCAACCGCCTGCAAGCGATCCTGGTCCAGATTGAAATGCAGCGTCGGCGTCAGTGGGCCCCAATCGGTGTTGACGGTCCTCATCATCGGGTTGGCTTGCATGACATCTTGGACGCGGCTTGCGATCTCCCGCAGTTTCGACGGATCAGGCCCCATCACCCGGTAGGCCACAGGAAAGGGTGAGTACGGACCAAAGACAATTTGCGTCGCCCTGACCCGTGCCTCCGGGGCCAGCCCTTCGGCGACCGCTTCGCGCAGGCGGAACTTGAGGGTTTCCCGCGCTTCCTGGTCGTCTGTCAGCACCACGATCTTGGCGAACGATGGGTCCGGCAGCTCCGGCGCGATCGCCAGGAAAAAGCGCGGTGCGCCCTGCCCGATGTAAGCCGTGACGATTTTGGCTTGGGGCTGTTTTTGCAGCCAGGCCTCAACCTTGGCAGTGGCGGCGCTGGTCTGCTCGATGGAGGTGCCATAGGGCATTTGTACTTCGATCATGACCTCGGGACGGTCCGAGGTCGGGAAGAACTGCTTCTTGACCTGGCCCATACCCAGGATGGCGACCACAAACAGTGTGATGACGGTGCCGGCCACCAGCCATTTGCGGGCGATCACCCGCGCCAGGATTCGCCGGAAGCGGTTGTAGCGTGGGGTGTCGTAGATGGCCGCCTGCCCGCCTTCGACCTTCTTGATGTCCGGCAACATCTTCACCCCCAGGTAGGGGGTGAACGCTACCGCGACCAGCCAGGAGGCGATCAGGGCAATGCCGACGATCCAGAACATGTTGCTGGTGTATTCGCCAGCGGTGGACTGGGCGAAACCGTTGGGCATGAAGCCGATCGCCGTCACCAGCGTACCGGACAGCATCGGTGCGGCCGTGTGGCTCCAGGCGTACGCGGAGGCCTTGATCCGGTCGTAGCCCTCCTCCATCTTCACCACCATCATTTCGATCGCGATGATGGCGTCGTCCACCAGCAGCCCGAGGGCCAGAATCAGCGAGCCCAGCGTGATCCGGTCAAAGTTCTTGCCGGTGGCCGCCATCACCACGAACACGATGGCCAGGGTCAAGGGTACTGCCGCCGCGACCACGATCCCGACGTGCCAGCCCATACTGATGAAGCAGACCACCATCACCACCAGCAAGGCAACGAAGAACTTGACCATGAATTCGTCGACCGCCGAGCTGATGTTCACCGCCTGATCGGTCACCTTGGTCAGCGTCATGCCCAGCGGCATGCCTTCATTGATCTTGCTCGTCTCGGCATCGAGCGCCTTGCCCAGGTCGAGGCCGTTCCAACCCTCGCGCATGATCACGCCTAGCAACAATGCCTCTTCGCCGTTGTTGCGCACCAGGAAGGTGGCCGGGTCTTCATAGCCACGTTCAACCGTCGCCACGTCCGAGAGTTTCAACGTGCGCCCCTGGATGGCCAGGGGCGTGTCACGAATTTTCTCCAATTTATCGAAAGCACCCTCCACCCGCAGGAAAACCTGTGGCCCGTTGGTTTCGATGGAGCCGGCGGGCGTCAGTACGTTCTGGCTGTTCAGGGCGGCGAAGAGGTCCTGGGGAGAAACACCCAAGGTCGCCAGCCGGTCATGGGAGAAGGAAATGAAAATGCGCTCGGCCTGTTCGCCGATGATGTTGACCTTCTTCACCCCCGCCACATGCAACAGGCGCTGGCGCAGCACCTCGGCATCACGCACCAGCAGGCGCTGCGGCTCGCCCTTGGCCTTGAGGGCGAAAAGCGCGAACGTCACGTCCGAGTACTCGTCGTTGACCAGGGGGCCGATCACACCCGCTGGCAACTTGGTGGTTTCGTCGTCGAGCTTCTTGCGCGCCTGGTAGAACTCTTCCTGCACCTGTGAAGGCGGCGTGCGGTCCAGCAGCGAAACCATGGTGAAAGCCAGGCCGGGACGAGTGTAGGTTTCCGAGCGGTCGTACCATTTCAATTCTTGCAGGCGTTTTTCCAGGGGCTCGGCGACCTGGTCCTGCATCTCCTGCGCCGTCGCCCCCGGCCATGCAGTGATGACGGTCAGTTGCTTGACCGTGAACGGTGGATCCTCCGCGCGGCCAAGCTTGAAGAACGCCAGGGTCCCGGCGACGGCGATCAGGAAAATCAGAAATACCGTGATGGCGCGCTCGCGCACGGCGAGCGCCGACAGATTGAAGCTCATTGGCGGCTCTCCGCGACGTTCACATCGCCCTGTGCAAGCGGCCGGACGGGCTCGCCTTCACGCAGCAGATGTGCACCCAGACCGACAATGCGCTCACCGACGTTGAGACGGCCTGCAACGCGCGCCGCGTCGTCGCTCAAGCCCAAGACCTGGACGGGACGCCAAGTCACTTTTGCCGGCTCGCCGTCGATGACCCACACGCCAGTGCCATTGCCGGGGTCGTACAGCGCCGCAATCGGCACTTGCAGCACCTGCTCCTGGGCCACGCCCTCGGCGATACGCAGTGTGACGGTCGAGCCCAGCGGTGCATTAGCCAGGGCGCCCTCCAGGACATAGCGCGCTTCAAAGGTACGGGTCACCCGGTCAGCCGAATCGGAAAGCAGCCTGAGCCTGGCGGCGACCGCCCCGCTGGTGTTGCCATACAGTGTCGCCTGGGCGCTGGACCCGACGGCCGGCCGCAAGGTCTCGGGCAGTTGCACGACGGCTTCGCGCTGCCCGGCTCGCGCCAGTCGGACCACCGGTTGACCCGGGCTGACGACCTGCCCCGGCTCGGCGAGCGTTTCCATCACCACACCATCGGCGTCGGCGAGGAGCACCGCATAGCCGGACGCGTTGCGGGCCACGTCGGCTTGCGCCTCGGCGGCGCTGAGCTGCGCCTTCGCGGTATCGGCGGCGGCTTTGATCTGGTCATAACCCGACGCCGAAATCGCCCCGGCGGCCACCAGCTCGCGATATCGCGCTTCATCGTCAGCGGTCTGCTTGGCCCGGGCGCGTGCGGCCGTGACAGCCTCTTGCTGGGCTCGCGCCTGCAAGCCCAGGTCGATGGGGTCCAGGCGCATCAGCGGCTGGCCCTTCTTGACGGCCTGACCGGCATCCACCAAGCGCTCCAGGACCTTGCCTGATACACGGAAGCCCAGGTCGCTCTGGACGCGGGCCGCCACCACGCCAGTGAAAGAGCGAGCGCCAGCGGAGGAGCCCTGCACTTGCGCAACCCTCACCAGAGGAGCAAGCGTGCGCGGATCGGTGGCAGTGGATGAGTCGCCACACGCCGTGAGGACGAGAGGCAACAAGCAAACGGCAAGGGTGACAGGTCGGAGCCGGAGCATAGGTTCCCTTTACTGAACAGAGGACTGGGAGCTCATTCTTGCGCTCGTGACCAATACTGTCAATGGTCACACATCACCCGGCAGTTCATGAAAGCTGATTTTTCACAAATACCCATTAAATACTGCACTTTCAATTCTGAAAGCCACTTTCACCCCTAATTGACAGACTGTGACCATCATATAATATGGTCACAAATGTCGATCCCAAGGAAACGTCAATGCCCACCCTGCGCCCCCTTGCTTTTTTAGTAAGCGCCAGCTTGATGACCGGCTGCGCGGTCGGTCCGGACTATCAGCGTCCCGATGCCGCGCTTTCGGATCGTTTCCTGGGCCAATCTTCTGTCGAACAAAGGACCGGCACAGCGCGGACCAGTCTCACCACCTGGTGGGAGGGTTTTGGCGACCCGGTGTTGACCGATTTCATCACCAAGGCGCTGGAGCAGAACCTCGACCTTGCCCAGGCCTCAGCGCGCGTTGCCCAGGCGCGGGCAGGTCTCGGCGCCGCCAACGCCGCCTTGTTGCCGTCGGGAAATATCAGCGGCCAGGCCGCACGGGCCTATCAATCCGTCGAGACGCCGCTGGGCCAGGTGCTCGATTCAACCCCCGGTTATGATCGATATGGCAATAGCTACTCGATGGACCTGGGCGCGAGCTGGGAACTGGATGTCTTTGGTGGGCTGCGACGCGGACGCGAAGCTGCATGGGCCGAGTACCAGGCCTCCGAGGCCGGGGCCGCGGCCACGAGGCTGGCCGTCGCCGCGCAGACTGCTGACATCTATATCACCCTGCGCGGCTTGCAAGCGCGGCTGGACATTGCGAACCGCCAGGTCAAGACCCAGCAGGACCTGCTGGAAAAAGTCCAGCTGCTCTACAGCAAAGGGCTCGCCGCCAGCTACCAGGTCCGCCAGACCGAGGGTGAACTTGCCCAGGTCCAGGCAACGGTACCGGTCCTGCAAACCGGGCTGGATGCCGCCATGAATGCGCTGGATGTCATGCTCGGCACGCCGCCAGGCACCCACCGCCCGCAACTGACCGAGACGGGTAGCATTCCCCTGCCCCCACAAATCAGCGGGATGGGCACGCCCGCCGATCTGCTGCGCCGACGGCCGGACCTCATCGTCGCCGAGCGCCGTCTCGCCGCCTCCAATGCCCGCATCGGTGAAGCCGTCGCCGAGTACTATCCGAAATTTTCCCTCAGCGCATTGCTCGGCAGTGCCACGGCAGTCTCTGCCGGGCACCTTTTCTCCGGCGGCGCCAGCCAGGCGTCGGGGGCGCTGGGTCTGCGCTGGAGGCTGTTCGATTTTGGCCGGATCAACGCCCAGATCGACCAGGCCAAGGGACAGGAAGCCGAGGCGCTGGCTGCTTATCGCCAGTCCGCGTTGCGCGCCACCGAGGATGTCGAGAACGCGTTCTCCGCCTTGGTCAACCGAGAAGCCCAGGCCACGACACTCACGTCAGGCGAAGCGTCATTGAGCGAGGCGCGTCGATCATCCTTTATCGCCTATCAGAAAGGCACGGCCAGCCTGATCGATGTCCTCAACGCCGACGAGACGCTGCTCCAGGCATCCGATGCCCGGGCACAAGCACGGACGGAATCGGCACGCGCGGCGGTCGCGGCATTCAGGGCGCTCGGTGGCGGCTGGCAAGCGCCGCAGCCACCCCAGCCCATCGCGAGCCGATGATCCGACATGAACACCAGGTCGTCATCGCGAGCAAGCTCGCTCCCACAGGGAATGAGCGCTAACCCTGTGGGAGCGAGCTTGCTCGCGATCGGGCAATCGCAGCCATTTTCAATCTCTGTAACCGGAGTCCAGCCACATGAAAACCAACGAGAATTCCTGGGGGCTCATCACGGACGCTTCAAGCGGCTTTGGCGAGGAGTTCGCCCGGCAATACGCAGCGCAGGGAAAATCCCTCGTTCTGGTAGCCCGCAGGCTGGACAAACTGGAAGCGCTGACTCACGTGACCAATTTATAAAATAGTCACTTCACAGGCAAAAAGAGACCACTCAGTCAGGTACACCCCGAATGCAAGGGAAGTCGTTTTTGAATCGGGACGGCTACTCGTCGCAGCCGTCCCTCAGGGCATCAGGCTACGCAGGATGAGGTTGGCGGTGAGCGTCGGTGCCACCTCGACATGATCGAGGCTGTACTGCAGCAATAGAGGATTGACGAAAGGCCGAAGGGTCAGGTGTATCGCCTCAACGGTTTCATCCAGGGGCGTCTTGCGTTCGAACTCACCGCTTTCGCGCCCTTCCCGTACGACCTGCACCACGAATTGCTTGATCCGTGCGTCATACACCTGGGAGCTGGGCCAGCGCTCCGACGCGGAGAATGCGGCAATGTCATAAAGCTTGCGATCATTGAAGAACAGGTCGATCCCGGTGGTAATCAGGGTCTTGACCAGGCGGCGAAAGCGCTCGGTCGAAGAGAGCCCTTCCTCGCTGATGGCCTCCTCCACGGCCGCAACGATCTTCGCCAGACAGCTGGAACAAATGGCTTCGCCAATCGCCTGCTTGGAATCGAAAAACTTGTAGATGTAGGCCTTGGAAAAGCCGATGGCCTTGGCCAGGTCAGACACGGTGGTCTTGGCGTAGCCGTATTGGCTGAAATGCTCGTTGGCCGCCGCGACAATCTGGTCGCGAATGTCATGATCGGCTGGGCCGCGAGTGCTGGACGAAGGTGCTGTTGGCTGATTCATGGGAGCAGCTTACGCATCCCGGCGAGGGATGACAACTTGTGACCATCAATGAATATAGTCACAAAACAACCGTCCGTCAGTTACCCGCGCCTTGCCCCCCTCGCCACAAGGGCTCCCGATTTATCCGTATCATTTGGCAAAAAGCTGGCTCATATCCTTGAATGCCTTGAATTCAAGGGCATTGCCACACGGATCGAACAGGAACATCGTGGCTTGCTCGCCAACCTGCCCTTTGAAGCGGACGTAGGGTTCAATCACAAACTCCGTACCGAAAGATCTCAATCGTTCAGCCAGTGCCTCCCACGCCTCCCAAGCCAAGACAACACCAAAGTGCGGGACCGGCACATCGTGCCCGTCCACCGGATTGCTCTGGGCACTTTCCTGGAAAGCGGTCTTGGGTTGCTCATGAATCACCAGTTGGTGACCGTAGAAATTGAAATCGACCCACTGGCTGCTGGAACGGCCTTCTTCCAGGCCAAACACTTCACCATAGAAGGTACGGGCGGCGGCAAGATCGTAGACCGGAATCGCCAGATGGAACGGAGAAATGCTCATCGAGAATCCTCTTACGTGTGAGGTTGGACCATCCTAGCGCCGCGCTTGCGGCAAGAAAACCCTACAGACCGTGTCCAGGCGATGCTGGGAACGGACCGGTCTTTCGCGGCGGGACCTTGCACCGCAGGTCCGTCGTGCAGGTATACATTCAAATTAGCCGCTTGCGCCGAGCAAATGATCTATACCTTCAGAAGCACAGTCGGACCAAGGCATCGGCACTGACGTGATGGAATGGAACGGTTCTGGCGAATCCTGCAGGATCGCTGCACCTTGCGCCGCACCCTATAAAAAAGAAGCTGGCCTGTAGACGTTGTTTCCGGCGCCCCGTACGCCGGGATTGGCGCACCACTTTCAATGCCTGAAGTATCGTCCATGAGCCCGACTACACGCGTTTTGAACGCCTCGACCAAAGCGCTTTACCGGCTTTGTCTGTTACTGCCGCTGCTGGCTAACCATGAGGCGAGCGCTGAGCCTCTGGTCATTGAACTGCACATTCCCGACGCACCGCCGCTGACATTCGTCAACGACCCCAGGGGCCACGGAATCGTGGGCGATGTCGCCGTGGCGGCCATGACCAGGGCCGGGTACACCGTAAAGATCCATGTACTTCCCTGGGCTCGGGCGCAAAAGCATGTCAGTGAAGAACATGACCACTTGATCACACCCCTGTCGCGCATCCCCACTCGCGAGGATCGCTTCACCTGGATCGCCTCGATCATGCCCATGGAGCGCGCCTTTTTCAGCCTCGAGCGGCGGGTGAGCAGCTTCGCCCAAGCGAAAGAAACCTACCGCAAGATCGGCGTCGGCCTGGGCAGTGCACAGGAAGATATCCTGCGCAGCGAAGGGTTCAGCGATGAGCAGATCTATCCGTTGGCCATCGGCGACAATCCCGCCCAGATGCTGTTGATGGGGCGTATCGATGCCTGGTTCAACGGCGTGCCGGAGAGTCGTTACATCTGGCCGAAGGTGTCCAAGCGCAAACTGCTCATGAGTTCGGTTGGCAGCAACGCCGACCTTTACCTGGCCTGCTCCAAGCAATGCTCGCCGGAAATGGTCGAGCATTTGCGCGACGCGGTCGAAGCGCTTCGCGCGGATGGGACCGTCAAGCGTGTCCATGACCTATATTTGCCGCAATAGGCTGTGGCGAGGGAAGCCGGACTAGAGCCCTCATCGATGGCTTATATCATTCTGAATGATAGTTACCTTTGCTTCATTCGATTCGTTCCTGTGCCTTGCGCCACGCATCATCCGCCCATTCTCAATACATTGGCGGATGCTATCCATGGAACATTCACTTTCAAAACTGCGTTTTCCCCTCGCGCTGCTGGCGGTGCTGGTGATGAGCGCCTGCGGCAAGACTCCCGACACGGCAGCGTCCATGCCGCCGGCCAAAGTCAGTGTGGCCAAGGTGTTGGAGCAGCCTGTCAACGAATGGGATGAGTTCACCGGCCGCCTCGAGGCGCCAGAAACTGTCGAGATCCGCCCGCGGGTTTCCGGGCAGATCGACGAAGTGGCCTTCACCGAAGGCGCGCTGGTCAAGAAAGGCGACCTGCTGTTCCAGATCGACCCCCGTCCCTTCCAGGCTGAAGTGCGTCGTCTCGAAGCCCAACTGGCCCAAGCCCGCGCCACCGCCACCCGCAGCGAGAACGAAGCCCAGCGTGGCGAACGCCTGCGCTTGAGCAACGCCATTTCCGCCGAACTGGCGGACTCGCGCACCACCGCCGCCCAGGAAGCCCGTGCCGCCGTCGCGGCGATCCAGGCGCAATTGGACCTGGCCAAGCTGAACCTGAGCTTCACCCGCGTCACCTCGCCCATCAGCGGTCGCGTCAGCCGCGCGCAGATTACTGCCGGCAACCTGGTGACCGCCGATGTCACGCCGCTTACCAGCGTCGTGTCCACCGACAAGGTCTACGCCTACTTCGATGCCGACGAGCGTGTCTTCCTCAAGTACACCCAACTCGCCCGCCAGGGCCAGCGCGGCCAGGCCACGCCGGTCTACATGGGCCTGTCCAACGAAGACGGCAACCCGCACCTGGGCCAGATGAACTTCGTCGACAACCAGGTCAACCCGCAGACCGGCACCATTCGCGGTCGCGCCGTGTTCGACAACAAGGACGGCGCCTACACCCCGGGCCTGTACGCTCGCCTGAAGCTGGTGGGCAGTGGCACCTACTCTGCCGTGCTGATCAATGACGAAGCCGTGGGCACCGACCTGGGCAAGAAATTCGTACTGGTGATGGACGCCGAGAACAAGCCGGCGTACCGCGCCGTCGAGCTGGGGCCGAAGATCGAAGGCTTGCGTATCGTGCGCAACGGCTTGAGCAAGGACGACACCATCATCGTCAAGGGGCTGCAACGGGCTCGCCCGGGCTCGCCGGTCACGCCTGAAACCGTACCGATGGCCAGTGAAGAAACCATTGCCGCCCTGGCAGAACAACGTAAAGCGCTCGAAGCCAGCAACCTGCCCCAAGTCGCGCCATCCAAGGCGGCGTCAGGCTCGGCAGGCAAACTGGCCGCTGCGACCCCACGCGGTTAAGGGACTGAATCCAAGATGAAATTTTCCCAGTTCTTCATTTCGCGGCCGATCTTCGCAGCAGTGCTCTCGCTGCTGATCCTGATCGCCGGCGCCATCTCGCTGTTCCAGCTACCGATCAGCGAATACCCGGAAGTCGTGCCGCCGACCGTGGTCGTACGCGCCAACTTCCCCGGCGCCAACCCCAAGGTCATCGGCGAAACCGTGGCCGCGCCCCTGGAACAAGCCATCACCGGCGTCGAGAACATGCTGTACATGTCCTCGCAGTCCACCGCTGACGGCAAGATCACCTTGACCATCACCTTCGCCCTGGGCACCGACCTGGACAACGCCCAGGTGCAGGTGCAGAACCGTGTCACCCGGACCGAGCCCAAGCTGCCGGAAGAAGTGACCCGGATCGGCATCACGGTGGACAAGGCCTCGCCCGACCTGACCATGGTCGTGCACTTGACCTCGCCGGACAAACGCTACGACATGCTCTACCTGTCCAACTACGCCCTGCTCAACATCAAGGATGAGCTGGCGCGCCTGGGCGGCGTAGGTGATGTGCAGCTGTTCGGCATGGGTGACTACTCCCTGCGGGTCTGGCTGGATCCGAACAAGACCGCTTCGCGCAACCTGACCGCCACTGACGTGGTCACCGCGATCCGTGAACAGAACCGCCAGGTGGCGGCCGGTGCCCTGGGTGCGCCGCCAGCGCCGAACGCTCAATCCTTCCAGCTGTCGATCAATACCCAGGGTCGCCTGGTGAGTGAGGAAGAATTCGAGAACATCATCATTCGCTCCGGCGCCAATGGTGAGATCACGCGCCTGAAGGACATCGCCCGGGTCGAGCTGGGCTCCAGCCAATACGCCCTGCGCTCGCTGCTGGACAACCAGCCGGCGGTGGCGATCCCGATCTTCCAGCGCCCTGGTTCCAACGCGATCCAGATCTCCAACGACGTTCGCGCCAAGATGGAAGAGCTGAAAAAAGGCTTCCCGGCGGGAATGGACTACAGCATCGTCTATGACCCGACGATCTTCGTCCGGGGCTCCATCGAAGCGGTGGTCCACACCCTGTTCGAAGCCCTGATTCTCGTGGTGCTGGTGGTGATCCTGTTCCTGCAGACCTGGCGCGCCTCGATCATCCCCCTGGTGGCGGTGCCGGTTTCGCTGATCGGTACGTTCGCGGTGATGCACCTGTTCGGCTTCTCGTTGAACGCCCTGTCGCTGTTCGGCCTGGTCCTGGCGATCGGTATCGTGGTGGACGACGCCATCGTGGTGGTGGAGAACGTCGAGCGAAACATCGAGCTGGGGCTGACCCCCGTGGAGGCGACCAAGCGCGCCATGGGCGAAGTGACCGGTCCGATCATCGCCACCGCCCTGGTGCTGTGCGCGGTCTTCGTTCCGGCGGCGTTCATCAGCGGCCTGACCGGTCAGTTCTATAAACAGTTCGCCCTGACCATTGCCATCTCCACGGTAATCTCGGCGGTCAACTCCCTGACCCTGTCGCCGGCCCTGGCCGCGGTGCTGCTCAAGGGCCATGACGCGCCCAAGGACCGTTTCTCCAAGTTCCTGGACAAGATATTCGGTGGCTGGCTGTTCCGTCCGTTCAACCGCTTCTTCGAGCGTGCCAGCCACGGCTACGTGGGCACCGTCGCTCGGGTCATCCGCAGCAGCGGCATCGCCCTGGTGCTCTACGCCGGCCTGATGGTGCTGACGTTCTTCGGCTTCTCCACCACCCCGACCGGTTTCGTACCCGGCCAGGACAAGCAATACCTGGTGGCCTTCGCCCAACTGCCGGACGCCTCGAGCCTGGACCGCACCGAAGACGTGATCAAGCGCATGTCCGACCTGGCCCTCAAGCAACCGGGCGTTGAAAGCGCCGTGGCCTTCCCCGGCCTGTCGATCAACGGTTTCACCAACAGCCCGAACGCCGGCATCGTGTTCGTGACCCTCAAGCCCTTCGACGAGCGCAAGGACCCGAGCATGTCGGCCGGCGCCATCGCCGGTGCCTTGAACGGCAAGTACTCGGAGATCCAGGAAGCCTACATGGCGATCTTCCCGCCGCCGCCGGTACAGGGCCTGGGCACGATCGGTGGTTTCCGCCTGCAAATCGAGGACCGGGGCAACCTGGGCTACGACGAGCTGTACAAAGAAACCATGAACATCATCACCAAGAGCCGCAGCGTGCCGGAACTGGCCGGGTTGTTCACCAGCTACACCGTGAACGTGCCCCAGGTCGATGCCGCCATCGACCGTGAAAAAGCCAAGACCCACGGCGTGGCCGTCAGCGACATCTTCGACACCCTGCAGATCTACCTGGGTTCGCTGTATGCCAACGACTTCAACCGCTTCGGTCGCACCTACCAGGTCAACGTCCAGGCCGAGCAGCAGTTCCGTCTCGAGTCGGACCAGATCGGCCAGCTCAAGGTGCGCAACAACCGCGGCGAGATGATCCCGCTGGCGACCTTCATCAAGGTCAGCGACACCTCGGGGCCAGATCGCGTGATGCACTACAACGGCTTCATCACGGCTGAAATCAACGGTGCCGCTGCCCCGGGATACAGCTCCGGCCAGGCTGAAAAGGCCATCGAAAAACTGCTCAAGGACGAACTGCCCAACGGCATGACGTACGAGTGGACCGACCTGACGTACCAGCAGATCCTCTCGGGCAACACCGCGCTGTTCGTGTTCCCGCTCTGCGTACTGCTGGCGTTCCTGGTGCTCGCGGCACAGTACGAAAGCTGGAGCCTGCCATTGGCGGTGATCCTGATCGTACCGATGACCCTGCTGTCGGCGATTACCGGGGTGATTCTCTCCGGTGGCGACAACAACATCTTTACCCAGATCGGCTTGATCGTACTGGTGGGTCTTGCCTGCAAGAACGCGATTCTGATCGTCGAGTTCGCCAAGGATAAACAGCTCGAAGGCATGAACCCGCTGGCGGCGGTCCTCGAAGCGTGCCGCCTGCGTCTGCGGCCGATCCTGATGACCTCCTTCGCCTTCATCATGGGCGTGGTGCCCCTGGTGTTCTCCAGCGGCGCAGGTGCGGAAATGCGTCATGCCATGGGTGTGGCGGTGTTCTCCGGGATGCTCGGCGTGACCTTCTTCGGCCTGCTGCTCACCCCTGTGTTCTATGTACTGATCCGCAACTTCGTCGAGCGCAGCGAGGCCCGCAAAGCGGCCCGGGCTTTGAAACTGGAGGCGCAACAATGAGTTTGAAAGCGTTCGTTCCGAGCTTGCTGGCCCTGGCGTTGAGCGCCTGCGCCGTGGGCCCGGACTACAAGGCACCCCAAACGGAGGCGGCGACCATCACCACCGCCACCGACGGTGCCGCCGGCCAGAAGAATTTCGACCGGGCCCGCTTCGAGGGCGTCTGGTGGCAGCAGTTCGACGACCCGACCCTCAACGCGTTGGTGACTCGCTCCCTGGAAGGCAACCGCGAGTTGCGCGTGGCCTTCGCCCGCTTGCGGGCCGCCCGGGCGATTCGCGATGACGCCAGCAATGACGTCATGCCAACCATCACCAGCCGTGCCAGCAGCGACCTCGGCAAGGGCCAGAATCCGACAGGGCAGACGGACGAGCGGGTCAACACCGAACGTTACGACCTGGGCCTGGACATGGCCTGGGAGCTGGACCTGTTCGGACGCATCCGGCGTAACCTGGAAGCCACCGACGCCGATCAGCAGGCGGTCGAAGCCGACCTCTATCAGTTGCAGGTGACGATGATCGCCGAACTGGTGGACGCCTACGGTCAATTGCGCGGCGCGCAACTGCGGGAAAAGATCGCCTTGGCCAACCTGAAGAACCAGCAGGATTCGCGCAAGATCACCGAAAGCCTGCGCGATGCCGGTGTCGGCGATCAGCTCGATGTGGTGCGTGCCGATGCCCGCCTGGCGTCTGTAGAAGCCAGCGTGCCGCAACTGCAGGCCGAACAGGTGCGCCAACGCAACCGCATCGCCACGTTGCTGGGTGAGCGCCCGGACAAACTCAGCGTGGACCTGAGCCCGAAACAGTTGCCGGCCATCGCCAAGGCCCTGCCCATCGGCGATCCGGGTGAACTGCTGCAACGACGCCCGGACATTCTCAGTGCCGAGCGCCAACTGGCCGCCGCCACGGCGCGCATCGGCGTGGCCAAGGCCGATCTGTTCCCACGGGTCAGCCTGAGCGGTTTCCTTGGTTTCACGGCTGGACGCGGTTCGCAGATCGGCTCCTCGGCCGCCAACGCCTGGGCGCTGGGCCCGAGTATTACCTGGGCCGCTTTCGACCTGGGCAGCGTGCGGGCGCGCTTGCGCGGTGCCGACGCCGAGGCGGACGGCGCCCTGGCGACCTACGAACAGCAAGTGCTGCTGGCCCTGGAAGAATCGGAAAACGCCTTCAGTGACTACGGCAAGCGCCAGCAACGGCTGATTTCGCTGATCCGCCAGAGTGAATCGAGCCGCGCCGCCGCCGACCTGGCCGAGATTCGTTACCGCGAAGGCACCGTGGATTTCCTCGTGCTGCTCGATGCCCAACGTGAACGCCTGGCCGCCGAAGACACCCAGGCCCAGGCCGAAGTGGACCTGTACCGCGGCATCGTCGCAATCTACAAGGCCCTGGGTGGCGGCTGGAAACCGGAAACCGTTGCCAGCAACTGACCCGCCCTGCTCAACCGAGCTCCTTTGGTTGGCCGCAACCAACCAATTCTTTGCCCCGCGCTCATTTGGACGCGGGGCTTTTTTTGCCTATCGCCCACAACCCACCGTGAAAGAGCCCATTGTGGGAGCGAGCATGCTCTCGATAGCGGTGGGTCAGCTGGCGGTGATGTCGGATGCGCAAACGCCATCGCGAGCAAGCTCGGCTCCCACAGGGGAACTCGGGTGGGTACAGGGTTTGTGTCTCCTCCATTGCAGTGTGGGAGCCGAGCTTGCTCGCGATGGCGGTGGGTCAGTCAATATCGATATCGCTGATCCGACGCCATCGCCAGCAAGCTCGCTCCCACAGGTCCGCTACCGCTGTGACAAGGTTTGACTCAAGCCGCCACCTGACCGAAGCTTGCGACATTTCACGCTTCTGGTAATGGATTCCCTGCATGCCCTCGCCTCGCCGCCGCTATCTACTCCTCAGCCTCTGTGTCCTGTTGTTGATCGGTCTTGTCGCGCTATGGCTACGCAGCACCACGCCGCAAATCCCCGAAGCGATCAAGCGCGGTTACAGTGAAGCCCTGGAAAGCGCCCGCAACGGACAGCCGGGGGCGGCGCGCATGCTTTACCAGCAACTGGGGCGTCCGGACCTCTCGCCCAAGCGCCGTGTGTGGCTGCACGCCGAACTGCCCAACTACCCCAGCCCGCAAGCCTTGAAACTGGCGGACGCGGACCTGCACAGCGAATCACCGGACGTACGTCGGGCGGCCATCGGCAGTATCGTCGGGCTGGTTCCGACGGGCCAGCGCAGCCTGTTGCTCGGCCCACTCCTGGATGATGACGACGCGAATGTCCGGTTCGCAGCCGTGAATGCGCTGCTGGGCCTCTCGCCGGATGACCTGGGCTTGTATTTCGGCGCGATGCAGATCGCCATCGATACCTGGAAACAGGTGCTCGAGGATGGTCCGAAAACCGCGGAGGCCCACTACCAGCTTGCCCGGCTGCATCTGCACAACGCCGAATTGAAGAAAGCCCAATTAGCCCTTGAGCAGGCTTTGCGTCTGCAACCGGACAATCTCCCGGCGCTGGTCATGCAGATCGAAGTGCTGGACAAACAAGGCCAGAGCGAAGCCGCACGACAACTGCTCGCCCGACAGTTGCAAACCCAGCCAACGTCGGCTTATCTGCAACATGCGCTGGGCATGTGGCTGCTGCAACACGGCCAGAGCGAGTATGCGGTGCTCGGTCTGGCAAAAGCCGTGGAACTGGAACCCGAGAACCGGCATTACCGCTATGACTTGGCGACCACCCTGCATGCCGAACAGGAAGTGGAAGCCGCGCAGAAACAGTTGCAGGAAATCGTCCAGCGCTACCCCGCCGACCGCAAGGCACGGGTGTTGCTGATCAACTATTGGAAGGAAACCGGTCAGTTGCAGAACGTTCAAATCCTGTTGGCGCAATTGGAGCAGTTGAACCCCGATGACCCGGCGCTGCAACAGGGCCTGTAGGCGCTGTCGAAGGCTGCAATCACTCAATTGCCTGCTGCCTCGCTTCGCTCGACAGCTCCTACAAAAAGTTGTGCAGTACACCGCGTTTTGTCGATGTAAGCGGAACCGCCATCACTGCCAAAGGTCAAGTGTTCAGGCAGTCGATTTCAGGCGTTACCCCGCCTGCTGCCCACTTCCCTAGTCATGAGAGGGCTATTTTTGTCTACATCTAACGAGTTGATCAGTGCAAAAGCCGCCACCGGCATCGAAGGACTGGATGATGTCCTTTCCGGTGGTTTGTCCCGCGGCCATGTGTTCCTGCTAGAGGGGGAACCCGGGACTGGTAAGACCACGGTCGCGTTGCATTTTCTGTTAGCCGGCGCCAAGGCTGGCGAGCGCTCGTTGTACATCACGCTATCGGAAACCGAGCGTGAACTGCGTCAGGGCGCGGCCTCCCACGGGTGGACGCTGGATGACAATATTCATATTTTCGAGCTGACCCCGCCCGAAAGCCTGCTCAATGCCGAGCATCAGCAGAGCCTGCTGTACTCCTCGGACCTGGAGCTGGGCGAAGCGACGCGGCAGATTTTCGAAGTGGTCGAACGGGTCAAGCCGACCCGGGTCGTGCTCGACAGCCTGTCGGAAATCCGGCTGCTGGCGCAAAGCTCCCTGCGCTATCGGCGCCAGATCCTGGCGATCAAGCATTATTTCGTGCGCTACGACGCCACGGTCCTGCTGCTTGACGACCTGACTACCGAATCCCTGGACAAGACCGTGCACAGCGTGGCCCACGGGGTGGTGCGCCTGGAGGAACTGACCCCCAACTACGGCGCCGAACGGCGGCGGATCCGGGTAGTCAAGTATCGCGGGCAGAAATACCGCGGCGGTTACCATGACTTCACCATCATGAGCGACGGCGTGCACGTCTTCCCGCGCCTGGTGGCCGCCGAGCATCGTGGGCAGTACCTGCGCCAGCAACTCTCCAGCGGCATCGGCGAAATGGATGCGCTGCTGGGCGGCGGTATCGAGACAGGGTCCAGTACCTTGATCCTGGGCCCGGCGGGTACCGGCAAGTCGCTGATCGCGCTGATTTTTGCCGCAGCCGCCGTACAGCGCGGCGAGAAAGCCGCGCTGTTCATCTTCGACGAAGAGCTGGGCTTGCTGTTCGAGCGCATGAAAAACATCGGCATCGACCTGCAGGCCCTGCTGGAGACCGGCAACCTGCTGATCGAACAGGTCGACGCCGCCGAGTTGTCCCCCGGCGAGTTCTCCCACCGCGTACGCCGTTGCGTCGATGAGGGCAACATCAAGACCGTGGTCATCGACAGTATCAACGGCTATCAGGCGGCGATGCCGGAAGAGAACGCCCTGGTGCTGCACATGCATGAATTGTTGCTCTATCTCAACCGCAAAGGTGCGGCGACCTTCATGACCGTTGCACAGCACGGTCTGGTCGGCGACATGCAAGCGCCCGTGGACATTACTTACCTGGCCGATACGGTGATTCTGTTGCGTTATTTCGAAGCACTGGGCAAGGTTCGCCGGGCGATCTCCATCATCAAGAAACGCACCGGCAGCCACGAGTCGACCATCCGCGAATACCGCATCAGCCGCCAGGGCATGACCATCGGCGAGCCATTGGAGGCGTTCCAAGGTGTCCTGCGCGGGGTCCCCACCTACATGGGCGAGAGCAACCCGCTGCTCAAGGATGAACACCGGTGACGCCGGCCGAGCCCCTGTCCGAGCGGGCGCTGATCCTCGCACCGCTGGGACGGGACAGCCAGATCGCCTTGATGATCCTCAATGAAGCCGGTTTTGCCGGCCTCATCTGCCACCACCTGGGCCATTTGTGCGAAGAGTTGGAAAGCGGTGCCGGCCTGCTGGTGATCTCTTCGGAGGCCTTGGTAGGGCCCGACCTGGAAACGCTGTTCCAGCAAATCGAACAGCAGCCGGCCTGGTCAGACCTGCCCATTGTCTTGCTGACCCATCACGGCGGGCCGGAACAGAACCCGGCGGCCCGTATCGGTGCGCGATTGGGTAACGTGACCTTTCTCGAGCGCCCTTTCCATCCTGTGACCCTGATCAGCCTGGTGACCACCGCCCTGCGAGGTCGTCGAAGGCAGTACGAAGCCCGCGACCGCCTGATCGACCTCAGCAACAGCGAACTGCGCCTGCAGACCACCCTTGAAACCCTCGAGCAGCAGGTAGAAGAACGTACCGCCCAACTACGCCACAACGAAGAAGCCCTGCGCCAGTCGCAAAAAATGGAAGCGGTCGGCCAATTGACCGGCGGTATCGCCCACGACTTCAACAACATGCTCACCGGGATCATCGGCAGCCTCGAACTGCTGCGCCGGCGCCTGGCCCGCGGCCGTACCGAGGACCTGGACAGCCTGATCGACCTGGGCGTGACCTCGGCCAACCGCGCCGCCGGCCTGACCCATCGCCTGCTGGCGTTTTCCCGACGGCAATCGCTGGACTCCAAGGCCGTCCAGATGAATACGCTGGTGCTGTCCATGGGCGAGCTGCTGCAACGCAGCCTCAACGAGAGCATTCGCCTGGACATGCGATTGGACGAACAGCTCTGGGTCGCCGAGGCCGACCCCAACCAACTGGAAAGCGCCCTGCTCAACCTGGTGCTCAACGCCCGGGATGCCATGCCCAACGGCGGAAATCTGGTGGTGCAGACCTGCAACCGACACCTGGACGCCGACTTCACCGATGCCTACACCAACCTGGAGCCCGGCGACTATGTGGTGCTGAGCGTGCAGGACACCGGTTGTGGCATGCCCGAAGCGGTGATCGGCCGCGCGTTCGACCCGTTTTTCACCACCAAGCCGATCGGCCAGGGCACCGGGCTGGGCCTGTCGATGATCTATGGCTTCAGCAAGCAGTCGCGTGGCCACGTGACCATCGACAGCGAGGTCGACAAAGGCACCACCGTGAACCTGTACCTGCCGCGCTTTCGCGGTGAAGAAGTCCACGAGCCCCAGGTCATCACGCAGCACGCGCCGCATGCGCAGGACGGCGAAACCGTGCTGATCGTCGAGGACGATCCGGCGGTGCGGGTGCTGGTGAGCGCGGTGTTGAGCGAGCTGGGTTATGCCTTTGTGGAAGCGGCCGACGCCAATGGCGCGGTCCCGATCCTCCAGTCAGGCCAACGCATCGACCTGCTGATCAGCGACGTAGGCCTGCCCGGCATGAATGGTCGGCAACTGGCGGAAATCGGCCGGCAGGTGCGTCCGGACCTGCGGGTGCTGTTCATCACCGGCTACGCCGAGCATGCGGCGGTACGCGGCGGCTTCCTTGACCCGGGGATGCAGATGATCACCAAACCGTTCACGTTTGATTTGTTGACGGCCAAGGTACGGGAGATGATCAAGGTTTGAGGCGATGGGCAGGCATTGTGGCGAGCAAGCTGGCTCCCGCAGGCGGGCGCGGTAGGAGCTGTCGAGCGGAGCGAGGCTGCGATCTTTCCCCAGACACTTGAATCTCCAGCGAAAGATCGCAGGCTTCGCCAGCTCCTACATAGCCCAGCGGGAGCAAGCGCCCTCGCCGCAGGGTTTTGCCTGATCTGCCGGGACATGCCCCCTCACCCGGCCTACTACGACAACATCGACTGCATGATGCGCTGTAACTCATCCAGGTCGAACGGTTTATCCAGGATCGGGGCCTTGCGGGTGATGGGGCTATCGGTGTCGCGCACTTCCTGCGCGTAGCCACTGATGAAGATGACCTTCAGTTCGGGGCGCAACTTGACCGCAGGCTCGGCGATCTGTACGCCGGAAATACCGCCCGGCAGGCGGAAGTCGGTAATCATCATGTCCAGATGCGGCTTGCTCGCCAGGATCTCGAACGCCTGGTCACCGTTTTCGGCCTGTAGCACCCGGTATCCCTCGCCCGACAGGTAGGCCGACAGCACCATCAGGATCGACGGGTCATCCTCGACGATCAATACAACATCTTGCGCGTCTTCACTCATGAGAAGCCTTTGTTCGATCAATAGCTGCTGATACGACCTTAGGGTCTCTCAGAGGTTGCGTCTGTTCGGCGGTTTTATCCAAGACAGTTTTCTGCAGGGGCAGGCAAACGCGAAACAACGAGCCTTCATTGAGACGACTGTCGACCGTGATCGTCCCGCCATGGGCCGTGACAATCTGCTCGGAAATGAACAGCCCCAGCCCCAGGCCTGAAGCGGCCGCCTTGGACGATACGCGCTCGAACTGCTGGAAGATACGCTTCTGGTTCTCCTCGCTGATGCCGATGCCGTGGTCCCGGACCTCGATGCAGGCATGCTCGGGCGTCTGGTAGACGCGCACTTCGATCGGGTTCTTGCCACCGTAGCGCAGCGCATTGGTCAACAGGTTCGACACCACTTGTTCGATGCGAAACTCATCCCATAGCCCCTCCACCACCGGATCGGCCAGGCAGGTCAATGAGCACTCGGCGATGGCAATCTGCGGCTGGAAGTTGCGCAGCAGGTTTTCCACCAGTGCCGTCAAATTGAAGCGGGTCGGCCGGATCGACAGCTTGCCAGTACGAATCCGCGACACATCCAGCATGTCCTCGATCAGCCGGATCAGACTCTTGATCTGCCGCTCATCGCGCTCGACCATCGCCCGCACCTTGTCCAGGCTGAAGGCCGCGGCATTGTCCCGGGCCAGGTGCATCTTGCGCAGTTGGGTCTCGAGAATCAGACCATTGAGGGGGGTGCGCACCTCGTGGGCGACAATGGACATGAAGTCGTCACGCATACGCACCGCTTGCTCCAGCTCGCCGCGGGTGGCCTCCAGTTGCTGCAACAGGACCTCCTGCTCCCGCCGGCTCTGCTCGAGGGCCACGACTTGTTCCTTCATGGCCTTTCGCTGGCGATACAGCTCGACGAACACATTGACCTTGCTCTTGACGGCCTGGGTGTCCAGCGGCTTGTGCAGGAAGTCCACCGCGCCGTTTTCATAGCCGGTGAAGGCGTAGTTGCGCTCACGACCGGCGGCGCTGACGAAAATGATCGGGATGCTGCGGGTCTTCTCCGTGCCACGCATCAGCTCGGCAAGGCCAAAACCGTTCATATCGGGCATCTGCACATCGATGATGGCCAGGGCAAAGTCGTGTTGCAGCAGCAGGGACAGTGCTTCGTCCGCCGACAGGGCCTTGAAGATCTCGCGGTCGGGGCCCCTGATCAGCGCTTCCAGGGCCAACAGATTCTCAGGCAGATCATCGACGATCAGCAGTTTGGCTTGAACATCTCTTGGCATGTGGTTCATTCCAGCCCGGCCAGCAATTGGCCGATGCCTTGCAAAGTAAGGATATGGTCGGGCTCATGCAGGGCCAGCGCCGCTTCGGGCATGGTCGCGACCTGGGCTTCAGCGGGGTCCTGAACCACGGTGATCCCGCCCAGCGCCCTGACCTTCGCCAGGCCCCGGGCGCCATCGCCATTGGCGCCGGTCAACACCACGGCCAACAACTTCTCGCCGTAGACATCGGCGGCCGACTCGAACAGCACGTCGATGGACGGTCGCGAATGATGTACGGGGTCCTCCAGGCTCAACGACAGGCAACGGTCGGCCTCGACCGACAAGTGATAGCCGGGCGTGGCGACGTACAAGGTGCCTGGTGCGATGTCCTGCTTGTCCCGGGCTTCCTCCACCGGCACCGCCAGGCGATGGCCGAGCACGGAGGCCAGTTGGCTGTCGCGCTCATCCGGCAAATGCAGTACCGCCACGATGGGCAGGCCGAAACCCTTGCGCAGGTGTCCGAATACCCTGAGCAACGCTTCGACGCCGCCGGCCGATGCACCGACGACAATGGCCTCGATGGGCGGGTTGGATCTGTCCTTCGTCTGGTTCATAACTTGCGATAGATCCGTTCCTGTTTGACCAACGGCTCGAATCGATGACCGTAAGCCGAAAAATCCAATGTCTCCTTGCTGCCCAATACCAGGAAACCACGATGGCAAAGGGATTCATGGAACAGTCCAAACGCACGATCTTGCAGTTTTTTATTAAAGTATATCAATACATTGCGGCATGAAATTAATTGAGTTTCTGAAAAAACACTGTCGGTTGCCAGGCTGTGATCGGCAAAGGTCACGTTCTCGCACAGGCTTTTATCGAACATCGCATAATCGTAGGCGGCGGTGTAGTAATCGGCAAACGATCGCCGTCCTCCAGCGCTCTGGTAGTTCTGCGTGTAGGTGCGCACGTTTTCCAGGGAGAAAATGCCCTGCTTGGCTTTTTCCAATGAGCGCGGATTGATATCGGTGGCGTAGATCAAGGTGCGGTCCAGCAGGCCCTCTTCTCGCAGCAGGATCGCCATGGAGTAGACCTCCTCCCCCGTGCTGCAACCGGCGATCCAGATCTTGATCGAAGGGTATGTCCTGAGCAGCGGCACGACTTCCTCGCGGATCGCCAGGAAATGCGAGGGGTCGCGGAACATCTCGCTGACGGGGATCGTCAGCAGTTGCAACAACTGCATGAATGCACCCGGGTCGTGCAGCACGCGCTCCTGCAAGGCCGAGATGGTCTTGCACTCGAACTGGCTCAACGCATGGTGGACCCGGCGCTTGATGGAAGCGCCGGAATAATCGCGAAAATCGTAGCTGTACTTGAGGTAAATCGCTTCGATCAACAAACGAAGTTCAATGTCAGTGTCACGTTCCACTAAATTCTTTCCATATTCGGCAACCACACGCGAATCAGCGAGAACAGACGATCCAGATCGATCGGCTTGGCCAGGTAGTCATTGGAACCCGCCGCCAGGCAGCGTTCCTGATCGTCCTTCATGGCTTTGGCCGTTACGGCGATGATAGGCAGCTTGCGCCAGCGCGGATCCTTGCGGATCAGCGTGGTGGCTTCGAAACCGTCCATCTCCGGCATCATCACATCCATCAGCACCAGGTCGATGTCGTCGAATTCATTCAGGCGATCGATCGCCTCCAAGCCATTACGGCCAATGACCACGATCGCCCCCTTCGCCTCCAGGGCGCTGGTCAGGGCAAAGATGTTGCGCACGTCGTCGTCCACCAACAACACCTTGCGGCCTTCGAACACCTTGTCGCGGCTGCGGGCGGTCTTGAGCATCCGCTGTCGTTCATGGGACAACCGGGATTCGACTTTGTGCAGAAAGAGTGTCACCTCGTCCAGCAAACGCTCTGGCGAACGGGCACCCTTGATGATGATCGAGCGTGAATATTTGCGCAGTTCGGCTTCTTCGTCCCGTGTCAGGTTGCGCCCGGTGTAGACGATCACCGGCGGGAAGGAACAGATGTCTTCGCTGGACATGCGCTTGAGCAGGTCATTGCCGAGCATGTCCGGCAACTTGAGGTCGATGATCATGCAGTCGTAGACATTGGTCCGCAGCAGGTCCAGGGCCTGCTGGGCCAAGCCAACGGCGGTGATCTCGATGTCATCGTCGCCGATCAGGCGGGTAATACTGTCGCGCTGCAGATCATCGTCCTCCACCAGCAGCACCCGCTTGACCTTCTGGGTCAGCTTGGCCTCCAGGCGGGCGAACACGTCCTTGAGTTCTTCACGGGTAGTCGGCTTGACGGCGTAGCCGATGGCGCCCATGTGCATGGCGGCTTCGACACGGTCTTCGACGGAAATCACGTGCACCGGGATGTGCCGGGTTTCGGCCTGCTCCTTGAGTCGCTGCAACACCGTCAGCCCGGAATGGTCCGGCAGGCGCATGTCCAGCAGGATCGCGTCGGGAGCCAGTTGCAAAGCCAGGTCGAAGCCTTCATCGGCACCGTGGGCCACCAGGCACTGATAACCGAGCTCATGGGCCAGGTCGAACAGAATCCGGGCGAACTTGGGCTCGTCTTCGATCACCAGGATGCACCGGGTGTCGAACGGCGCCTTGTCGCGGTCGTCGGCGAACCGGGCAATCGGCGTGTCCACCTCGGCGATCAACGGTGCCGGTGCGGCTTTGGGCGCGACAGGCGCCGGCGCGGTGGCTGTCGGGGTGAAGGTCATCGGCGTTATGGGCGTGTCACCGGGCTCGACATAACGCTCAGGCAATACCAGCGTAAACACACTGCCCTGCCCCGGCTCGCTGGAGACCGAAATCGAGCCGCCCAGCAATATGGCCAGGTCCCGGGAAATCGACAACCCCAGGCCGGTGCCGCCGTAGCGACGGTTGGTGGTGCCATCGGCCTGGCGGAACGCTTCGAAAATGCTTTGCTGTTGATCGACGGCGATGCCGATCCCGGAATCCCGCACGATGAACGCGATGCCCGAGCCTGGCTGACCAGCCACGGACAGGCTGACGGAACCCTGCTCGGTGAATTTCACGGCATTGGACAGCAGGTTCTTGATCACCTGCTCCAGGCGCTGGCGGTCGGTGTAGAGCATCGCCGGCGCATCGGGCAGCACCTGGACCTCGAAATTCAGGCCCTTGTCCGCCGCCAAGGGCTTGAACATATCCTGCAGCCCTTCCACCAGCCGCTGCACGCTGGTGTTTTCCGGACGCACTTCCAGCTTTCCGGCCTCGACCTTGGAGATGTCGAGAATGTCGTTGATCAGGTTCAGCAGGTCGTTGCCGGCGGAGTAGATCGACTCGGCAAACTTGACCTGCTCCTCGCTGAGGTTGTGCTGCGGGTTTTCCGCCAGCAGCTTGGACAGGATCAGGGAGCTGTTGAGCGGCGTGCGCAACTCATGGGACATATTGGCCAGGAACTCGGACTTGTACTTGCTCGAACGCTGCAGCTCTTCGGCGCGCTCCTGCAACTGGATCTGGGCCAGGTTCAATTCGCTGTTCTTCTGATCCATGGCGTCGCGCTGCTCGGCCAATTGCTCGTTGGTCTGCTCCAGTTCCTGTTGCTGGGCTTCCAGGTGGACCTGGGACTCCTTGAGGATGCGCGACTGTTCTTCCAACTCTTCGTTGGCGGTCTTGAGTTCTTCCTGCTGGACTTGCAGCTCTTCGTTCAACTGCTGGGTTTCGGCCAGTACTTCCTGCAGACGCTGGCGATAACGGGCGGCTTCGATGGAAGTGCCGATATTACCGGCGATCAGTTCCAGCAACTCGATGTCACGCTCGGTCAATGGCCGCAGGAATCCCAGTTCAATGACACCGTTGATCCGGTCATCGTCACTGGTCGGCACCACCAGCACGCTGTTGGGCAGGCCTTGCCCCAGCCCGGAGCTGACTTTCAGGTAATCGTCCGGTACGTCGTCCAGACGGATAAGACGCCCCTGCTGCACGGCCTGGCCAGCGATGCCTTCGCCGGCGACGATCACCTGCTGTTGTTCTTCATCTTCCCGGGACAGCCCGTAGGTGGCGACACGCCTTAAGACACCACTTTCTTCCCGCACATAAAGCGCAGCGACAGCGACGCCCAGGTACTTCGCACAGAACTGCAGGATGTTGCGGCCCAACAGGTTCAGCGACAATTGCCCCAGGACCTGCTCGGCCAGCTGCGTCTGACCGCTTCGCAGCCAGGCCTGCTTTTCCAAGTGCAGAGCGCTGCGTTGCTGGACTTTCAGGCTGGCGCTGTAGCTTTCGGACAGGCTCAACAGATCCCGGCGACCGATGTAGGCCAGGAGCCCACTGACCGCTGCGACGAACAACAGGTAAAGGGCAATGCTCCAGACGGTCGTGGTGCGCACATCCTGGTTGCGCGCCGCGCGCAATTGTTGCTCGGTTTCAACGACTTCTTCGAAGGACTGACGAATTTCGTCGGTCAAGCGCTTGCCGCGCCCGGCCTTCACCGCGCCCCGGTAATCGCCGCTGCTGCGTTGCAGGTCGATCATGCTTTGGGCGTAATTGGCCCACTCCGTCTGGAGTGCTTGGATCTTGTGCAGGCGGTCGGTCTGGACGGGGTTATCGGCTGTCAATTCCAGCAATGTGTCCAACGCCACGGCAATCCGTGGTTTGGCCACTTCATAGGGGTCGAGGAAGTGCTCGTCACCACTCAACAAGTAGCCGCGCATGCCGGTTTCCAGGTCCACGCTCAGCTTGAGCGCTTCGTTGGCGTTATTGATCACCCTGTCGGTATGGCCGACCCATTGGATCACCGACAGCAGGTACGTGATAAGGATGACGAAAAACACCGCGCTGAGGACGCCTATGCCCAACGGCAGGCTGATATTACGGCTCAGGAGCTTGCGAAAACTTTGCTCGTCGACCGAAGACGAAGGAGTCATGGAAAGGGGCCTTGGTGGACAGTTGAAATCGGTGGAGTTTGCCCGAAAAACCGCGCCTGGATCCACATTTTCTGACAAGTCAACGAGGCAAATCCCACGACAATCCGTCTTATAGCAGGGAAGCGACTATCCTTGTCAGCTCTTGTACTATAGATCCTTTCTTGTACATCCCAGGGAACTTGTGCCGCCTTGGCACTTACTCATGAATGAGGCCATTTTTTCCGTGCCCCTCCCGCTCCCATCTTTCGAGAATGTCGATTATGCCCACCACCCCTGCCGCCACCCAGCCCACCATCCTGGTAGTCGAAGACGATGACATCGTGCGAATGTTGATCGTCGACGTGCTGGAGGAACTGGAGTACCAGGTGCTGGAGGCGGACGGTTGTGAGCAGGCGCTGAGTTTTTTGCGTGACCACCAACAGGACATCGCCCTGATGATGACCGACGTCGGCCTGCCGGTAATGGACGGACGTGAATTGGCCAAGCAGGCTCGACTCGAGCGGCCACAGCTGCCGGTGCTGTTTGCCAGCGGATATGCCGAAAGTATCGATGTGCCTGAAGGCATGTCGGTAATCGGCAAACCCTTCTCCATCGATCAATTGCGGGACAAGGTCAAAAGCATTCTTGCTTGAGCCAAAGCGGATTCCTGCTCACTACCGGTGCACCTGGGCTGGGGTGATCGCTACCTTGCGGCGGCGATCACCTCGACCATGGCACTAGCACCTGTTACTGGTTCCCGGCTCTAGCGGCTCGACGTTTCCGTTAAGGTTTTGCAGCGCCGTCCACTGTCAGGTGGCCGGTGGTCAGGGTAGGTGTTGGGCGTGATCGTCACTTCACTGGTCACGACCAGCAAATCTGCAAATGTTGCCGCAAAAAAGCTTGACTCCCACCCTCCCTCGGGAATGTCTACAGGCACGACCTCTTCCAGCCCCCCAGTGAGATTTATATCAACCTTCTCGTAGCGAATATCGCATTCAAAACGAAAATCACGGTCAGTTGGGTTACGTGCCCTCCAATAAGTAAGGCTGATCGGTGCCCTTGAAAAACGCAGAGTAAACTGACGCTTGCCCTCCACCGTTTGCTCACTAGCGGTGACCGTCGGCAATTCGCGATCATTTTGCCAATAGGCGAGAACCGGAAGCAAAGAGGTCGCAGCGTCCCCCACACCGCCATGTCCAGCGTTAGGAATCATTCGCATGGAGGTGGGACCCGGTAAGGCTCTGGCGAAGTTCTGGCTGTCCGGCGGAAAGAAGTCATCTCCGCTCGAGCTGACGATGAACTTTCGGACTGCTAATCGGCTGGCATATCGGCTATTCAAATACTTTAGCGGGTCTTCAATAGTTTCGAGTTTCTTGAAGTTAGCCGTATAACGCTGCTGTAGCGCGCCCTCGTCGAGGTAGTCAGTCCATGCGACAGGCCAACTCTTACCGTAAGCTTGGTAAGTATTTTCGATTACCTGTCCCATGCCTGTAATGTCCAGCACCACTGGTATCAAGCCTGTAACCCGCTCGTCGGCAATGGTTGCCAACCAAGCAGCCCAAGCACGTTTTGAACCACCGGCGGCGATGAACTGCTTGATCCCGAATTCCTGCTCTGCCAGATCCATTGCCTTGACCAAGCTCTCCATCATCGCGACATCGACCGAGGCGAAGGGTTGTTCTTCAGGGTTTTTCAGAAATTGCGCCCAGCTTTGCGCGACCAGGGTGCCTTCGTATTTGGGGTCGCTGTTGCCGTAATAGAAGAGCACTTGGTTGGGAACATAACTGACGGTAATAACCGTGGTGCGACTGGCTATGGCAACAGCTATCGCCACGTCTGGCGGTATTTCCAGAGGTTTTATGGGATCGCTACCGTCTGGCTCACGATTCATGCCATCGTCGGCGATCAAAAGGGCGGTGGGATGGGGTTTGGGAAAGGTCGGAATGTATATTTCCACATCGTGCGACCACTGCGTGGGAGTCACCTGCCCACCGGGAGACCAGTTCTGCGAGAACAACTCGAAACTCCGAATTGTTATGCCTGGCAAAGTCCTTGTACCTTTATCGACAAATTTAAGCGGCACACTGGCCTGCTCCTCCTTGTAGCAGTTGAGCACTTCACTGAAGTTCTTGCCGCTGGCATCGAAACAAGATTGACTTGATCTTGTGGGGGGTGGGGTGGAGTTGGCGAAGGTACTGCTGGAAACCAGCAATGCCAAACACGATGCGATAGAGATTGAGCGTAATGAGGACATGAGGTAACCCTCTCGCGTTTTTACAAACGGGATGGTGACGCCTCTAAATGCTGGGAGTAACACCGGATGAGGAAAGCGGACGGGGTCTTGCGGGTTGACCGCTATTCCACAGTTAATAGTAGTGCCTTTGTTGCCATGCACAAATTCAAGAAACCCAAAGGGCGTCAGGTTGAGTTAACACGTATGATCGGCGCCCCACGCCGAAAGCGCCTGATCATCCCTAAGGAAACGCCAGCCCATGCGTCACCCCAGCCCCACCAAAGTCCTGGTTATCGGCTATGTCTGGCCCGAGCCGCGCTCATCGGCTGCCAGTGGGCACGTCATGCAGATCCTCGATACCTTCCTGGGCCAAGGCTGGGACATCACCTTCAGCAGCCCGGCCGGCCCGGGCGAGCAACGCGCCGACCTGGTCGCGCTGGGTATCCGCGAAGTGCCCATCGAACTCAACAGCAGCAGTTTCGACACATTCATTCGTGAACTGGCCCCGGACATCGTGCTGTTCGACCAGTTCATGATGGAGGAACAGTTCGGCTGGCGCGTCGAAAAGCACTGCCCCGGCGCCCTGCGAGTGCTGGAAACCTCCGATCTGCAAAGCCTGCGTCACGCCCGGCATCAACGCTTGAAAGAGCGCCTGAAGCGCGAAGAGACGAACGAGGATTTCAGCGATCTCTTCGCCCCGGCCCTGGGCGAGGAATTCCAAAGGATGGCCGACACCGACCTGGCCAAGCGGGAAATCGCCGCCCTGTACCGCTGCGACCTCAACCTGATGGTGTCCGAGGTTGAAATCGAGCTGTTGGCGGAGCACTTCAAGCTGCCCCGCAACCTGCTGCACTGGTGCCCGTTGATGCTGGACCTGCCCAGTGAACCGTCGGTTCCGTTCGAGGACCGGGCGCATTTCCTGAGTATCGGCAACTTTCGCCACGCGCCGAACTGGGACGCCGTGCTCTGGATGAAAAACGCCATCTGGCCACTGATCCGCCAGCAATTGCCCGGCGCACAACTGCACCTGTACGGCGCCTATACCCCGCCCAAGGCCGCCGCACTGCACAATCCGGCCCAGGGCTTTCACATCATGAACTGGGCCGAGGACGCCTTGCAGGTCATGTCGGCGGCGCGCATCTGCCTGGCGCCGTTGCGTTTCGGCGCCGGGATCAAGGGCAAGCTGATCGACGCCATGCTCTGCGGTACCCCCAACGTCACCACGCCCGTGGGAGCCGAAGCCATGAACGGCGACATGCCCTGGCCCGGGTCGATTGCCCAGAGCGCCGAAGGCATCGCCGGCGCGGCGGTGCAATTGTATAGCGACCAGGCGCGCTGGACCCAGGCCCAGCACGCAGGCCTGGCGCTGCTGGCGAGCCGCTACCGGCAACAGGTGCATGGGCCGGCGCTGATCGACAGCATCAACGCTTGCCGAGCGGACCTGGCACAACGACGCCGGGATAATTTCACCGGCAGCATGCTGCGTCACCACCAGCACAAAAGCACCCAATACATGTCCCAGTGGATCGAAGAAAAAAACCGCAACGGTTAGACGTCAGGGTGGCACCTGCCTGGCGAAGGGGGCATTATCCAGTGGCGATAACAATAAAAGCGCCAGGCCCATGACCCGAACAGCCAGAGTCACCGACCCCTCCTACGAGTTGATGGACGACCATAACGGGCTGTCCATCATCTACCGCCAACACGGCTTTCCCTGCCCGCTGGTGCGCTGGCATTTCCACAAGGAATACGAGCTGCACTTGATCGTCGCCAGTTCCGGCAAGGTGTTCATTGGCGACTACATCGGCAACTTCTACCCCCAGTCGCTGTTTCTCACCGGGCCCAACCTGCCCCACAACTGGATCAGCCAAGTGGCCGAGGACGAAGTGGTGCCCAAGCGCGACATGTTGGTGAACTTCACCGACGAGTTGTTCGAAAGCGGCCATCAGGTATTCGCCGAACTCAAGACGGTCGCACCGCTGCTCGAACGCGCCCAATACGGCATCGAGTTCCGTTGCAAGCGCACCATCCGCCAGGCCATGAGCCTGATGCAGCGCATCGCCGATTCCCAGGGCATGAGCCGCCTGGGACACTTTTTCATCCTGATGGAGCTGCTGGCCGCCACGGATGACTACCAGCTGCTGTCCGGCGCGACCGCCCCGCAAACGGCGGACGAACACAGCATCGACCGCACCAACCGCGCGGTGGACTACATCTTTGCCCATTACGCCCGGGAGCTGCCCCTGGAAGAAGTCGCCGAACACCTGGGCATGAAACCCACCTACTTCAGCCGGGTGTTCAAACAGGCCACTGGCCGCTGCTTCATCGAATTCGTCAATCGCCTGCGCATCAGCAAATCCTGCGAATTGCTGGCCGACGGCGACAAACCGGTGACGGACGTGTGTTTTGAGTCCGGCTTCAACAACATCTCCAATTTCAACCGGCGTTTCCAGCAGCTCAAGGGCATGACGCCTTCCCACTACCGGCGGCTGGCGGTGCAGCGGTTGACCGAGCAGAACCAGGGCTGAGACTTTTCGCCCTGACAGAGATCCCCTGTGGCGAGGGAGCTTGCTCCCGCTGGGCTGCGAAGCAGCCCCCTAGATCAGCCTTTCGCACCGAGTTGTCAGGGGAATTATTGAGGGCCGCTGCGCGCCCCAGCGGGAGCAAGCTCCCTCGCCACGGGTCCTGTGTTCGGCCTGAAGTGGCAGGCATTAATCCCTCCAGTGCAAAAAAGTATCAGTACAAGTGCGACGAATGATTTGTCACACCGTCCATTGAAGGCTGTAATCAGTGCACATTCTTCCCTTCATCCGGAAGACACAAAAACAATAACTGTCCTTCCGCAGCTTTCGGGCGCGGAAAAGGAGTGCGCGATGAAACCTTCGGTAAAAGCTCTGCTTGTCTCCACCTGCATGACCCTCAGTAGCGTCAGCTTCGGCGCACAGACCCTCACCATTGCCACCGTCAACAACAGCGACATGATCCGCATGCAAAAGCTCTCGAAAACCTTCGAGGCCGAGCACCCGGACATCAAGCTGAACTGGGTGGTGCTCGAAGAAAACGTCCTGCGTCAGCGCCTGACCACCGACATCGCCACCCAAGGCGGACAGTTCGACGTGTTGACCATTGGCATGTACGAAGCTGCACTCTGGGGCGCCAAGGGCTGGCTGGAGCCGATGAAGGATTTGCCGGCCTCCTACGACCTGGACGACGTCTTCCCTTCCGTGCGCGATGGCTTGTCGGTCAAAGGCTCGCTGTACGCCCTGCCGTTCTATGCCGAAAGCTCGATCACCTATTACCGCACGGACCTGTTCAAGGACGCCGGGCTGACCATGCCCGAACACCCGACCTGGACCCAGATCGGTGAGTTCGCGGAAAAACTCACCGACAAATCCAAGGAGCAATATGGCCTGTGCCTGCGGGGCAAGGCCGGTTGGGGCGAGAACATGGCGCTCATCACCACCCTGGCCAACGGTTATGGCGCGCGCTGGTTCGATGAGAAGTGGCAGCCGCAATTCAATGGCCCCGAGTGGAAAGACGCACTCAACTTCTATGTCGACAACATGAAGAAATCCGGCCCGCCGGGCGCCTCCAGCAACGGTTTCAATGAAAACCTGGCGCTGTTCAACAGCGGCAAATGCGCGATCTGGGTGGATGCCAGCGTCGCCGGCTCGTTCGTCACCGACAAGACCCAGAGCAAGGTGTCCGATCACGTTGGATTCACCTTCGCCCCCCACGAAAAAACCGACAAAGGCACCTCGTGGATGTACTCCTGGTCGCTGGCCATCCCGACCAGCTCCAAAGCCAAGGAAGCCGCCACGGTCTTTACCACGTGGGCGACGTCCAAGGAGTACAGCCAATTGGTCGCCAAGACCGATGGCATTGCCAACGTACCGCCAGGCACCCGCACCTCGACCTACAGCGACGAGTACATGAAGGCCGCGCCGTTTGCCAAGGTGACCCTGGAATCGTTGAAAGTCGCCGATCCGAAAGCGCCAACCCTCAAACCTGTGCCCTACATCGGTATCCAGCTGGTGACCATTCCCGAATTCCAGGCCATCGGCACCCAGGTGGGCAAGTTCTTTTCGGGCGCGCTGACCGGCCAGCAGACCGTGGACCAGGCGTTGACTGCCGCGCAGTCCACCACCGAACGCGAGATGAAGCGCGCTGGGTATCCCAAGTAACCCGCGCCGCCGCTCTGTCTTTTGTGGGAGCGGGCTTGCTCGCGAAAGCGATCGGTCAGTCACATTGATGTTGGATGTGCTGCCCTATTCGCGAGCAAGCCCGCTCCCACAGGGAATTTTTGTAGGCCTGCACAAAATCGGTTCAATGCCATGAATAGCTCAACTACAACCGCCAAAGCCCCCATCGAGATTGCTCCGCCGCCGGCGCGCAAGATCCGCCTGGCCAACCCCGGCTGGTTCCTGGTCAGCCCTTCGGTGGCCTTGTTGCTGCTGTGGATGATCGTGCCGCTGGGCATGACCGTCTACTTCTCGATGATCCGCTACAACCTGCTCTACCCCGGCGAAAACGAATTCGTCGGGCTGGAGAACTTCACCTATTTCCTGACCGACTCGGGTTTCATGCCCGGCGCCACCAATACCTTGTTGCTGGTGGGCAGCGTGCTGTTTATCAGTATCGTCCTCGGGGTATTGATCAGCGCACTGCTGGAGGCCAGTGAGTTTTTCGGTCGCGGCATCGTCCGCGTGCTGCTGATCTCGCCGTTCTTCATCATGCCCACCGTCGGTGCGCTGATCTGGAAGAACCTGATCTTCCACCCGGTCTCGGGCATCCTCGCCTCGGTGTGGAAGCTGTTCGGCGCCCAGCCGGTGGACTGGCTGGCCCATTACCCGTTGCTGTCGATCATCATCATCGTGAGCTGGCAATGGCTGCCCTTTGCGATTCTGATCCTGATGACCGCCATGCAGTCGCTGGACCAGGAACAGAAAGAAGCCGCTCGTCTGGACGGTGCCGGCCCCATTGCGATCTTCTGGCACCTGACCCTGCCGCACCTGGCCCGCCCGATTGCCGTGGTGCTGATGATCGAAACCATCTTCCTGCTGTCGGTGTTCGCCGAGATCTTCACCACCACCAACGGTGGCCCCGGCTATGCCTCCACCAACCTTGCCTACCTGATCTACAACCAGGCGCTGGTGCAGTTCGACGTCGGCATGGCTTCGGCCGGTGGCCTGATTGCCGTGGTCATTGCCAACATCGCCGCCATCATCCTCGTCCGGATGATCGGCAAAAACCTCACCGACAAGCAATGAGGCCGTCGCCATGACTCTTCAACAATCCCGTCGCCTGCAAAGCCTGCTGCTGGGCACGCTGGCCTGGGCCATCGCGATCCTGATCTTCTTTCCGATCTTCTGGATGGTGCTGACCAGCTTCAAGACCGAAATCGACGCGTTTGCCACGCCGCCGCAGTTCATCTTCACGCCGACCCTGGAGAACTACCTGCACATCAACGAGCGCAGCAACTACTTCAGCTTCGCCTGGAACTCGGTGGTGATTTCCTTCAGCGCCACCGCCCTGTGCCTACTGATTGCGGTACCGGCGGCCTACTCCATGGCGTTCTATGAAACCCAGCGCACCAAAGGCACGTTGTTGTGGATGCTCTCCACCAAAATGCTGCCACCGGTGGGCGTGCTGATGCCGATCTACCTGCTGGCCAAGCAATTTGGCCTGCTGGACACGCGTGTCGCGTTGATCATCATCTACACGCTGATCAACCTGCCCATCGTGGTCTGGATGATTTACACCTACTTCAAGGACATTCCTCGCGACATCCTCGAGGCCGCGCGCCTGGATGGCGCCACGCTCTGGCAGGAAATGGTCCGCGTGCTGCTGCCGATTGCCAAGGGCGGCCTGGCGTCCACCGTGCTGCTGTCGCTGATCCTGTGCTGGAACGAGGCGTTCTGGTCGCTGAACCTCACCTCCTCCAAGGCCGCGCCCCTGACGGCGTTGATCGCTTCCTACTCCAGCCCGGAAGGTTTGTTCTGGGCCAAATTGTCGGCCGTCTCGACCCTGGCCTGCGCGCCGATCCTGATCTTTGGCTGGATCAGCCAGAAACAGCTGGTGCGCGGTTTGTCCTTCGGCGCGGTGAAATAACGCGCCCTACACCATTATCAGAAGTGGAGGCCCATCATCATGGCCAACCTGAAAATCAAGAATTTGCAAAAGGGTTTCGAAGGCTTCTCCATCATCAAAGGCATCGACCTCGAGGTGAACGACCGCGAGTTCGTGGTCTTCGTCGGCCCGTCGGGCTGTGGCAAATCCACGCTGCTGCGGCTGATCGCCGGTCTGGAAGAGGTCAGCGACGGCACCATCGAACTCGATGGCCGGGACATTACCGAAGTCAGCCCGGCCAAGCGCGACCTGGCCATGGTGTTCCAGACCTACGCCTTGTATCCGCACATGAGCGTGCGCAAGAACATGTCCTTCGCCCTCGACCTGGCCGGTGTGCCCAAGGCCGAAGTCGAGAAGAAGGTCAATGAAGCGGCGCGCATCCTTGAGCTGGGGCCGATGCTCGAGCGCAAGCCCAAGCAACTGTCCGGCGGCCAGCGCCAGCGCGTGGCGATCGGCCGGGCCATCGTGCGCAACCCGAAAATCTTCCTGTTCGACGAACCGCTGTCCAACCTCGACGCCGCCCTGCGGGTGCAGATGCGCCTGGAACTGGCACGCCTGCACAAGGAGCTGCAGGCGACCATGATCTATGTGACTCACGACCAGGTCGAAGCCATGACCCTGGCCGACAAGGTGGTGGTGCTCAATGGCGGGCGCATCGAACAGGTCGGCTCGCCGCTGGAGCTGTATCACCAGCCGGCCAACCTGTTTGTCGCCGGGTTCCTCGGCACACCGAAAATGGGCTTCCTCAAAGGCAAGGTCACCGCCCTGGACAGCCAGGGCTGTGAGGTGCTGCTGGACGCCGGCACCCGTATCAGCCTGCCCTTGAGCGGTGCCAGCCTGAGCGTTGGCGGCGCGGTGACCCTGGGGATTCGTCCGGAACACCTGAACCTGGCGCAACCGGGCGATTGCACGTTGCAAGTCACCGCCGACGTCAGCGAGCGGCTGGGCAGCGACACCTTCTGCCATGTCGTCACGACATCCGGCGAAGCCTTGACCATGCGGGTTCGCGGCGACCTGGCGAGCCGTTTCGGCGAACAACTGAACCTGCACCTGGACGCCGAACACTGCCACTTATTCGATGCCGAGGGCGTGGCGGTGAGCCGCGCGCTGCGCGCCGCCGCCTGATTGCCGAGAATTGCGATGAAACTCAACCGACAAAACCTGCACAACCTCAACCCTGACGTAGCCCTGCCCGCCTACCCCTTGGGCGACATCCGCCAGGGCATCGCCCATATCGGTGTCGGCGGTTTCCACCGGGCTCACCAGGCCTACTACACCGATGCGCTGATGAACACCGGCGCCGACCTGGACTGGGCCATCTGCGGCGTGGGCCTGCGGGCCGAGGATCGCCGTGCCCGGGATGACTTGGCCAGCCAGGATTACCTGTTCACCCTGTACGAACTGGGCGACACCGATGACACCGAAGTGCGGGTGATTGGCGCGATCAATGACATGTTGCTGGCCGAAGACGGCGCCCAGGCGCTGATCGACAAGCTGGCCGATCCGCAGATCCGCATCGTTTCGCTGACCATTACCGAAGGTGGCTACTGCATCGACGACAGCAATGGCGAATTCATGGCTCACCTGCCGCAGATCCAGCACGACCTGACCCATCCCGAGGCACCGAAAACCGTCTTCGGCTTCCTCTGCGCCGCCCTGGCCAAGCGTCGCGCGGCCGGTATCCCGGCGTTCACGTTGATGTCTTGCGATAACCTGCCCCACAACGGCGCCGTGACCCGCAAGGCGTTGCTGGCCTTCGCCGCGTTGCGCGACGCGGAACTGGGGCAGTGGATCGACCGCAACGTCAGCTTCCCCAACGCCATGGTCGATCGCATCACGCCCATGACCAGCGTGGCCCATCGCCTGCAACTGCATGACGAACACGGCATCGACGACGCTTGGCCGGTGGTCTGCGAACCGTTCGTGCAATGGGTGCTGGAAGACAAGTTCGTCAACGGTCGCCCGGCCTGGGAAAAGGTCGGCGTGCAGTTCACCGATGACGTTTCTCCCTATGAAGAGATGAAAATCAAGTTGCTCAACGGCAGCCACCTGGCGTTGACCTACCTGGGCTTTCTCAAGGGTTATCGCTTCGTCCACGAAACCATGAACGACCCGCTGTTCGTGCGTTACATACGCGCCTACATGGACCTGGACGTGACACCGCAACTGGCACCGGTACCGGGCATCGACCTGACCGACTACAAGAACACCCTGGTGGAACGCTTTTCCAACCAGGCGATTGCCGACCAGTTGGAGCGGGTCTGTTCGGACGGCTCGTCGAAGTTTCCAAAATTCACCGTCCCGACCCTCAACCGCTTGATTGCCGATGGCGGCGAAACCCGCCGTGCGGCACTGGTCGTGGCAGCCTGGGCCGTGTATCTGAAGGGCGTGGACGAGAACGGCGTGACCTATGCGATCCCGGACCCACGGGCAGCGTTCTGCCAGGCATTGGTGGCTGACGATGCGCTGGTGACCCAGCGGATGTTGGAAGTCGAAGAAATCTTTGGCACGGCGATCCCCCGCTCGCCGGAGTTCGTGGCAGCATTCGAATGGTGCTGCAACAGCTTGCGCGAGCACGGGGTAACACGAACACTTGAGCGGGTATTGGCTGACGCAGACTAACGGTCCGCTTTTGTGGCGAGGGAGCTTGCTCCCTCGCCACGGGTGTATGTTTGCTGAGCGAGCGGCTATTCCTGCGAATATTGATCTGACGACCAAGGATTTCTATGGCAAACCAACAACTGTTCCTGGGCATCGACTGTGGCACCCAAGGCACCAAGGCGCTGATCCTGGATGCGATCAGCGGCCAGGTACTCGGCCAGGGCGCCGCCGCCCACAGCATGATCAGCGGGGCCAACGGTCGTCGTGAACAAGACACCCAGCAATGGCTCGATGCATTCACCCAGGCGACTCATCAGGCCTTGGCCGCCGCCGGGGTCGGTGGCCAGGCGATCCTCGGCATCGGCGTGTCCGGCCAGCAGCACGGCTTGGTGCTGCTGGACGACCAGGGCCAGGTCTTGCGCCCGGCCAAGCTGTGGTGCGACACCGAGACGACGCCGGAAAACGATCGCCTCCTGGCGTACCTGGGCGGTGAAGACGGCAGCCTCGAACGCCTCGGCGTGGTGATCGCGCCGGGCTACACGGTTTCCAAACTGCTCTGGACGCGGGAGCAGCATCCCCAGGTATTCGAACGCATCGCCAGCGTCCTGCTGCCACACGACTTCCTCAATTACTGGCTCACCGGCCGCCATTGCAGCGAATATGGCGATGCCTCGGGGACCGGCTATTTCAACGTGCGCACCCGCCAATGGGACGTGCAACTATTGCAACACATCGATCCCAGCGCACGCTTGCAAGCGGCGCTACCGGAGCTGATCGAGGCCCATCAGCCCGTCGGACGCATCCTGCCGGCCATTGCCGCGCACCTGGGCATCAACCCCGACGCGGTGGTGGCCAGTGGTGGCGGCGACAACATGATGGGCGCCATCGGTACCGGCAACATCCAGCCCGGCGTGATCACCATGAGTCTCGGTTCCTCCGGCACGGTCTATGCCTTTTCCGCCGAACCCGCGGTCAGCCCGCAACCGTCAGTGGCGACGTTCTGCTCCTCCAGCGGTGGCTGGCTGCCATTGATTTGCACCATGAACCTGACCAACGCCACCGGGGCGATTCGCGAGCTGCTGGACCTGGACATCGACGCCTTCAACGCCCTGGTCGTCCAGGCCCCGATTGGCGCCGAGGGGGTCTGCATGCTGCCGTTCCTCAATGGCGAGCGAGTGCCTGCCCTGCCCCATGCCACCGCTAGCCTGCTGGGCCTGACCACCACCAACCTGACCCGGGCCAACCTGTGTCGCGCCGTGGTCGAAGGCACGACCTTCGGTTTGCGCTATGGCTTGGACCTGTTGCGGGCCAACGGGCTCAAGGCCCAGAGCATTCGCCTGATCGGCGGCGGCTCGAAGAGCCCGGTGTGGCGGCAGATCGTCGCCGACATCATGGACACCACGGTCATTTGCACCGAACAAAGCGAAGCGGCTGCGTTGGGTGCGGCGATCCAGGCGGCATGGTGCCATTCAGGCGCGCAAGACAGCCTCGCCGAATTGTGCGAGCGCTGCGTCAAGCTCGACCCGGCCAGCGAAACCCGGCCAGTCGCCGCACATGTCACGGCGTCCCAGCAGGCCTATGAACGTTATCGACAACACGTCGCAACCCTTTGAGAGCGGGCAACTATGTATCTGGTGTGTGGTGAAGCGCTGTTTGATTTCTTCAGTGAAACCGAGGCGGATGGCCCTGCCTCGCAGGTGAACTACAAGGCGATTGCCGGTGGCTCGCCATTCAACGTGGCGGTGGGATTGCGCCGCCTGGGTATCGAATCGGCGCTGTTCACCGGCTTGTCCACCGACTACCTGGGCCGTCGCTTGCAGCAGGTGCTGCTCAACGAAGGGGTCAGCCCTCGATACCTGCTGGACTTCGATGCGCCGACCACCCTGGCGATGGTCGCTGTAGGCGCCAATGGTTCGCCCCACTACAGCTTTCGCGGCGAAGGGTGTGCCGACCGGCAACTGAGCCTGGCCCATCTACCGGAGCTGGGCCCTGAAGTGCGTGGTTTGCATATCGGCTCGTTCTCGCTGGTGGTCCAGCCCGTTGCCGACACGCTCCTGGCCCTGGTGCAACGGGAAAGCGGCCGGCGCCTGATCAGTCTCGACCCGAACGTGCGGCTTAACCCGCAGCCGGATATCGAACTATGGCGTTCGCGGATCGCGACACTGGTGCAATATGCCGACCTGATCAAGGTCAGTGACGAGGACCTGGGCCTGCTCTACCCAGGGATCGAGCCCCAGGCGGTCATCGAAGGTTGGCTGAAGCACCGTTGCCAAGTGGTCTTCCTGACCCGTGGCGGCCAGGGGGCTACGGTCTTCAGTCGCCAGCACGGCACATGGTCGCAGCCAGCGTGCCCGGTGAACATCGCCGACACCGTGGGTGCGGGCGATACCTTCCAGGCCGCGCTGATTGCGTGGCTGACTGAACAACAATTGGATTCGATCGAGGGCCTGCAGACACTGACGCGCGAGCAGGTCAATGCCATGCTTGAGTTCGCCATTCGCGCCGCAGCACTGACGTGCGGCAAAACCGGGCCGGATCTGCCCTATCGACAGCAACTGGCCTGATTTTGCGCGTTACAACTGAAAAGCTGGACGCCGGGTTCGGACATCACCGGACCCGAGCGTCAGAGGAAAATGACAAGGCCGTAATCAGCGCCCGGTCATTCGATGGTGTTGCTGATGAAAGTGATTGCCAGCGGCGGGGTTGTGGTCAAGCTCCGTACGCAACTCGGCAATCAGGTCGTTGATGGCTCGGCACCCGGTAAGTTTCCTGGCATCGATGTTCGTTTTGAGCAAGGCCACATGGTCGGTCCTGTGGTCATCGAAGATCTTGATCGTCATCGTCAGCTCAGGTGACAACGTGCATTGCGAGCGCTTGGGCAGCAAGCTGCTTTCAATGATGTTTCGCATTTCGAGGGCAGATAAAAACATGGCGACTCTCTCCTGTTGAGGCGGCCAATTTATGTTCACGACGGCGGTACTTTCGTCCGTTTTCTTCCCTGCGGACTGGGACTCTGGATACCGTGCCGTTCGTTCTTTTCTTGGCGTTTTCAGTTAATGAGTTCGCTCAAGCGAACTCCTGAACCATCCCGCAAAAAATATGCCTGTATTGACGAACTTCCGGATTGATATGAATCAAGCGCTTAGCTTCGTCCCGCGCCGGAGAGCTCGTGCAATATGCAAGAAAAGGTTGTTTTTTCCATGCAAACTGCAATCACTTTTATCCTGTTCGCAACCTAGATTAGTCCCTATTGCGAAGAAGAAAGTGGGCATCCGTCGCCTGGCATGAAAAAAGTGTGACGTAGCGTAAAAACTCAAAGAGCTGCCACCGCCGCCCGCTCCGCCACATGGCCCAAACTGTCGAAATTGATGTTGGCACCCGAATCGATCGCGACCAAGGTCTCGCCTCGCGCGCCCGTGTGCGCCACGTATTGCTTGATGCCCGCCACCGCCAAGGCCCCTGACGGTTCGGTGATCGAACGGGTGTCGTCATAGATGTCCTTGATCGCGGCGCACAGTTGGTCGTTGGTCACGGTCATCACCTCATCGACACAGAAACGGCAGATATCCAGGCCATGGGCGCCGATCTGCGCCACGGCCACGCCGTCGGCGAAGGTTCCCACCTCGGGCAAGGTCACCCGCTCTCCGGCGATCAACGCAGCCTGGAGACAGGCAGAGTGCTGCGACTCGACGCCAATGATGCGAACTTCCGGGCGCAGGTACTTGACGTAGGCCGCGATCCCGGCGATCAACCCCCCGCCTCCCACCGGAACGAAAATCGCGTCCAGGCGGCCGGGGTGCTGGCGCAGGATTTCCATGGCAACGGTGCCTTGCCCGGCAATCACGTCCGGGTCGTCGAATGGCGAGACGAACTCCCGCCCGGTCTGCTCGGCCAATTCCAGCGCATGGGCCAAGGCGAACGGAAAACTGTCGCCATACAGCAGCGCCTCGGCGCCGCGGTTGCGCACGCCCAGCACTTTCAGTTGCGGGGTGGTCACGGGCATGACGATGCTGGCCGAAATACCCAGTTCCCGTGCCGCCAGCGCAACGCCCTGGGCGTGATTGCCGGCTGACGCGGTGATGACGCCCCGGGCCCGCTGCTCTGGGGTCAGGTGCACGAGCTTGTTGTAGGCACCACGGATCTTGAAGGAAAAAGTCGGTTGCAAGTCTTCGCGCTTGAGCAGGATCCGGTTGCCCAGGGCCTCGGACAGCGCGGGCGCCGCTTGCAGTGGCGTGCGCACGGCCAATTCGTAGACCGGCGCGGCGAGGATTTTCTTTACATAGTGCTCGAGCAGGGTTTGCTCGGTGTGGGCAGCGGTCATGGCGATCTCCTGGTTCGCTCGGAGCCCAGGAGACAGAAAGAAAAAACCCGCCTCGAGGGCGGGTTCGGTGCAGCCGTCAGCTAGCCCGCCAAATAAGGAATGGCGGTAATAATGCTTGGCTGGCTGCGCAATACGGGTGAGTTCATGCCTGGAAATTAGCGGTGCGTTGGTGGCAAGTCAATGGGCAATATCAAGTGCCAGCCGATATTCGCTGCAATGACCTTAAGTGAACAGCATCATTACCTGTGGGAGCGAGCTTGCTCGCGATAGCGGAGTATCAGTCAGCATCTAATGTCAGCTGATCCATAGCAATCGCGAGCAAGCTCGCTCCCACAGTTTTTCCAATTATTTGAGGCCGACTTTGTACAACGCTCCGTCGTCCTCATCCGTCAACACATAGAGATACCCATCCGGGCCCTGGCGGACATCCCGGATTCGCGCCTTGAGCTCGCCCAACAGGCGCTCTTCATGAACGACCTTGTCGCCTTGCAATTGCAGGCGGATCAGCTCCCCCGACACCAAGGCACCGATGAACACGCTGTGTTGCCAGGCCTTGAAGCGCCCCTGGTCGTAGAACGCCATGCCGCTGAGCCCCGGTGAGACCTGCCAGACGTGGTGAGGATCAAGGGCACCTTCGACGGTCTTGCCCTGGGCCTCTGGAATCGGAGCACCGGAGTAGTTGATGCCGTGGGTCGCCAGTGGCCAGCCATAGTTCTTGCCGCGCTCGATGATGTTCAATTCATCGCCGCCCCGGGGCCCGTGCTCGTTCTCCCAGAGGGTGCCACTCCAAGGGTTCAGGGCGGCGCCCTGGGGGTTACGCATGCCGTAGGACCAGATCTCGGGACGCACGCCTTTCTGGCCGACGAAAGGGTTGTCGTCGGGCACCTTGCCATCGGGGTAGATGCGCACGACCTTGCCTTGCAGTTTGTCCAGGTCCTGGGCGGTGGGCCGGTCGTTGTTTTCCCCCAGGGTAATGAACAGATAACCATCGCGGTCGAAGACCAGTCGCGAGCCAAAGTGGTTGCCCGTGGACAGCTTGGGTTGCTGGCGGAAGACCACGTCGAAGTTCTTCAGGCTCTTGAGGTCTTCGGCCAGTTGCCCCCGCCCCACGGCGGTGCCAGCCTTGCCGTCTGCGCCCGCCTCGGCATAAGACAGGTAGACGGTGCGATCCTGCTTGAAGTCCGGCGACAGCACCACGTCCAGCAGGCCGCCCTGCCCCTTGGCCCACACTTCGGGCACGCCACTCAAGGGGGCGGACAATTGGCCGTCGGGGCTGACCACCCGCAGGTTGCCCCCTCGCTCCGTCACCAGCATGCCCTGTTGGCCAGGCAGGAACGCAACGGACCAAGGGTGCTCCAGCCCCTTGACCACGGTGGTCACTTCCAGCGTGCCCTCCTCGCTCTTGAATGACTGGGTTGGCGCGGCACTGGCCGGGGTGGCGAGGGTCAGGACAGCGCTGGCGCAGAACGCGGCCAGGAGTGTTTTACGCAACATGCACATTTCCTTCTGCGGTGTTGAAAGAGAACAACGGGCGCCAGCGCCTAGCGGTTGCCATTCTGGCTGTTGCGCGATGGCGCAGGCGACTCGATGGTCGGTCGCGGCGAACCCGACGGCTGGCCGGAACGGGGGTAGCCATTGCCGATGCCGCCATTTTCCAGGGTCGGTGGCCGTGGTACCGGCACTGTCGGGTTGTTATGAATCGTCGGCACGTTGGGCCGGGTGCCCTGCATGCTGTTGGGATTGGCCCGGCGCGTCGGGCTGTTATAGGGATTGTCGTTGCCCGGCAGGTTTTGGGGCAGGACCGTCGGGCCTGCGCTGGGCGTGGCGGCCTGGGCAGCGGCAGTCAGTAATAGCGTCATGATGACGAGCATCAGCCTGTTCATTGGGACACCTCTTGGGTTCAGGCATATCGAAAGCACGCTACGCCGCAGGTTCGCCCTTGTTAAGCGAAATATCCCAGTGAAGATGTAACGAAGCGTCTCCGAACACAGCTGGGAGCAAGCTTGCTCGCTCCACAGTGGAAACTTTTCCCGAGGCGCGAAGGTCACCAGAGAGACATCCACCGGCAAGGAAAACACCACCATGGCTCGGGCAATCTGGAAAGGCGCAATCAGTTTCGGGCTGGTCCACATCCCCGTCGCGCTGGTGTCGGCCACCTCTTCCCAGGGTGTGGATTTCGACTGGCTGGACAAACGCAGCATGGACCCGGTGGGCTACAAGCGGATCAACAAGACCACGGGCAAGGAAGTGACCAAGGAAGACATCGTCAAGGGCGTCCAGTACCAGAAAGGCCAGTACGTGCTGCTTAGCGAAGAGGAAATCCGCTCCGCCCACCCCAAGTCCACCCAGACCATCGATATCTTTTCCTTTGTCGACAGCGAGAAGATCCCCCTGCAAAACATCGACACGCCCTACTTTCTCGCCCCCGACAAGCGCGGCGGCAAAGTCTACGCCCTGCTGCGCGAAACCCTGGTCAAGACCAACAAGGTGGCCCTGGCCCACGTCGTGCTGCATACCCGCCAGCACCTGGCCGCCCTCATGCCCCTTGAGTCGGCCCTGGTGCTGGTGCTGCTGCGCTGGCCCGCGGAGGTGCGCGAGCTGGATATCCTGGAATTGGGCGACGAGGTCACGAAACCGACCCTGGTCAAGGGCGAGCTGGAAATGGCCAAGCGTCTTGTGGAAGACATGAGCGCCGACTGGGAGCCGCAAGAATACCGGGACAGTTTTGCAGACAAGATCATGGAACTGGTAGAGAAAAAGGCCAACGAAGGCCGCCTCGAAGCCGTGGAGACCGATCCGGGCGAAGAACAACGCAAGACCGCCGATGTCATCGACCTGACCGAGTTGCTCAAGCGCAGCCTGGGCGGCAAGGGCAAGGCCGCCGACAAATCCGCCGGCAAGCCCCCGGCAAAACCTGCGAAAACCGGTAAATCCGCTCCTGCCAAAAAAGCCACCAAGGCCTCCCGGGGCTAAAACCCTGGCGTGTGCAATACAAGGGAATCTGTCATGGCCAACGCCGAGAGTGAATCTGCTCGTTTGTCCAATGCCGAGTCGGACGCAACGACGCCCCGCAACCCTGGCCAAAGGGGCAAGCCAGCCCCGGGCACCCGCCTGCCCGAGCGCCTGTCGCCGCAGCTGGCCACGCCCGTGGAAGAGCCGCCCATCGGTGAATGGCGCTACGAAGTCCAGTTCCACGGTTATCGCCTGCTGACCCGCATCGAACACGGCGAAGTGCGGTTATACAACCGCAATCACCAGGACTGGACCGATCGGCTGAAGCTGCATGCCGACGCCCTGGCCGGGTTGGACCTGGGGGACAGTTGGCTGGACGGCGAACTGGTCCTGCTCGATGAAACCGGCCATTCCGATTTCGCCGCCCTGCGCGAGGCCTTCGAAATCAGCCGCACCGTTGACATGGTGTATTTCCTGTTCGATGCGCCCTTTCTCAATGGCGTCGACCTGCGCCAGGCGCCCGTGGAAGAACGCCGTGCGGCGCTGAAAAAAGCCCTCGGCAACAACGCCAGCAAGCGCCTGCGCTTTTCCGAGTCGTTTTCCGCCAGCCAGCACGACATGTTCGAAAGCGCCATCGCGCTCTCACTGGATAGCGTGGTCGGCAAGCGCCTGGGCAGCCCTTATATGTCCCGCCGAAGCGCCGACTGGGTAAAACTCAAGTGCCGGTTGCGTCAGGCCTTCGTCATCGTCGGCTTCACCCGCCCCCAAGGCAAGCGCAACGGTTTCGGCGCGCTGCTGCTGGCCGTCAACGGAGCAACGGGGCTGGTGTATGCCGGCCGGGTCGGCACAGGGTTCAGTCAGGTACAGATCAAGCAATTGCATGAGCAACTGTGTACCCAGCAACGCGAGACCTCGCCACTGGCTGAGCCGCTCAACGGTACGCAGGGACGCGGCGTGCAATGGGTCGAGCCGACCCTGACCTGTGAAGTGGAATTCACCGAGTGGACCCGCGATAACCAGGTGCGGCAGGCCATTTTCCTGGGCTTGCCGCCCCATACGCTCGCCAGCACAGTGGTTCGGGAGCAGCCCCTGCCGATAAAGCCCTCCACGCCAAAACCCCAGCGTCGCAAAAAAGCCAGCACCGCCAAAGTCGACGGGGTGACGATCACCCACCCCGAGCGGGTCATCGACAGTGTCAGCGGCGTGCAAAAGGCCGAGCTGGCGCAGTATTACCTGGACATCGCCCCTTGGATCCTGCCGCACCTCAAGTTGCGCCCGGTCGCGCTGCTGCGGGCACCGGACGGTGTCGGCGAAGAACTGTTCTTTCAAAAACATGCCGATCGCCTGGAGATTCCCCACATCAAGCAGCTGGATCCGCAACTGGACCCGGGCCATGCCGCTCTGATGGAGATCGATGATATCCACGCGCTGGTCGGCGCGGCGCAGATGGGCACGGTGGAATTGCACACCTGGGCCGCGACCCACGATCGGATCGAGACGCCTGACCTGTTTGTCCTGGACTTGGACCCGGACCCGTCACTGCCTTGGAGCGCCATGATCGAGGCGACCCGCATGACCTTGGCGGTGCTCGACGAGCTGGGCTTGCAGGCCTTCCTCAAGACCAGCGGTGGCAAAGGCATGCATGTGATCGTGCCATTGGCGAGAAATGAAGGCTGGGACACCACCAAAGCGTTCGCCAAAGCCATCTCTCAGTTCCTGACCCGACAGATGCCCGAGCGCATCACCGCCACCATGGGACCGAAGAACCGCGTCGGGAAAATATTCGTCGACTACCTGCGCAACGCCCGTGGAGCCAGTACAGTAGCCGCCTATTCGGTACGTGCCAGGCCAGGCCTGCCGGTCTCGGTGCCGATTGCCCGGGCCGAGCTGTCGACCCTGCGCAACGCCCAGCAATGGGACATGTATACCGCGCTGGAACGGGCCAGAAGCCTGGGCGCCGATCCTTGGGAGGGCTACAACCACCGCCAGCGGATTACCGCCAGGATGTGGGAGCAACTGGATGCGCAAAAACCCGAGGCATGAGGACAATCCAGCGTTCAAATCCAGAGGAAGATCGCTAGTAAGCCACCGAAAAAAGCCCACTTCTGCAGGTAATACAGCGTGCGGTTGCGCTTCTTCAGGGCCTTGCCTTGCAACCGGATCTTGTAGAGCCTGGAGAACGCCCGGTTCAGGCCGCCCGTCTTGTCGCCCGCGTCGTTGGGCGCACCGGCGGCCGCCATCACGGTACGGCTGAACCAGCGGTTGAAGGCGGTGGCCCAGCGAAACCTCATCGGCCGTTCCACGTCGCAGAACAGGATGATGCGGTTATGGGCCGTGGTGTTCTCGGCATAATGGATGAACGTTTCGTCGAAAACCACCGCTTCGCCATCACGCCAATGATAAGGCTCGCCATCGACATTGATGTAGCAGCCGGCATCGTTGGGCGTTTCCAGGCCCAGATGATACCGATAGGACCCGGCGTAAGGGTCGCGGTGGCGGACCAGCCTCGACCCCGGCGGCAACTCGGCAAACATCGCCGCCTTGATCGAGCCGATGCTTTGCACCAGTTCAGTGGTGCGCGGGCACAGCTTCATGGCCGAGGGATGGCTGTCGCCGTACCACTTCAGGTAGAAACGCTTCCAGCCGGTCTTGAAGAATGAATTGAAGCCCACGTCGTCATACTGATTGGAACGCTTGATCTCCCCGGCGCGCAGCAGGCCCTGGCCTTCGGCCCGGATCTCCTCCCAATGGGCCTGCAACGGGCTCAGGTCGGGAAACTGCGCCGGGCTCAGGAAAGGCTTGTTTGGCAGTTTCGAGCACAGGTAAAACAGGCAATTGATCGGCGCCAGAAAAGACGAATGATCGCTCAACTGGCGCCCGATCTTATGCCGCACGCGTCCGCGCAGGTGAACGTAGCCAATGGAGAGGAGGTAAATCGCGACAATGATGAGCTTCACGAAAGTCCGTCACAATGCAGGAGTGAACAGGCTGCGTCTCCAGGCCAGCCAAGCGGCAAGGGAGATGGCATCGGGTGAGATGGCATTTTAGCCACAGTTTGTAAGCAAAAGTTATCCCGAAGTTGTGAAAAACTGTCTTGCCCGGGCAATACCCTATCGTTTATGCGGCCAGATCAGTACAATCGCCGCCAATTATCACGCGCCCCCTTTGGCCGATACCGCAAACCACGGCTTCGGCGTACGTCTACCCGGGCCAGGCGCTCCGTATGCTGCTGTCCTCTTATGCCGGATGGACCCTTGCGCTTGCGACCTCGACGCCTTTGCGCGGTCGGAACGTGCGCAAACAGGTACTGAACAGGTACTGCCGCACCCTTAGCTACTCTGAATGTTCCGCAGGATAAACCTTTGATCTCTACAGCTAACATCACGATGCAGTTCGGCGCCAAGCCACTGTTCGAAAACGTCTCTGTCAAGTTCGGCGCGGGTAACCGCTACGGCCTGATCGGTGCCAACGGTTGCGGCAAGTCGACCTTCATGAAAATCCTCGGTGGCGACCTCGAGCCGTCCGGCGGCCAAGTCATGCTCGAACCGAACGTGCGCCTGGGTAAACTTCGCCAGGATCAGTTCGCCTACGAAGAATTCACCGTGATCGACACCGTGATCATGGGTCACGAGGAGCTGTGGAAGGTCAAGGCCGAGCGCGACCGCATCTATTCGCTGCCGGAAATGACCGAAGAAGACGGCATGGCCGTGGCCGAGCTGGAAACCGAATTTGCCGAGATGGACGGCTACACCGCCGAATCCCGCGCCGGTGAACTGCTGTTGGGCCTGGGGATTGGCATCGAGCAGCATTTCGGCCCGATGAGCGAAGTGTCGCCAGGCTGGAAACTGCGTGTGCTGCTGGCCCAGGCGCTGTTCTCCGACCCGGAAGTGCTGCTGCTCGACGAGCCGACCAACCACCTGGACATCAACACCATCCGCTGGCTGGAAAACGTGCTGACCCAGCGTTCGAGCCTGATGATCATCATCTCCCACGACCGTCACTTCCTGAACAGTGTCTGCACCCACATGGCGGACCTGGACTACGGCGAACTGCGCCTGTTCCCGGGCAACTATGACGAGTACATGACCGTGGCGACCCAGTCCCGCGAGCAGTTGCTGTCGGACAACGCCAAGAAAAAAGCACAGATTTCCGAATTGCAGTCGTTCGTCAGCCGCTTCTCGGCCAACGCCTCGAAAGCCAAGCAGGCCACCTCCCGCGCCAAGCAGATCGACAAGATCCAGCTGGCCGAGGTCAAGCCATCGAGCCGCGTCAGCCCGTTCATCCGTTTCGAGCAGACCAAGAAGCTGCACCGCCAGGCGGTCATTGTCGAACGCATGGCCAAGGGCTTCGACGGCAAGCCGCTGTTCAAGGACTTCAGCTTCACCGTCGAAGCCGGTGAGCGCGTAGCGATCATTGGCCCGAACGGTATCGGCAAGACCACCTTGCTGCGCACCCTGGTCAATGAACTGGAACCGGATGCCGGTACCGTGAAGTGGACCGACGCCGCGGAACTGGGTTACTACGCCCAGGACCACGCCCATGACTTCGAAGACGACGTCAACCTGTTCGACTGGATGGGCCAGTGGACCCAGGGTGGCGAACAGCTGGTGCGTGGCACCTTGGGCCGCATGCTGTTTTCCAACGACGAGATCCTCAAGTCGGTCAAGGTCATTTCCGGTGGTGAACAAGGCCGCATGCTGTTCGGCAAGTTGATCCTGCAGAAGCCAAACGTGCTGGTCATGGACGAACCGACCAACCACTTGGACATGGAATCCATCGAAGCGCTGAACCTGGCGCTGGAAAACTACCCGGGCACCTTGATCTTCGTCAGCCATGACCGAGAGTTCGTATCGTCCCTGGCCACCCGCATCATCGAACTGAGCGCCGATGGCGTGGTCGACTTCAGCGGCACCTATGACGACTACCTGCGCAGCCAGGGTGTGGTGTTCTAAGGCCAGCTCCGAGCTGCAAGCTTCAAGCGACAAGTAAAAAGCCCTGTCCACTGTGACAGGGCTTTTTTGTATTTCAGTGGGGTAAAAACCTGTGGGAGCGAGCTTGCTCGCGATGAGGCCCTGACAGTCGCATCGTATTACCTGACCCTCCGCCATCGCGAGCAAGCTCGCTCCCACATTGGATCTGTGGCGCCCCTCCATTTATGTTCGAGCCCAACCTCCTTGTGGGAGCGAGCTTGCTCGCGATGGCGGCAGCACATGCCACATCAATCCAGCCTGGACACCCAGTCTCCCAACACATTTAGTTAGCCTGCTTTCTTTTACGCCCACCTCGCGCCATGATGGGGCTCTCTTACCGCCGCCCGCGAACGAGCCCCATGCCCACGCCCTCCTCTGCCCCCAGTTCCCTGTCGATTACCCTGCAGATCGTCTCCATCGTGTTCTATACCTTCATCGCCTTCCTCTGCATCGGCCTGCCGATTGCCGTGCTGCCTGGGTATGTCCATGAACAATTGGGCTTCAGCGCGGTGGTGGCCGGGCTGACCATCGGTTCACAGTATCTGGCGACCTTGCTCAGCCGCCCTATGGCCGGGCGGTTGTCGGACAGCGTCGGCACCAAGCGGGCGATCGTCTACGGGCTGTCGGGGATTGTGCTCAGCGGCGCGCTGACGCTGATCTCGACCTTGCTGCAAAGCTTCGCGCTACCCAGCCTGTTGATTCTGATCGCCGGCCGCTTGCTGCTCGGCGTGGCCCAGGGGCTTATTGGCGTGGGCACCATCAGTTGGTGCATGGGCCAGGTGGGGGTGGAGCACACGGCCCGCTCGATTTCCTGGAACGGCATCGCTTCGTACGGGGCCATCGCTATTGGCGCGCCGTTGGGGGTGGTGATGGTCGATGGACTGGGTTTCGCCAGCCTGGGTATTGCATTGTCGTTGCTGGCGGGCGCTGCGCTGTTGATGATTCGCAACAAGCCGTCGGTGCCGGTCATTCGCGGCGAGCGCTTGCCATTCTGGGCGGTGTTCGCGCGCATTGCGCCGTACGGAGCGAGCCTGAGCCTGGCGTCGATCGGCTACGGCACACTCACCACGTTCATCACCCTGTTTTACATCAGCCGCGGCTGGACCGGCGCGGCATGGTGCCTGACGGTATTCGGCGTCTGCTTCATCCTCGCGCGGTTGCTGTTCATTTCCAGCATCGCCCGCTTCGGTGGCTTCAACTCGGCCATTGCCTGCATGAGCATCGAAACCCTCGGGCTGGCATTGCTGTGGCTCGCGCCGTCCACCCCGTTCGCCCTGGTCGGCGCCGGATTGGCCGGCTTCGGGTTGTCGCTGGTGTATCCGGCGCTGGGGGTGGAGGCCATCAAGCAAGTGCCCAACACCAGCCGTGGCGCGGGCCTGAGCGCCTACGCGGTGTTCTTTGACCTGGCACTGGCGATTGCCGGCCCGCTGATGGGCGCGGTGGCATTGAACCTGGGCTATTCGTCGATATTCTTCTGTGCCGCCTTGCTGTCGGTCACCGGCCTGGGCCTGACCCTGCTGCTGCGTCGCCGAGCGACAAACGCCCTTTATTGATCGGCCGTCTTCATCCCTGCTCGGGTCGGCTTGCCCAAGGCCTCGCCGAAGAAGCGGCTGGCCTCGGAAATCATGGTGCGGTGGATGTCCTTGCGATCGACACCGTCGGCATCCGTGCAGAGCGCTGGCATCGCGGCGATCTGCTCCTCAGTGCACGGCGCCAGGAAGACAAAGTGGCCCGCGCCGGCCAAGGTCTTGAAATCCGGTGCGGTGGGCAGCTTACGGGCCAAGGCGGCGGCATTCTTGTCGAAAGCCACCAGTTTGTCGCCATCGCCGCTGTACAGCAGCACCGGCACATGGACATCGGCCAACGTATGACGACCGAATTTCAGGCTCAACGGCGCCATCAGCAGCAACGCTCGGACCCTGGGGTCGGCCACGGGTTGCAGGTCATCGCGGTCGGCGATCAGTTCGCCCTGGGTGTTACAGGCGTCATGGTCGTCCGGCCGCTCCACGCAGTAGCGGCGCAGACGATTGAGGTCCGGCGTCGCACCGGACAGGATCAGCGCGGTTTCGCCACCGGCCGAATAGCCGATCACCCCGACCTGCCCGGCGTTGACGAACGGCGACAGCATCGGGTCATTGAGCGTTGCGGTGATGGCTTCGGAAATCTGGATCGGCCGCCCGTACAGGTTGCTCAGGGTGCCAAGCCGGCTGTGATCCTGGGCATTGTCGCCGGGATGAATCACCGCCACCACGACAAACCCCTTGCGCGCCAGCGAGGTGGCCAGGTCATGCAGGGCCAACGGCGTGCCGGTGTTGCCATGGGACAACATCAATAGCGGGAAGCGGCCGATGGCGATCTGGGCGTCCGGCGCGGCATCGATCTGGTAGCCGCCCAGCAGGCTGGATTGTTCCCGGTCGGTGGACGGATAGAAGGCGATGGCGTGCATCGGCTGCTGATCCAGCGGATCGAGAAAGCTCAGCTCATGGAAACCAGCGCTCCAATGCGGATGGGGCCCCGGTGCGGCCTGCACGGAACCGAGACTGGCTAACCAGCAAAGCAGCAGCGCTGCACCAAAACGTGTCATCGAATCTTCCACCTTCACCAGCGCGCGGGAAGGCCCCGTCGCTCGTATGCTTGGCCGTGCATAACCTGCGCCAGAATCCTCGGCGCCGAATGCAGCAAAACCCTGCATCCCAGCCATCCAATGACGACGAGAATACAGGGTTTTGCGAAGGTTGCCCGAAGCGCTTGCTGCCTTTACGCAGGTTTTACGCAGCGGCGAACTGCTGGCCGATCTGCAACGAGGCTTCGCTCATGGCTTTGGTCCGCATGTCGTCACCGTAGGCCAGACCTTCGGCACGGACGAATTCGATATCGGTGATGCCAAGGAAACCGAACATCAGCTTGAGATATTCCTCGTGGCCCACGCCGCTCGGTTGGCCGGCATGCAAGCCGCCCGCGGTGGAGACGATCACCAGTTTCTTGCCGCCACACAGGCCTTCCGGACCGGCTTCGGTGTAGCGGAACGTTTGGCCGGCGACGGCAATGCGGTCAATCCAGGCCTTGAGTTGGGTCGGAATGCTGAAGTTATACATTGGAGCGGCGATGACCACCGCATCAGCGGCCAGGAACTCGGCCATCGCCGACGCGCTGAGATCCGCTTCGTGCTTCAGGGCAGCATCACGCAGTTCAGCGCTGGTACCGGCGGCGATCAGGGTCTGGGCGGAAAAATGGCTGATGGCGTCGGCGGCCAGGTCACGGTAAGTGACGGTGATGCCTGGCTCGGCGGCTTTCCAGGCTTCAACCACTTCACGGCTCAATTGGCGGGAAGCGGAGTTGTCGCCGAGGATGCTCGAATCGATGTGCAGTAGTTTCATATCAATGCTCTCCAAATGAGGACCGCGACCAGGCGATCAATTGGCGACCATCCTACAGATGAAGCCAATGATCGATAAGTCAGGATAAATGCGATAGTTTGTCCCACTCACAGGACAATCGAGTTCACCATGCAAGACCTCAATGACTTGTACTATTTCGCCAAAGTCGTCGAAGCCGGTGGTTTCGCGGCGGCCGGGCGCTTGCTGGGCATTCCCAAGTCGCGGTTGTCGCGGCGTATCGCCGAGCTGGAAGAGCGCCTGGGCGCCCGGCTGCTCCAGCGCACCACCCGCCAGTTGAAACTGACGGCGGTCGGCGAACGTTATCTGCGCCATTGCCAGGCCATGTTGCTGGAGGCCGAGATGGCCGACGAAGCGGTGGCGAGCATGTCCAGCGAGCCCCGCGGCCGGTTGCGGGTGTCCAGCCCCATGGGCCTGGCCCACCAGTTCCTGCCGGTGGTGATCGAAACCTTCCTGGTGAAATACCCCTTGGTGCAACTGGACATGACCCTGCTCAACCGGCGGGTGGACCTGATCGGCGAAGGCATCGACGTGGCGTTGCGCGTGCGTGACCTGGGGGACGAAGACCCGCTGTTGATGACCCGGCGTTTGCGCCGGGCACGACTGATGCTGGTGGCCAGCCCGGCCTTCGTTGAAGGGCGGCGGATCGAGACCCCGGACGATCTGGAGGCGTTGCCGGTGCTGGGGGCCCTGGAAGCCGATCGCCTGGTGCATCTGCGCCTGGTCAAGACCGATGGACAGCGTGTGGAACTGAGCCTGGAGGCCCGCCTGGGTATCGATGACTTCATTGTGCGCCGGGCCTGCACCCTCGCCGGCCTGGGCTTCACTTTATTGCCGAGCATGTATTGCGAGCAGGAATTGCGGGACGGCACACTGGTGGAACTGCTGCCGGGATGGTCGTTGCCCGACGGCTGGCTACAGGCGGTCTACCCGCATCGGCGCGGCATGTTGCCAGCGGTGCGCGCCTGGATCGATCATTTGGTGGAAGCCTTCGAGGGCTGTGGAGATAGAACGCTATGAGTTTGAGCGAAGAGGATGTCGCGCAGTTTTGCCTGGGCTTGCCCGGTGCCAGGGAAGACTACAAATGGGGCGGCGTGCGGGTGTTTTCCATCGCCGGGAACAAGATGTTCGCCCTTCAGGGCCTGCGGGGCGACTCGTTGGCGTTCAAGGTCGACAAGGATCTGTTCCTGGGTCACTGCGATCGGCCAGGCATTCACCCCGCGCCTTACCTGGCACGGGCCCAGTGGGTCATCATGCAGGTGCCCTATCCGCTGGGGGCCGAAGAACTGCGTGGCCTGCTGCAACGCTCGCACCAATTGGTGGTCGGCAAGTTACCGAAGCGTACCCAAGTCGGGTTGTTGCTGTAGTGGCGGCGCGACTGGACCACCGCCATCGCGAGCAAGCTCGCTCCCACAGGTTTGGACTGTCCAGGACTACGCCAACAGATAACCGCCCAGGAACAACTGGTCGATCCAGAACACCTGGTGCAACAGTACGATGAACCAGAACACCACTTGAAACGAGACTTTGCGGGTCTTGTGGCGAAATAGCTGCTGGGCCAGCAAGGCTCCAGGCCAACCGCCGGCCAGCTCCAGTGCATGCAGCACGTTCTCCGGGGTGCGCCAGGCGTCGGCGCGCGCCTTGCGCTTGTCGCTCCAGTACAGCAGGAACGCCACCACACTGACGATGCCGTAGGCTGCCATCGGCACCCACGACACTGCCCGCAGCCCGAACAGCAGCGAACCGAACAGCGGCAAGGCGCAAACCAGCGCAAAGACCATCAGCTTGAGCCGCAGGTGCTGCACGACGCCGCCATTGCCCCCTGCGCGTTTACGGGCGCCTGAATCGTTCATGGCTTGGCGGCGGTCCAGTCCACCCAGCCGAACTGCCAGGTGGCCAGGATCAACAGGCCAAAGGCGATGCGATACCAGGCGAACACGGCGTAGCTGTGACTGGCGATGAACCGCAGCAGGCCCTTGACCGCGATCATGGCGAAAATGAACGCCGTGACGAAACCAATGGCGAACACCGGGAAATCCGCCGGGACGAACAGTTCGCGGTATTTGTAGCCCGAGTAGACGGCCGCGCCGACCATGGTGGGCATCGCCAGGAAGAACGAGAACTCGGTAGCGGTCTTACGCGACAGGCCAAACAGCAAGCCACCGATGATGGTCGCACCGGAACGGGAGGTGCCCGGGATCATCGCAATGCACTGGGCCAGGCCGACCTTCAACGCATCCTTCCAGGAGATCTCGTCCACCGTTTCGGCGTGCACCCGGTGCTGGCGCTTCTCGGCCCAGAGCATCACCACGCCGCCCACCACCAGCGCGGCGGCTACGGTGACCGGGTTGAACAGATAGTGATGGATCCAGTCGGCAAGCAGCACGCCCAGGACCACGGCGGGCAGGAAAGCGATCAGCAGGTTGGCGGTAAACCGGCGGGCGCCCGGTTGCGTCGGCAGGCCCAGCACCACGTCGAAGATCTTGCGCCGAAACTCCCAGACCACCGCGAGGATCGCGCCAAGCTGGATGATGATGTTGAATGCCATCGCTCGTTCGCCACCGAACTCGAGCAAGTCGGCGACAATGATCTGGTGCCCCGTGCTGGAAATCGGCAGAAATTCCGTCAAACCTTCCACTACGCCAAGAATCAGTGCCGAAAAGGCGGTCCACAAATCCATTCATCCCCCAAAAAAGACACTGTTCATGCAGGTCTTATCAATATTCAAGTGTCATGCAGGTCCCCTCGCAGCGGCTGCACGATAACCGCGACCTTTCAAAAAAAACCAATGAAAAATCAGAACAGGCTCAGGTTTTGCGCTGCGGGGCCGAAATCCTATCAGACAAGCCCTGATAACGCTGCCGCGTTGTGACTCAGGTCAATTACCGATAGCGGTCGGGCGCTACAGTGCCGGCCGTCGATATGACAAGAATAAAAAACCGGAGTGACAGCGTATGAATAGCTTGCGCAGTGTGTCGATCAGCCGACGCTTGTGGCTCATCCTGGTCGTGGCCGTCGTGATGTTGTTCACGCTTGGTGCCTTCATGCTCAAGCAGATCCACACGGACCTGTATCAGGCCAAGGTGCAGAAGACCCAGCATGTGGTGCAGACCGCCAGTGGTGTGCTGAGCTATTACCATGGTCTGGAAACCGCTGGGACCCTGACCCGCGACGCTGCGCAGAAGCAGGCCCTCAGCGCGGTACGAGGCCTGCGCTATGACCAGAGCGACTACTTCTGGATCAACGATCTGACGCCGGTCATGGTCATGCACCCGACCAACCCGAAGCTAGAAGGCCAGAATCTCTCGGCGATCCGCGACCCGAACGGTTTTGCGCTGTTCAACGAAATGGTCGCCATCGCCAAGGCCAAGGGTGCCGGGATCATCGACTATCTCTGGCCCAAGCCGGGCGCCGAAGCGCCAGTCGGCAAGACCTCCTACGTCAAATTGTTCGAACCGTGGGGCTGGATCATCGGTTCCGGTGTGTATGTGGACGACGTCCAGGCAGAGTTCCAGTCCCAGTTGATCAAAGCTTCGTTGATTGGCTTGGCGATCACCCTGGTCATGGGCCTGCTGCTGACCCTGATCGTACGCAGCATCGTCCGCCCGCTCCAAGAGACCGTCAATGCCATGGCCAATATCGCCAGTGGCGAGAGCGACTTGACCCGCACGCTCGACACCCACGGCCAGGACGAAGTCACCCAACTGGCCCGGCACTTCAACGCCTTTACCGCCAAATTGCGCCAGGTGGTGAGCCAGTTGCAGGAGTCGGCCAGTGCACTGGGACAGTCTTCCAGCGAATTGGGCAACGACGCGGCTCAAGCCCAGGAACGCAGCCAACAGCAGTCGCAACAAATGGAACTGGTGGCCACCGCGATCAATGAGGTGACCTATGGCGTGCAGGATGTGGCCAAGAATGCCGAGCACGCAGCCAGCGAGATGCGCGACGCCGAATCCCAGGCACAGCAAGGCCAGGTCAACATCGATGGCAGCTTGCAGCAGATCGACCGCCTGTCCCAGACCATCGATCAAGCCGTGGAAGTGATTCGTACCCTGGCGAGTGAAAGTACCCAGATCGGCAGTGTGCTGGAGGTGATTCGCTCCATCGCCGAACAAACCAACCTATTGGCCCTCAACGCCGCGATCGAGGCCGCCCGCGCCGGCGAGCAAGGTCGAGGCTTTGCGGTGGTCGCCGATGAAGTGCGTCTGCTGGCCCAGCGTACACAGAAATCCACCGCCGAGATCCAGGCGATGATCGAGCGCCTGCAAACCCATTCCGAAGCCGCCGTGAAAGTCATCGGCGACAGCAGCCGCGCCTCGCAACTGACCATCGAACAGGCCGGCCTCGCCGGTGCCAGCCTCAACGCCATCGGCCAGGCCCTGCGCAACCTCAACAGCCTGAACGCCTCCATCGCCAGCGCCACCCTGCAACAGGCCCATGTGGTGGAAGACATCAACCAAAACGTCACCCAGGCCGCCGGACTGTCCCACAGCACCGCCATGGCCGCCGAACAATCCAGCCAGGCAAGCAGCCGCCTCAAGGCACTGAGTGAACAGTTGAACGGGTTGCTCAAGCAATTCCGAGTCTAAAGACCGGTGGATTATCCCTGTGGGAGCGGGCTTGCTCGCGAATGCGGTGTCTCAGTCGGCAGGTGTATAACTGACAGATAGCATTCGCGAGCAAGCCCGCTCCCACATGGGTGTTGTGCTGGTCTCAGGTTGGGTGTGCACCACAAATCCCTTGCTCGCGATGGCGGCAATCCATTCAACATTGCTATTGGAGCTCTCCACGCCATAGCGTTTACAATCCCCGCCCTCTCCTCTTTCCCAAGGAATCGCCATGTCCGGGCTTGAACTGTTTGCCGCAGCCCTCGGCGTGATCGCCGTCTGGTTGACCGTCAAGCAGAACCCCTGGTGCTGGCCGATCGGCCTGGTCATGGTGCTGCTGTATAGCTGGATTTTTTTCGAGGTGAAGTTGTACTCGGACATGCTGCTGCAGGTTGTCTACGCGGCGCTGCAACTCTACGGCTGGTGGCAATGGACCCGTGCCGGGCGCAATCATGATGGGCGCCAGGTCAGCCGCCTCGGTGGGCCATCGGTGTTGCTCGGCCTGGCCATCGGCGCGGCGGGCAGCTTGTTGTTGGGTGCCGCCATGGCCCACTGGACCGACGCCGCCCAGCCCTGGCTCGATGCCGCGCTCACGGGGTTCAGCCTCGTGGCTCAATGGTGGATGGCGCAAAAACGCGTGCAATGCTGGCCGTTGTGGATCGCCCTGGACGTGATCTTCGTTGGCTTGTTCATCTACAAGGGCTTGCACCTGACCGCCGCACTCTACGCCCTGTTCACTCTGCTGGCCGTGCAGGGCTGGCGCGAATGGCGCGCCGACCCGGCCCTGCACACATGAAGGTGGTGGTCCTGACCGGCCCGGAATCCAGCGGCAAGAGCTGGCTGGCGGCGCAATTGCAGGAACACTTCGGTGGAATGCGGGTGGATGAGTACGTGCGCCATTTCATGGAGCAGACCCAACGCGATACCTGCCTGGCCGACATCACCGACATCGCCTCCGGCCAACTGGCCTGGGAAGACGAGGCGCGTGCCCATCGGCCGGCGCTGCTGATCCTCGACACTCACCTGTTGAGTAACATCCTCTGGAGCCAGACCCTGTTCGGCGATTGCCCGGAGTGGCTCGAACCGGCGCTGCTGGCCCGTCATTACGACTTGCACCTGTTGTTGAGCCCAGAGCAGGTCGAATGGACGGGCGACGGTTTGCGTTGCCAGCCCGATCTGATGGAACGGCTGACGTTTTTCCAGGCGATCGAGACTTGGCTGAGGCGACATCGGCAACCTTTCCAGGTCATTCAGGGCAACTGGATGCAACGCCGCCAGCACGTGTTTGCAGCCGTGACCCAACTGCTTGAAGCCTGAGCGCCGCTTGATTTGTTTCACTTTTGAAACAGCGTACTCGCACCAAACCCTGACTCAACCCCGTTTCATGCCCTTGTCATCAAGACTGTAAAGCTGCTGAAACACGCCCCTGAAAGCCTGGATCCAGAGCCCTGGAGCGGCTGATGGCCATTTGGCCGTCATGCACCTGTCTCAACGCTGAAACAGGATCCCTCCCCGAGCGTCCATGCCTGAATCCAACCCATTGAATTGGCGGGTATTTCAAAACACGGCACAACACCTGCTCTTCCCCACTTCGCAACGCTGGACCAGGGCCAGCCCACCGAAGAAGGAATCGATGCCGTGGGGACTTTCGAAAGAAGTTTGACCTGTCTGCTAGTGATCGGCTGCGCCGCCAGCGCAACGCTCAGCCTGCCAGTACAGGCCGAGGGCAACGGCGTCATCGTGCTCAGTCGCGACGTACAACCCATCGCAATCGGTCGCAACGGCGGCAAAGATCCCTACCCGACCACCGTCAACGCCAACCCCTCCGCACGAATCAACCAAGCGACCGCCAGCACCGAACTGAGCGATGGCGAGTTCGCCAGCGTGGCCAGCGGCTCGTCGATCCGCAACATCGTCACGCCGAATACCGGTGTGCAGGGTTTGAACGTGGTCACCAATCCCAACGGCATGCCGGGCATGAATGCCGGTCACGGTGGCGGGAGTGGTGGCGCGATCTCAGGCACCATCAACCGCTCGTTGAGTTCCGGCCTGGCCCCGCTGGGTCGGTTGGCGGGAGGGCAGTGACATGAAGCCCGTGCTGTTCCTACTCGCCCTGATCGTGCTTTCCCTGCTCAGCTCTTTCACCGTATTCGCCGATTCGGGTGCCGCGGTGGTCAGCAACGCCAACCTGCAGGACTCCGGCAGCCATTACACCGGCAACTTCAACGTCAACCAGGCGGCCGGCGACCGGATACAGCAAACCAACACCCGGGCCATCGCCATTGGCAGCCACGCCCAGGCAAGCACCCACGTGCAGCAACGTGTCGACACCCAGGCTGCCCCTTCCATGAACGCCACCGCCCGCATCGGTGGCCACTCCTTCAGCAACGGCAACGGCGTGCTGGGCGTCAACCAGTCCGCCGGGGCCAACAACCAGTTGGCCAATGTCATGCGGGTGGGCATCAGTGCTCATCCGCAGAGCATGGACGACAGCGCCCTGTCCCAACAGAACGTGGCGTTGTTACCGAACTCAGGAGCAACTGGCGCCCCAACCGGCAGTCGCCAGGTCGTTACCAGCGACCAGGCCTTCACCGGCAGCCGAGGGGTAATCCAGGTGAACCAGAGCGCCGGGGTGGGGAACCGCATGGCTAACACCCTGAGCATCCGGGTCGCTGATTGACCCGGGGGCTACATAAGAAAGTACCGACACTTAACCAACGACACGCAAGGAGAAACACCATGAAACCTACAATGGCACTCAAACCATTGGTTTTCGCTCTCGCCGCTGTCATGGCAATGGCTGCGCAGGCCGATGGTAACGGGCGTGGCAACGGCCACGGTAACGGCAACCAAGGCCCAAGGGGTCCGTCGCTCGAGCAACTGCTCTCGATCACTGCCGGGGCCGGCGCGACCGTGCTGGATGAGCAGAACAGCGACGGCAACGTGGTGACCAACCAGGCCACCAAAAACACCGCCGAAGCCAAAGACTCGCTCAATGGCAGCAACGGCAACATGGGCGCCAACATTGCCGGCGGCGACGGCAACCAGCAGGACAACGCCGCCGCCCTGGCCACCGCCGACGAAAGCTTCATCTTCGGCTCGGCTGTCGCCGCCTCCAGCGCCACGCAGGTCAATAACAACAACTACGTCAAGAACAACTCCACGCAAAACAACGCCTCGCTCACCAATGCGGGCAACAACGGCTCCGGCAACATCGGTATCAACGTGACCGCCGGGAATTTCAACCAGCAGAAAAACAACCTGGCCATCGCCGTATCCGGGGGCCGTGTCGCACAGGCCTCGGCCTCGGCCGACCAGGCCTCCACCGGCCTTGTGGTCGACAACAAAGGCGTGCGGACCTACAAGACCGACACGCTTACCAGCACCTACAGCGCCTCAGGCACATTCAAGGCCAAAGGTACCGGTACCGCCGAAGACAACGATCATGGCGGCTGGGACAACAGAGGCGGCTACGGCGGCGGTCATGATGACGACAAGTTCAAGTTCTCCGCCGTGGGGACTTTCGAACTGGCCGGCAGCAACACCCAGCAGGTGCTGACCCGCGACGGTTGGAAAAACCCTGTGATCAACAACGCCACCATGACCAACTCCATGAACGGCTTCTCCGGTAACGGCGGCGCCAACGTGTCGGCAGGCGTGGGCAACCAGCAAAGCAACTCGCTGTCCATCGCGGCCGGCTGCAAGGCTTGCATGTAAAAAAGTACCACTGTGGGGGTGAGTTCGCTCGCGATGGCATTGGATCGATGACCTTTGTGTTGCCTGACACACGGCTATCGCGAGCAAGCTCGCTCCCACAGGGGGCTTTTTTCCCCGGATGTTCATCAGGCGTATTGATCATGCGTGTCACTGCCGTTTCCCTGCTGCTCTGCCTGGCTTGTATGGCCGAAGCGGCGCAGATGCCAGTCGCCGCCCTGCCTGGCGGCGTGCTGGTCTACAAACCGGTGCAAAGCGTACGCGAACGTAAATTCAGCGACATCGTCGAGCAGAAAACCGATTTCAGTTGCGGCGCCGCCGCGCTGGCCACGGTGCTGCGCCAGGCCTATTGGCTTGACGTCGATGAAGAACACGTCATCAAAGGCATGCTGGTCAATGCCGACCAGAACCTGGTTCGCACCCAGGGGTTTTCCATGCTGGACATGAAGCGCTACGTGGAGACCATCGGCATGCGTGCCCGAGGCTACCGCATACCGCCAGAGAAACTCGAAGCGGTGACGATTCCGGTGGTCGTCCTGATGGAAATACGCGGCTACAAGCACTTCGTGGTGTTGCAGCGGGCCGATAAGCAATGGGTCTACATCGGCGACCCGGTGCTGGGGCACAAGCGCTACGCCCACGATGAGTTCGTCAAAGGCTGGAACGGCATCGTCTTTGCGATCGTCGGCCCGGGCTACGACAAGGCCAATGCACTGCGCAGCCCTCCTCAACCCCTGACAGCCCGTAACAAGCTGGACGGTTTCAATCCGGTCAGGGATGCGGAACTGATGGATTTCGGCTTCATACAGAGCGACTTTTTCTAATCGCCGACCACTGCCAACAATAAGTACAAAAAGGAGCAGGACGCTCCGGGAGCAGCACATGAAAACGTCACACTGGCTGTCGCTGGCCTGCCTGCTCGCGACCGCCTCGGGCTATGCCCATGCCGGCTTCAAACCCATCGAAGTCAAGGACCAGGAGCTTGCCGAGCTACGCGGTCGTTATGTCATGCCCGGCCGAGTCATCAGTTTCGGCATCGTCATGAGCAGTACCTGGCGCAACGCCAGCGGCGACTTGATCGGCGCCACCGGCACCATGCAGATCCAGGCCGCCACCGTCAAACCCGAGTTCTATGTCTCCACCATCAAGCAGACCGGCAATGGCAGCGTCCCGGAACAGGGCAGCGGCAACATTACCGGCGGCGCCGGCCTTGGCACGGGCCAGGGCGTGACCCAGAGCGTACGTGCTGCCGGCGACGGCAACACGGCCTACAACAACGTCAACATCAATGTGAAAGAGAGCAACCAGGCACCGGCGCTCGTGCCTTCCCAGGGCCAACTGCTGACCAAGGGCCAGACCATCAGCGGCAGCAACGCCGCCGGCAGCGTCGCGGTCACCGCCACCGGCAGCGGCGTGCAAATGGCGATCCAGGCCAGCCACAACCAGGGCGGCACCCTGCAACAAGTGGCCCAGGGCGGCTTGCTGCAAAACACTCGCCTGCTGGGCAATAGCAACCTGGTCAACAACATGACCCAGCTCAACGTGGTGCTGAACAACAACGGCCCCAGTGCCGGGGCACTGGACTGCAACCTGACCCAACTGCGCGGCCTCCGTAACCTCGGTTACTGAACTACGCTGTTTTCCGACCACTGGGCAAATAGGGACGGCATATTTCATGTATCGATCCGTATCGTTGCGCGCTGTGATGTGTTTAAGCACGTTGTTGCCGGCGGCCATGTTGCAGGCGGCCCCGGACGCCGACATCGAGGCCCTGAAACAGGAACTTCTTGAGCTCAAGCAACGATACGAGGTCCAGCAGAAGGCCCTGGCGGTGCTCGAACAGCGGGTCCGCCAGGTAGAGGACCAACCCACCACGCCGCAGCCCAAGCGCCTGGCCAAATCCCCGGCCGACATGAAAGGCAACCAGACCGTGGCCGGTGGCGCAACAGCAGCCGGCGGCAGTGGTTATGGGCAATCCCTGGCCGATGATTCCCAGCCGGCCCAGAGTGTCTCCAATCTCTATGACGAGGCCAGCGGCTTCTTCGGCGGCGGCAAGTTCAGTTTCGAGACCGGCGTGACCTATTCGCGCTACGACACGCGGCAACTGATCCTCAATGGCTTCCTGGCCCTGGATTCGATTTTCCTGGGCAACATCAACCTCGACCGGATCAAGGCCGACACCTGGACGCTGGACCTCACCGGTCGCTACAACTTCGATAATCGCTGGCAGTTCGACCTTAACGTGCCAGTGGTCTACCGCGAATCCACGTATCAGTCAGGCGGCGCGAACAACGGCGCGGCCGGGGTCACCAGCGAAGAAACCGTAACCCGCGACCCGACCATCGGCGACGTCAACTTCGGCATCGCCTACAAGTTCATGGATGAATCGATCAACTCTCCGGACGCGGTGGTCACCCTGCGGGTCAAGGCGCCCACCGGCAAGGACCCGTTTGGCATCAAACTGCGCCAATCCCAGGCCAACACCAACCTGTTCGTACCTGACGACCTGCCCACCGGCAACGGCGTGTGGTCGATCACGCCCGGACTCTCGCTGGTCAAGACCTTCGACCCGGCGGTCTTGTTCGGCACCCTGTCCTACACCCACAACTTCGAAGAATCGTTCGACGACATCAGCTCCACCGTCAACCAGAAGGTTCCGGGCAAAGTGCGGATCGGCGACAGCTTCCAGCTCGGTGCGGGCATTGCCTTCGCCCTGAACGAGAAGATGAGCATGTCGTTCTCGGTCTCTGACCTGATCCAAAAGAAAAGCAAGCTCAAACAGGACGGCGGCGACTGGGAGTCGGTGACCTCCAGCGACGCCAACGCCGGTTACTTCAACATAGGCATGACCGTCGCCGCGTCCGACAACCTGACCATCGTGCCCAACCTGTCCATCGGGCTGACCGACGATGCGCCGGATTTCACCTTCAGCCTGAAATTCCCGTATTACTTCTGATGCCCCAAGGGATATGTGATGGACACCTGTCCCAAGGGCACTGCAAAACTACTGTGGGAGCGGGCTTGCTCGCGAAGGCGGTGTGTCAGTGACATGAATCAACCTGACACACCGCCTTCGCGAGCAAGCCCGCTCCCACAATGGGCTGTATGTAGGCTGTTCTAGCGAATCTGATGCTTGTGCAGCAAACGATAGAACGTCGGTCGGGAGACGCCCAGCACCCGGGCGGCCACACTCAGGTTGTCGCTGTGACGGTTGAGCACATCGCTCAGGGCCTGGCGCTCGGCGCGGGTCTTGTAATCCTCCAGTGTGCCCATCGGCGCCGCGACGCCCTGGTGGCTGGCCAGCCCGAGGTCCCGGGCTTCGATTTGCCGCCCTTCGGCCAGGACCAACCCGCGACGGACGCGGTTGGCCAACTCCCGCACATTCCCGGGCCAGTCGTGCATGCCCATCGCCACCAATGCATCCTCGCTGAAGCTGCGGGGGCGGCGGCCGGTTTCCTGGCTGTAGAAATGGGAAAAGTGACTGGCGAGCATCGCCAGGTCGCCATGGCGTTCGCGCAAGGGCGCCATCGCCACTTGCAGCACGTTCAGGCGATAGTAGAGATCCTCGCGAAAACGCTTTTGCTCGATGGCCGCCTCGAGGTCCACATGGGTGGCCGCCAAGATCCGCACATCGACCGCAATCGGCTGGCTGCCACCGACCCGCTCAATGTGTTTTTCCTGCAGGAAACGCAGCAGGTTGGCCTGCAGTTCCAACGGCAGGTCGCCAATTTCATCGAGAAACAGCGTGCCCCCGTGGGCCGCCTCGATCCGTCCGATCTTGCGTTGGTGAGCGCCGGTAAACGCGCCCTTTTCATGCCCGAACAGTTCGGATTGGATCAGATGTTCCGGAATGGCGCCGCAGTTGATGGCGATGAACGGCTTGTTGCGCCGGTGGGACTGACAATGCAGGGTGCGCGCCACCAGTTCCTTGCCAGTGCCGCTCTCACCACGAATCAACACCGGCGACTCGGCAGGCGCCAACTTGCTCAATAACTTGCGCAGTTCGCGGATCGGCTTGCTGTCACCCAGCAGTTCATGTTCGGGCCGATCGATGTGAATCGAGCCCTGCCCCCGCAAGCGCGCCATGCCAAACGCCCGGCCCAGTGTCACCTGGACCCTGGACACGTCGAACGGCAAGGTATGAAAGTCAAAAAACCATTCGCAGACAAAATCACCGACGTTTTGCAGGCGCAATACTTCCTGGCTGAGCACGGCGATCCATTCGGTGCCGCTACGGCTGATCAATTCCTTGACCGCTTCCGGACGCTCCAGGTGAAAAGGCTGCAAGCGCAACAGGCCGACGTCACAGGTCCGATCGCCGGCATGTTCAAGGGCGCAACTGTCCACGTCCCAACCAATGCTGCGCAGACCTGGCAACAGGCGATGGCAATCGTCGCAGGGATCAACCACGAGCAGACGACGTGACGTACTGGCTTCGACCATGACTGATCCTTGGCGCCAAAATAAAGAAATATGATTAGAAACAGTCGTTTGGCAAACCTGCATGTAACAGTAGCAAGAACTTGACGCGTCCTTGTATCAATTGATTATCGAGAACACGTTAAAGTGGTTATAAGCGAGCGTTTCGTTAGTTATCGCGGGGGCTTTTCTTTCAGGGTGCTTTCAAACAAAAGACCAAAAGCCTGGTCTGAAAGAAAATCGAAATTTATTTAAATAATGTGTGACCCGCCTACGGGTTCGGGACATCAGTACAAGTAACCAGCCGCACGGTACGCCCAACCGACGGCACATCATTTGTTTGGGCACACTTAAGAGAAAATGCCATGAACGCCCCGCTCCGTATCAACGAAGCTCTTTTGATTGCCGACCGCGCATTCCGTCCTTTCCAATGCGTGGCCTGGGCTCCACAAGACGGTAACGGCGAACTCAGCCTGACCGTCATCGACCGCACCAATACCCATATTGGCCGCACTCAGATTCCAAGCAGCGCCTATACCGACCCGGTCCAACTGGCCGATCTGTTGAAACAGGCCCGTGCCGAACTGAGCCAGGAAGGCTACACCTTGCAGTCCTGGTCGATGCCTGAATAAAACGCCGCTGGAGCCTGTTATCGATTGCAGGCTTGGCATTGGGTTGTAAAGCCATTGTTATGGCACGCATCGCCCCTGTAACTGTAGTACCTGACAGTTGTGCATTGTCACATTCAGGGATTGAATGTTGCCCTCATGCAGTCATCGCCCGTTCGGGCCGGTCGACACGCAAGGAGAGGCAGGCATGCTCGATCAGTTCGCGGTTGAACTCCCCCCGGCCATGGCCCACGCCGGGAAACTTGACCCAGGCTTTGCCGCCAACGGCAAAGCCTGGGTTCATTTCGAAGGCAGCACCTCGAGCCTGATCACCGGATTGGCCCTCGACCGTGCCGACCGCATCCTGGTCGCGGCCAGGATCGAGACCGCCCATGGCAGCCGATTCGGGCTGGCGCGACTCAACCATGACGGTTCGACCGATCCGGGTTTCGGCAGCCATGGCTGCGTGATCGGTGCGTTCGAACAAGGCTTCGAAGCGACGGCGGGCAAAGTGATCGAGTTACCCGACGGGCATATCCTGCTGTCCGGCCTGCACTACGAAAACAACGAGCACACCCTGCCCGCACTGGCACTGTTCGATCAACAGGGCCATGCCGTCCAGAACTTCGGCAACGCTGGCCGACACATCATCCGGCTCTGCGGCCACCTCTCCCAAGGCCTGCGCGATCCCTGGCTGCCGCCCGGCGTGCCTGGGCTCGAGGCCTGCGACATGCAAGTACAGGCCGATGGCCGGATCCTCTTGCTCGCCAACCATCACTACCAATTGTCCGACCATGTCGGCGTACTGATCCGGCTCCTGCCGGACGGGGCCCTGGATACCTCGTTCAACGGGCGCGGTTTCGTGATGGTCCGACGCGCGCTGAAAAATACCTGGCTCGGCTGCCTGATGCTCCAGGCTGACGGCCATATTGTCGTCGGCGGCGCCATTGACTTGCCCCAGCATGGCTTGATCGCCCGCTATGACAGCAGCGGCAAGCTCGATGACAGCTTCGGCGAAGAGGGTTTCCTGTCGATTCTGGCGCAGGGTCACAGCGCAATGGTCAGCCAGATCGTTCAGGATGCGAACGGCGATCTACAAGCCTTTGGCAGCAGCCGCGATCCGATGCATAGCCTGTCCCTGAAGGTGCGCCTGGACGGCACGCCGGACCGTCATTGCAACCAGGGCCAGTGCCAGCTCATGACGATCGGGCGCAACGCCAGCCAGTGGACCGCCGCCCGGCTTCAACCGGACGGCAAGCTGGTGACCGCTGGCGCCACCATCGGCGGTATCGAAGCTGACTTCGTGCTCGCCCGGCATTTGCCGGATGCCAGCCTCGATCCGGATTTCGGTGAAGGCAAAGGCTGGGTTCGCACTCGACTCGGCTACAGCCTGGACACCGCCACCACCCTTGCGGTGCAGTCTGATGGCAGAATCCTGGTGGGCGGCTACTCGCTCCAGGGGCATTATCGAGCGGTGGTTGCGCGGTATTGGGCCTGAGTCAGTTCGTCGTAGGCGAACGGTATTCATGCCTACGCTTGATATTCCCCATTTGTTACGGCAAGTTGCGCGCTTCTAATTAAAAGGAGCAGCCAATGTCCGGTTCGATGGCTCAAGCTTTCGCGCACAACTTTCTTGGGCAGTCCCCGCGCTGGTACAAGGCGTGCATCATCACCTTCCTGATTCTCAATGCCGTGGTGCTGTGGACCCTCGGCCCGGTGGTCGCCGGCTGGATGCTGGTCGTGGAGTTCATCTTCACCCTCGCCATGGCCCTCAAATGCTACCCGCTGATGCCCGGTGGGCTGCTGCTGGTCGAAGCCCTGCTGTTGGGCATGACCACACCCAAGGCGCTGTACGATGAATTGCTGCATAACTTCCCGGTCATCCTGCTGCTGATGTTCATGGTGGCCGGCATCTACTTCATGAAGGACCTGCTGCTGTTCCTGTTCTCGCGCCTGCTCCTGGGTGTGCGCTCCAAGGCGCTGTTGGCCTTGATGTTCTGCTTTCTCTCGGCATTTCTGTCGGCGTTCCTCGATGCCTTGACCGTCACGGCGGTGATCATCAGCGCCGCGGTGGGCTTTTATTCGGTGTACCACCGCGTGGCATCGGGCAACGATCCACGCCAGGACAGCAGCATCGCTGAAGACCACGACATGCCGTCGCTGCACCATGGCGACCTGGACCAGTTCCGGGCATTCCTGCGCAGCCTGCTGATGCATGGTGCCGTCGGCACGGCGCTGGGCGGCGTCTGCACCCTGGTGGGCGAACCGCAGAACCTGCTGATCGGCCATGAGATGGGCTGGCATTTCGCTGATTTCTTCGTGAAAGTCGCTCCTGTGTCGCTGCCAGTGCTGGTTGCCGGGCTGCTGACCTGCGTGGCCCTGGAAAAGCTGCGCTGGTTCGGTTATGGCGCGCTGCTGCCGGACAACGTCCGCACCGTGCTGGCCGATTACGCTGAGCAGGACAATCGCGAACGCACCGCACGCCAGCGCGCAGCCCTGATCGTCCAGGGTCTTGCCGCACTTATCCTGATCGTCTGCCTGGCCTTGCACATTGCCGAAGTCGGCCTGATCGGCCTGATGGTCATCGTGTTGATTACCGCCTTCACCGGCATCACCGACGAACATCGGCTGGGCAATGCGTTCAAGGACGCCATGCCGTTCACGTCGCTGCTGGTGGTGTTCTTTGCAGTGGTGGCGGTCATTCACGACCAGCAGTTGTTCACGCCGCTGATCCAGTGGGTCCTGGCTCTGCCCGCCGACCAGCAGCCCGGCATGCTGTTCATTGCCAACGGCCTGCTCTCGGCCATCAGTGACAACGTGTTCGTGGCGACCATCTACATCACCGAGGTCAAGCAGGCCTTCATCTCCGGGCACATGAGCCGCGAACAGTTCGAGACCCTGGCGGTGGCCATCAACACCGGCACCAACCTGCCGAGCGTCGCGACGCCGAACGGCCAGGCTGCCTTCCTGTTCCTGCTGACCTCGGCGATCGCACCGCTGATACGCCTGTCTTATGGCCGGATGGTCTGGATGGCCCTGCCCTATACCGTGGTGATGGGCGGTTTGGGCTGGTATGCGGTGACTTACTGGCTGTAGAAAACCCGTGGCGAGGGAGCTTGCTCCCGCTGGGCTGCGCAGCAGCCCTCATCGCTGCAATCTGAAGCCTGACACATAGGACTCGCTGGTTTGAGGGGCGCTTCGCGCCCCAGCGGGAGCAAGCTCCCTCGCCACAAAAGCCAGGGCGGTCTATCGCGGCAGGATGTACCGCTCGATCGCCAGGGCTGCGCCGTCTTCGGTCACGGCGGCGGTCACCACATCCGCCTGGCGCCTGATCGCTTCCTCCGCCTGGCCCATGGCAATCGATAATCCCGCCCGATGAAACATCGCCGGGTCGTTGCCGCCGTCGCCCATGGCCGCGGTCTGCTCCAGCGGCACGTCGAGGAAGGCGGCCAGGGTCGACAGCGCTTCCCCTTTGTTCGCCTTCATCGCCGTCACATCCAGGTAGATCGGTTGTGAACGCGACACCTGGGCCTGGCCCTTGAGCAGCGGATGCAGCCGAGCCTCCAGCTCCACCAGCAAGTCGGTGTTGGCACTGGTGGCGACAATCTTGTCGATCCGCTCCAGGTAAGGCTCGAAACTCTCGACTTCGACCGGCGGGTAGCCCAGGCCACGCGTCTCCACCGGCACCATCGGCCCGTGGGCGTCGCGCACCAGCCAGTCGCCATCGGCGAATACCCAGACTTCGATGCCCGGCTGATCGGCGTACAGCGCCAGGGTGGTCAGTGCAGCCTCGGGCGGCAGGTAATGGACAGCGAGGAAACTGCCGTCGGGATGAACCAGCGTGCCGCCATTGAACGCCGCCGTGGGCAGGTCGACGCCCAGGGCCTCGATCTGCTGCAACATCGCCCGCGGCGGCCGCCCGGTGGCGAGGCTGAACAGCACACCGGCCTCACGCAATGCGCGAACCGCGGCGATGGTGCGCTGGTTGATGCTGTGATCAGGCAGCAGCAGTGTGCCGTCCATGTCGCTGAGTAAAAATCGGATGGGACGCTTCATCAGATCACTCATCCCAGGCCATGCCAGACGCGATTGTCGCGGGTCAGCAAGTCATCGGCGACCGCCGGGCCATCTTCGCCGGCCTTGTAGGGCTGGACCGTTGCGTCCTGCTGCCAGGCATCGAGGAACGGCTGCACGGCGCGCCAGCCGTTTTCGATGTTGTCGGCGCGCTGGAACAGAGTCTGGTCACCGGTCAGGCAATCGTAGATCAGGGTTTCGTAACCCGTGGACGGCTGCATTTCGAAGAAGTCCTTATAGGCAAAGCCCAATTCGATATTGGCCATGTCGAGCGCCGGCCCCGGCCGCTTGGCCAGCAGGTCGAACCACATGCCTTCATTGGGCTGAATCTGGATCCTCAAGTACGTGGGTTGCAGTTCGTCGACTTCAGTGTCGCGAAACTGCGCGTAAGGCGCCGGCTTGAAGCAGATGACGATCTCGGTGTCGCGCACGCTCATGCGCTTGCCGGTACGCAAGTAGAACGGTACGCCCACCCAACGCCAGTTATCGATCATGACCTTGAGGGCTACGTACGTCTCGGTGTTGCTGTCGGCGGCGACGTTGGCCTCCTGGCGATAACCGGTCACCGCCTTGCCAGCGACTTCACCGGCGGTGTACTGGCCGCGGATCGAGTTGGCGCGGGCCTGTTCCACCGACCAGGGCCGGATCGCCCCGACGACCTTGGCCTTTTCCCCACGCACCGCGTCGGCCCCAAACGCCGCAGGCGGCTCCATGGCCACCATCGCCAGCAGTTGGAACAGGTGGTTGGGCACCATGTCCCGCAGGGCGCCGGTGCGTTCATAAAAACTGCCACGGGTTTCCACGCCGACGGTTTCGGCGGCGGTGATTTGTACGTGGTCGATGTAGTGGTTGTTCCAGAACGCCTCGAACAGGCTGTTGGAAAAACGGCTGACCAGAATGTTCTGCACCGTCTCCTTGCCCAGGTAATGGTCGATGCGATAGATCTGTTTCTCGCTCATGACCTTGAGCAGGCAGGCGTTCAGCGCTTCGGCGGTTTGCAGGTCGGAACCGAACGGTTTTTCGATCACCACCCGCCGGAAAGCCCCCTCCTGCTCCTGAAGCAGCCCGGCCGCACCGAGGCGGCTGACCACTTCACTGAAAAAGCGCGGCGCGGTCGCCAGGTAGAAGACCGCGTTGCCGGTGCCGCTGGCGGCGATTTTCGCCGCCAGCGCCTGGTAGGTGTCGTCATCGAGGAAATCACCCTGGACGTAGCTGATGCCCTGGGCCAGCTTGGCCCACAGCGCCGGGTCGAGCGCGCGGTCGGCATCACCGCCCTTGCTCGCCGCTTCGTTACGGATGAAATCTTCGAGTTTCTTGGCAAAATCCACATCGCTGATGGCGTTGTGGTCAACCCCGACGATGCGCAGCCCATCATCCAGCAGACCGTCGCGACTGAGGTGGTAAAGCGCCGGCATGAGCAGGCGCTTGACCAGATCGCCATGGGCGCCGAACAGGAACAACGTGGTCGGCGGCGCGGGTTCTGCCTTGGATTTGCTGGCGATCGAGGTCATTTTTTCGGCGTCTCCACGTGGCCGCCAAAGCCGAAGCGCATGGCCGAGAGCATTTTGTCGCCGTAGGTGCTTTGCTGGCGCGAGCGGAAACGGGCGAACAGCGAGCTGGACAGGACCGGAACCGGCACTGCTTGCTCGATGGCGGCCTCGATGGTCCAGCGCCCTTCCCCACTGTCGGCGACTTCACCGGAAAAGCCGTCCAGTTTCGGATCGCTGGCCAACGCGTCGGCGGTCAAGTCCAGCAACCAGGACGACACCACGCTGCCGCGACGCCAGACTTCGGCGATATCGGCCACGTTCAGGTCGAAACGCTCCTCCGGTGGCAGGCTTTCGCTGGATTTGGTCTTGAGGATATCGAAGCCCTCGGCGAAGGCCTGCATCATGCCGTATTCGATGCCGTTGTGGATCATCTTCACGAAATGCCCCGCACCGGCCGGGCCCGCGTGGATGTAGCCACGTTCGGCACGGTCATCGTCGGATTTGCGGTCACGGGTGCGCGGGATATCGCCCATGCCCGGCGCCAGGCTGTCGAACAGCGGGTCCAGGCGCTTCACCACCTCGGCCTCGCCGCCAATCATCATGCAGTAACCGCGCTCCAGGCCCCAAACACCGCCGGAGGTGCCGACATCGATGTAGCTCAGGCCTTTTTCCGACAGGGCCTGGGCGCGACGGATGTCGTCCTTGTAATACGTGTTACCGCCGTCAATGATCACGTCGCCCGGCTCGAGCAGTTCGCTGAGAACGTTGATGGTGTCTTCGGTGGGGGCGCCGGCCGGCAGCATGACCCAGACCGCCCGTGGTTTTTCCAGGCCGGCGACCAGCGCCGGCAGGTCCGCGACGCCCGTGGCGCCTTCCTGGCGCAGGTTTTCGACAAAAGCGGCATTGCGGTCATAGACGACGGTGGCGTGCCCATTGAGCATCAGGCGCCGCGCAATATTGCCGCCCATGCGGCCCAGTCCAATGATCCCGAGTTGCATGTGCTGATGCTCCCTACTACAAATAAAGGTGTGTCAAAGATTTAACACTATCGACTAATGGAGGTTAGTCCAGAGCATTGCTGCATAGTTTCCGGGTAATTCGAGCGACCACAAGGGATAACGCTCAAGATCCGGCCCAAGACACAGCCGACCATGAAAAATAAAAAAGTTCCAATCACAAGCAAAAGAAATCAGAATCGGCGCCGATAGTAGAGGTGTCGACCAAATCATGGCGACATCTCTATAGTTGATGTACGCCATTTGCGAGGTGAGCAATGGGCCCTGTCGTTACCGCACGTCCTCCCCAAACCCTTTATGTGACCATTCGTCGCGATGAATTGCGCCTACTCAAGGAAGAACGCGATCTGCTGCTCGATGAAGTGACGCAGTTGCGCATGCAGCTGCAACACGCACAGCTGTCCCACCAGAGCCAGTCCTTGGCTCGGTAACCGCTCCAGAGGCACAGTCGAAGAAGTGACGCTGGTCAAACAGTGTCACTTCCATGTAAGTCCTGCCGTGCCCGCTAGCGGCGAGCATTCTATCTGTGAGAGCAAGGCTTGCCCGCGATGAACGATAACGCGGTTCAGCTGTACGACCGCGGCGCGGCTATCGCGGGCACGCCTTGCTCCCACAGGTCCCGCCTCTAGAGACAAATCCCCTTGCCACAGGTGCATTCGCACCTCACATGCATTTTGTATCCGAAAAACTCACAAAGTTTTCACAACCGGCTCGTGATACTCCCCGCCTTTAGGGTTGTTCGGCGCAGGCCTGCGGTCACCCATCCGGTGCCGACAGCTTCGTCGATATAAGGCTGGAGCGCTTGATGAGCTTGTTCAAACGCAGCAAAACGACTGCGAAAGGTTTCGACTGGGCCGGACTTGGCTGGCTGTTTCTGTTCTTCTGGTACTTCTCGGGTATCACCCAACTGCTCATCCTGCTGAGCGACACCTCCGGTTTCACCGGCTTTCGCCAAGCGTTCGTGATGAGTGCGGTGTGGCTCGCTCCCCTGCTGCTCTTCCCCGCCCGTACACGCTTGCTCGCGGCATTGATCGGCGTGGTGCTGTGGGCTTGCTCCATGGCCAGCCTGGGCTACTTCTTCATTTACCAGCAGGAATTTTCCCAGAGCGTCATTTTCATCATGTTCGAATCGAACGTGTCTGAAGCCGGCGAGTACCTGACCCAGTATTTTGCCTGGTGGATGGTGGCGGCGTTCCTGGCCCACACCGTCGTTGGCTATTGGCTCTGGACCCGCCTGCGTCCGGTGTACCTGCCCCGGGGACAAGCCTGGGTGGCGGCCGCGGTCATCGTGCTCGCGGTGGTCGGTTATCCGCTGGTCAAGCAGACCCAGCGCACCGGCAGTTTCGCCGGTGGCCTGGAGAAGTTCGAAGATCGCATCGAGCCGGCCGTGCCGTGGCAGATGCTGGTGGCCTATCGTCGCTACTGTGAACAGCTGGAAAACATGCAAGGCATGCTCCACAGCGCCAGCAAGATTGCGCCCCTGAGCAATCTCAAGGATGCCATGGCAGAACAGCCGGCCACCCTGGTGCTGGTGATCGGCGAATCCACCAACCGCCAGCGCATGAGCCTGTACGGTTACCCGCGGGAAACCACGCCGGAGCTGGACAAGCTCAAGGACCAGCTTTCGGTGTTCGACAATGTCATCACCCCGCGCCCCTACACCATCGAAGCGCTGCAGCAGGTACTGACGTTCGCCGACGAGGAGAATCCAGACCTGTACCTGAGTACCCCATCGTTGGTCAGCATGATGAAGCAGGCCGGCTACAAGACCTTCTGGATCACCAACCAGCAGACCATGACCAAGCGCAACACCATGCTCACGACCTTTTCCCAACAGGCCGACGAACAGGTGTACCTGAACAACAACCGCAACCAGAATGCCGCACAATACGATGGCGACGTGATCGAGCCGTTCAACAAGGCCTTGGCCGACAGCGCCCCGCGCAAGCTGATCGTGGTGCACCTGCTCGGCACCCACATGAGCTATCAGTACCGCTATCCACCGACGTTCAACAAATTCACTGACCGCCAGGGCGTACCGGCGGGCCTGCGTGATGATCAGGTCCCGACCTACAACAGCTACGATAACGCCGTGCTGTACAACGACTTTGTCGTGTCCAGCCTGATCAAGGATTACGCCAAGACCGATCCCAACGGCTTCCTGCTGTACCTCTCGGACCACGGCGAAGACGTGTTCGACTCGCCGGGACACGGCACGCTGGGTCGTAACGAAGGCAAACCGACCGCACCGATGTACACCATACCTTTCATGGCCTGGGCTTCGCCCAAGTGGCGCGAAAACCATGACTGGAACTTTGCCGGCGACCTGTCACGGCCCTACAGCAGTTCACACCTGATCCACACCTGGGCGGACCTGGCCGGCTTGAGTTTTGACGAGCTGGACCGCAGCAAGAGCCTGGTCAGCGATGACTTCAAGGCCCGCCCGCTGCTGATCGGCAACCCGTATCAAACCCCACGCAAGGCCCTGATCGACTTCAGCCTGATGCAGCCCAAGGCGCCACTGGCCGAAGTCGTGCAGAAATAACCGAAACTGACCGGAGGCCCGCTTTTACAGGGGCTTGATCCAGAACTGCATAGGGCCGTGGGCAGGGTCGAACATGCCAGGGGCAAAGCCAAACTTGGCGTAGCTGCCCCGTGCCACGGCATTTTCCTGGAGCACTTCCAGGGTAATCTTGCAGCAACCGCGCTGGCGGGAAATATCCTCGACCTTCTGCAGCATCTTCTGGCTCAACCCGAGGCCGCGAAATTCCGGCATCACCGCCACGTCGTGGATGTTCACCAAAGGCCGGCAGGCAAAGGTTGAAAAACCTTCGAAACAATTGACCAGCCCCGCCGGTTCGCCATTGACGAAAGCCAGCACGCTGAAAGCATGAGGACGCTTGGCCAACTCCTCGGGCAGATGCAACAGCACTTCGGCCGGCAACGGATGCCCTCCGCCCATCGGGTCCTGCGCATAGCCGTTGAGCACATGACAGATCGCTTCGGCGTGGATCGGGTTGGTGTAGCTGGCTTGCAGGACAAGGATGTCCTTGGCTTCTTCCATGACCTTCCATCTCACTTCGGTAGTACCGGCGGCTCGACGCCGTCGGCGGGATACAGGTCAGGCTGGCTGACCAAAACGTTGCATTTGCATTTCCTGGAGGCGACTGAGCGTACGGCGAAACGGGAATTGCAGATAGCCCTCGGTGTACAACTCATCCATTGGCACCGCAGCCGAAAGGTACAACGGAACCTTGCGGTCGTAGCATTCGTCGACCAGGGCGATGAACCGTCGTACGCCGTCGTCGTGGACCGATAACTGCGGCAACTCACGGTCACCGGCCACGACCCGCTCGACGCCGTCCTCGGTGCCACGGGCAATGCGCCCCTCGCGCTGTTCGGCGCTCAGGCAGGGCACATCACTGAGCAGGATAATGCTGAAGCGGTCGCACAGCGCCATGAAATCCAGCGCCGAGAACGGTTGCTCACACAGGTCGGCGTAACGGCTCCAGAGCACCGTATCGCTGGCCTGGAACGGTTCAAGCCGACGATGGCCCACGTCAATCGGCGCACGGCTGGGCACCTGCCCGGCGGTCAACAGGTTGAAGACATCGCCCAGCGGATCGGGCTGCCCGGGATCGCGCAGCCAGTAACGCTGCTGCAATTGGCCTGGGTGCTGGCGATGGTCTTGCCAGCCGTTCACCGGCACGATCTGCATGTGTTTCTTGATCGCGGTGATGGTCGGCAGGAAACGCTCACGGTTGTGGCCGTTGGCATAGAGCTCTTCCGGTGGCAGGTTGGAGGTGCTCACCATCACCATGCCCAGCTCGAACATCACCTGGAACAAGCGCCCCAGAATGATCGCGTCACCGATGTCGTTGACGAACAGCTCGTCGAAACACAGCACCCGCACTTCTGCGCTCAACTCCCGGGCCAGGGCCTGCAAAGGATCCGGCGTGCCGGTGAGCTGGAACGAACGCTGGTGCACCCACGCCATGAAATGATGGAAGTGCTGACGGCGGGCCGGCACCTTGAGGCTTTCATAAAAGCGGTCCATCAGCCAGGTCTTGCCACGCCCCACCGGGCCCCAGAGATAAACGCCCTTGATCGACTTGCGCCCTTCGTGCAACGCCTGGTGGCATTGCTCCAGCGCCATGATGGCCAATTCCTGGGCCTCGTCCTGGACGAAGCCGTGGTGTTCGATGGCATGCTGCCAGGCAGTCAAGGGGGAGTCGAAAGTCATACGGCCCGGGTCCGGAAAACGAAGGTGGGGAGTATGCCATGGCGGGCGATTGCAGGAACCCTGCGTAGAACGGTGGCGTGGGGTTTATCTGTAGGAGCAAGGTCTTGTGGAAGCATGCCCTGTGGGAGCAAGGCTTGCTCCCACAGACCTGGGTACGGAACTTTAGATTGAGATATCCAACCGACTGATCTTGCCCTGCTCATCGAGCCGGAAGGTATAACGCAACTCCAGCGGGCTGCCGGGGAATGTTCCGGAAATCAGGTTCTGCACCAGCACCTTGCCAGTGCGTTGCTGCACATTGAGGACTTCCACCCGCGGCTGGAGTCGCTGGGCGGTGTCTTCCATCCATTGGGCGATGGCCTGGGTGCCAACGCGGTGCTGGCCTTCATCGAACACGTTGGCATCCTCGGCGAAAAAACGCGTCACCGCCGAACTGTCACGGGCATTGGCAGCCGCGATGTAGCCGGCGATGGCCGGGGCCAGGGAAGAGACGGGATTGGACATGGTACGGCTCCTTGTTTTATCGATCTGGCACCATGCTAGAACAGCGTTGTGTCAGTTTTTGTCAGGAGTGAAACGCCCGGTTTCGTCCAACTTCATCAACGCAAACCAGTCCCGCAACAAATCGCTGCGCCGGCCCGGATACCGCTCGCCCTGCTCGGTGGCCGAGGCAATCCGGTCGGTGCGAAAGGTCCGGTAGGCGCCGCGCAATTCGCACCAGGCCACCACCACCCGCGCCTCGTTGAAAAAGCCCAGGGCCAGCGGCCAGATCAGGCGTTGGCTCGGGGTCTTGTTCACGTCGGCGTAGTCGATGTGCAGCTTGGCCTGGGCACGAATGGCCTGGCGATAGACATTCAGCTCCACGGTGTTCTGCGGATAGCCATAACCCGGCGGGCCAGGCAGTACCGTAGGGTTGCGCAACGCGTCCCGCACATCCGGGGCCAGCACGGCGGCGACCTTCGCCAGGGCGTCGGCGGCCGCCTTGCCCAGCACCTCGTCGCCGCGCTGATCCACGTAGCGCAAGCCCAGCACGATGGCTTCGATTTCATCGGCGGTGAACATCAGTGGCGGCAGGAACAGGCCGCTGCGCAATACATAACCAATGCCCGCCTCGCCCTGGATCGGCGCGCCGAGGGCCGTGAGCTCAGCAATGTCGCGGTACAAGGTGCGCTCGGATACATTCAGTTCACCCGCCAACGTCGCAGCGGTGACCGGGCAACGCTTGCCCCGCAAGACTTGCAGCAAAGTGAGCAGCCGAGTGGTACGCGACACGAAGGACTGTCCGCAAAGAAAAGATGGCGCAGATTAGCAGAGGCTGGTGTCAGAAACTGTCAGGAGCCTCTGTCTATGAGCCAGGGTTCGTTGGTTGCCGGGGGGCACCTGTGGCGTATCGTGCTCAATCGCTTCCGGTTTTTTCATTCTTTGAGAGTCAATCCATGCGCAGAATCCTCGGCCTTTCCGTATTCCTGATCCTGCTCAGCCTCAGCGCCTGCGCTCTCTTCCCGAACCGTGACCCGCTGAACATCAACGTGGTCGGCATCGAACCGTTGCCCAACCAGGGCCTGGAGGTGCGCTTCGCCGTGAAACTGCGCGTGCAGAACCCCAACGAAACCGCCATCGACTACAACGGCGTGGCGCTGGACCTGGAGGTCAATGGCCGTACGCTGGCGACAGGGGTCAGTGACCAGACCGGCTCGATCCCGCGCTTTTCCGAAGCGATCCTGAGCGTCCCGGTGAGCATTTCGGCGTTTTCCGTGCTGCGCCAGACTCTGGGCCTGAGCCAGACCCAAAGCCTGGACAACCTGCCCTATGTGCTCAAGGGCAAACTCGCCGGCGGCGTGTTCGGTACCATGCGCTTCGTCGACCGCGGGACCCTCGAACTGCCGGGCTCCGCGGCGACGTGGTGAATCATGCCATGAAGCGCACGCCAGGCTTGGCGCGCTCGTCCACCACCAGTTCGAACACATCCGGCCTGGCGTAGTGCCCGACCACGTCATAGTCGTAGCGCGCCCGCACCAAGTCATCGGTATCGATTTCGGCGGTCAGTAGCCCGGCGGTGTCTTTCAGCGGCCCGGCGAGCACATCGCCCATGGGCCCGACAATCACGCTGCCACCGGCAATCAGCGGCCGCTCGGCCGGCCAGTGCGCGACATCGATACCCAGCGCCTGCGGCGAGGCCTGGACCTGACAGGCACTGACCACAAAACAACGCCCTTCGTGGGCGATATGCCGCATGGTCACTTGCCACATCTCCCGCTCATCCACCGTGGGCGCACACCAGACCTCCACCCCCTTGGCGTACATCGCGGTGCGCAACAGCGGCATCATGTTTTCCCAGCACACCGCCGCGCCGACCCGGCCAACCTGGCTGTCGATCACCGGCAAGGTCGAACCGTCGCCTTTGCCCCAGATCAGCCGCTCGGTACCGGTGGGCATCAACTTGCGGTGCCGGGCTACCAGGCCCGTATCGGGTTCGAAATACAGCGCGGTGCAATAGAGGGTGCTGCCGACACGCTCGATGACGCCCAGCACCAGGCTCGCCCCGGTACGCGCCGACAGCCCGGCCAGCGCTTCGGTTTCTACGCCGGGCACATCAATGGCGTTGGCAAAATAGCGGGCGAACGCTTCACGCCCCTCCGGCAGCCGGTAACCCAGTTGCGTCCCGAACCCCTCGCCCTTGGGATAGCCACCGAGCAACGCTTCAGGCATCACCACCAGGCGTGCGCCGGCCTGGCGAATGGCGTCTTCGTAGGAAAGGATCTGCGCCAGGGTCTCGGCCTTGCCGCCAGGCAACGAACCGATCTGCAGGGCAGCCACAATGGATTTGGGCATGGTTTTCAACTCCTTGATCATCAGGTGTTGCTGATTCTCAAGGAGCGGCCGATCATGAATAAAGCCCCGAATGCTGCTAAATGATATGAGTCTCATGAATATCGCCGACATCGACCTCAATCTGCTCAAGACTTTCGAAGCCCTGCATGACGAATCCAGCGCCAGCCGCGCCGCCGTGCGCCTGGGCGTGACCCAGTCGGCCATCAGCGCCGCATTGCGCAGGCTCCGGGGGTTGTATGACGATCAATTATTCGTGCGCACGGGCCGGGGTCTGGCACCGACGTTGCGGGCCAACCAGCTGAAACCGGTGATCAGCGAAGCCCTGGACAAATGTCGCCAGAGCCTGGCGATGGTCGACCCGGATGCCAGCCACTATGACGGCCGCTCGGTCATCATCGGCCTGTCGGATGATTTCGAGATTGCCCATGGGCGGCGCCTGATCGACGAAGTGGCCCGACGTGCGCCGGGCCTGCGCTTGATTTTCCGTCAGACCCACAGCCAGATCGTCGGCCGGGCCTTGATGGAGCGCGATCTCGACCTGGCGATCACGGCGGGTGGTTTCGCCCAGCGGTTGCTCAGCCGCCAGGTATTGGGTGAAGGCGATTACGCCTGCCTGTTGGACCCGGCGAGCCTGACGCATGGCCAACAATCCCTCAGTCTGGAGGCGTTCGTGGCCCGCGAGCATCTGCTGGTGTCTTCGGGGGGCTTCATCGGCATCACCGACGAAGGATTGGCCGGGCTTGGCCTGAGTCGGCGAGTCTGTGCCTCGACCACCCACTTTGCCGCGCTGCCATTCCTGCTCAAGGGCAGCCAGGCCGTAGCGACGATTCCGGCCCACGCCGCCCGGGCCATCGCCGACCTCAGCGGCCTGGCCTTGCTGCCCTGCCCCCTGGCCTTGCCCCGCTACCCCATCGAACTGGGCTGGCGGACCCACACGCAAATGGATCCGGCAGTGCTCAAGGTGCGCGAGGCCATTAGCGCGACGTTTGCCTGAGGTTTACTTGTTGGCGGCCATCAGTCGATTGACTTCGCTGCGCACCATGTTGGCGTATTCCGGCGGCGACATGCCGTCCAGTTCGGCACGCACCCACTCGGCCCACTTGCCCTTGCGTTTGGAGCGCTCGCCGAACAGGCGGGCGGCATCGCCCTTGGCCTTGCCCAGGTTGTTTTGCCACAGTTCAAAGAGTCGGGATTTTTCGTCTTCCAGCGCAGCGCGCTCGGCCAGGGGCTTGTCAGCCAGATTGAAGCTCATGGGAATTACCTGTTGCGTAAATAGGCGCCATCTTACACCTTGCAGGGAAACGTCTTAACCACGATTTGCGATGGATTGCCCTGCCAAGGCCGAGCGCTGCAACTTTTTAACCGGCGCGGCACTCCACTGTTCAATGCCATTCATCCACACAAGGAGTACTTCCATGGCCCGTAAAGGCACCGTGCAAGCGAACGGAGAACAAATCAAGGATCAAGCCTTCAGCGAATTGACGGCGCTGATTGAAGAATCGGAAAAGCTGCTCAAAAGCAGCGCCTCGCTGGTAGGCGAAGAGGCCGAAAACCTGCGAGACCAGATAGCGCAGAAACTGCAACAGGCGCGCGACTCGGTCACCAGCGCCCGGGAGCGTACCCGTCCCATAGTCGATGCCACTGAGGTCTATATTGGCGGCCACCCCTGGCAGACCGTGGCGATTTCCGCGGGGTTCGGGCTGGTGGTGGGTTTGCTGCTGGGCCGGCGTTAAACAACAGCAAGCAGCCCCCGGATTTGATGTGGGAGCGAGCTTGCTCGCGATGACGGTGTACCAGGCGACATCTCTGCTGCTGAACCACCGCCATCGCGAGCAAGCTCGCTCCCACAGGGACTTTTGATTGCCTCAAGCGGCAGGACCCGCCCGCAGGATCGACGCATCCTCCCCGCGATATAAAGCCTCCACCTTCCCCGCCCGCCACTGCAACACCGCCCGTTGGTTGATCGACCCCTTGTCGGTGATTTCACCACGGTCGATCGACGCCGGTTCATCGAGCAAGGCTATCCACTCCAAGCGACTGGCGTTGCCGCTGGCTTCGCGGTTCAGGCGTTGCAGCCAGTCGGCGAACCATTGGCGTACCGGTGGGCTGGCGAGGACCTGGGTGTCGCTGGCATCCGCGCCCAGGCCTGACAGGCGCCGGCATTCAGCAAGTCGTGGAAACACCAGCGCACCCAGGCACTCGCGATCCGGTGCGGTGATCACCAGATCCTGGACGTAGGGTGTGCCTTCCAACACCGCCCGGTTACGCAACGGCCCGACGCTGACAAAGACACCGGAAGACAATTTGAAGTCCTCGGCGATCCGCCCGTCGAACATCAGCCCCAGTTGCGGATTGCTGGCATCGGCCAGTTTGATCGCATCCCCCGAGCAATAGAAACCGTCCTCGTCGAACACTTCGGCAGTCTGCTGCGGCGAACGCCAGTAGCCAGGCATGATGTGCGGCCCGCGAAAACGCCCTTCGAACTTGCCGTCCACAGGCACCAGCCGGACCTCGCAGCCGGGCGCCGGAAGACCGATGTAGCCGGCCATGGACAAGGGCCCGGTGGTGAAGGTGCAGGACGGCGACGCTTCGGTCATGCCCAGGCCCGCCATCATGCGGATACGTTCGCCACAATGCTGCTCGGCGACCTTGTCGAGCCGGTCCCAGGTACTTTGGGACAAGCCCGCCGCGGCAAAGAAGAACAGGCTGATGCGCTTGAAGAAACGCTCGCGCAATTCACCGTCCTGCTCCAAGGCGCTGACCAATTCTTCCCAGCCCTTGGGCACGGTCAGGTAGGCGGTGGGCGAAATTTCCTTGAGGTTGCGCAGGGTCTCGGCGAAGCCCTGGGCGGTGGGTTTGCCGTCGTCCAGGTAGAACGTGCCGCCGTTGTACAGCACGATGCCGAGGTTGTGGCTGCCGCCGAACGTGTGGTTCCACGGCAGCCAGTCCACCAGCACCGGCGGCGCCTCGCCGAACACCGGAAAGGTTTGCAGCAGCATCTGCTGATTGGCGCACAACATACGCTGGGTGGTGATCACGGCCTTGGGCAGCCTGGTGGAGCCCGAGGTGAACAGGAACTTGGCGATGCTGTCCGGGCCGGTGGCGGCGAACGCCTGCTCGGCCTCCGCGCCGCCGGGTTGAGCCAACAGGCTGGCGAAGCGGGTCCTGGAGCGGCCCGCCATCTCGCCGCGCACCGTGATCAAGGGAACGTTCGCCGGCAGTACGGCATTGACCGCTCGCTCGAACGGGGCGGCTTCGCTGACAAACACCAACCCCGGCTGTAACAGATCGCAGACATGGCGCAGCTTGGCGAAATCCTGGGACAGCAATGAATAAGCCGGCGACACCGGGCAATAGGGAATGCCGGCGTACATCGCACCGAGGGCCATTTGCAGGTGTTCGATGTCGTTGCCGGAGAGCAGCGCCAAGGGTTTTTCCGCTGACAAACCGTAACCGAGCAGGCTTTGGGCGATGGCCCGGACACTGTCGAGCATCTGCGCATAGCTGACCCGACGCCAGTCGCCGCCTGCTTCACGGGCCGCGATAAACGTCTGCTGCGGGCGCACCTCGGCCCAGTGCACCAGGCGTTCGAGCAAACGCGCCGGCAGCGGGGCCAGGGGTTCCAGGGAGCGCATGTGCAAAATGCCGCGCTCTTCCCGGACTTCGACGGCAGGATGACCAATCGACACCTGGCGATAACGCCCGGCCTCGGGTCGGGAGGACGATCTGGACTCGGAACTCACGTACATTTCCTCCACCAAGGCACGCTCGGGTCGCGATGCGAGCGGAGCATGGCAGCGCGGGGCTGCGGCCTTGTCATTGTTATTCTGGCCTGCATCCGGGCGGCGGCGTTCGAGGCTCGACCACCCATGATGCGATGGGTTTCAGATCGGGTAATGCCGGGGACCGTTCTGCAAGGTCACCCAGCGCAACTGGGTGAAATGCTCGATGGACGCCTTGCCGCCGAAGCTGCCATAACCACTGGACTTGACCCCGCCGAAGGGCATCTGCGCCTCGTCGTGCACGGTCGGCCCGTTGATGTGGCAAATGCCCGACTCGACCCGCTGGGCCAAGGCCAACGCGCGGGTGGTATCGCGGCTGAAGATGGCAGCCGACAGGCCGAACTCGGAATCGTTGGCCAGGCGCAACAGCGCTTCATCGCCCTCGCCGCGCAACAGCACCGCCACTGGCCCGAAGGACTCTTCGCGGTACAGGCGCATCTGCGCAGTGACGCCGTCGAGCAAGGTCGGCTGCAGGATGCTGCCTTCCAACTGGCCACCGGTGACCAGCGTTGCGCCTTTGGCCAAGGCATCGTCGATCAGTCCCTTGATGCGCTGGCCGGCACTGGCGTCGACCAACGAGCCCAGCACCGAATCGCCGGCCGCCGGATCACCGGCACGCAAGGTGGCGATCTTGGCGGTCAGCTTGGCGATGAACGCATCCGCCACGCGGGCGTCGACGATCAATCGCTCGGTGGACATGCAGATCTGGCCCTGGTTGAAGTAGGCCCCGAAGGCCGCCGCTTGCACGGCGGCGTCCAGGTCGGCGTCGTCCAGTACCAGCAACGGCGCCTTGCCGCCCAGCTCCAGCAACGCTGGTTTGAGGTGGCGCGCCGAGAGTTCGCCGACGATGCGTCCAACGTGGGTCGAACCGGTGAAATTGACCCGGCGCACCGCCGGGTTGGCGATCAACCGTTCGACAATGGCCGGCGCATCCGCCGGTGCGTTACAGATCACGTTGACCACACCGTCACCCAGCCCGGCGTCCTGCAACACCTGGCCGATCAGCCGATGCACCGCCGGGCTGATCTCGGAAGCCTTGAGCACCACGGTGTTACCGCAGGCCAGGGGCATGGCGATGGCACGGGTGGCGAGAATCACCGGGGCGTTCCAGGGCGCGATACCCAGCACCACGCCGCAGGGCTGACGCAGGGCCATGGCGAAACTGCCTGGCACGTCGGAGGGAATGATTTCGCCATTGATCTGGGTGGTCATGGACGCGGCTTCGCGCAGCATGTTCGCCGCCAGGTGCACGTTGAAACCGTACCAGTTGGCCATGGCGCCAGTCTCGCCGGCCGCGGCGATGAACTCGCCACTGCGGGCCTGCAATTGCTCGGCTGCCCGCAGCAGACGCGTGCGGCGTTCGTTGGGTGCCAGCGCGGCCCAGGCGGGAAACGCCGCCTGGGCTGCGGCCACGGCGGCATCGGCATCTTCCAGGGTGGCGGCGGCCACGCGAGACACCACTTCACCGGTCACCGGGTTGCAGCGCTCGAAGGTCCGGCCGTCGCGGGCCGGGCACGACTGGCCGCCAATCAACAGGGGCACGTCCAGCATGGTGATTCCTCTTTATTGTCTTTATCGGGAACACGTTCACAGTAGCGCCGAGGGCCTGGGACGAACAGCCCGCGGGCGCACGATGGCGCCCGCCGCGCGGTTGGCTCAGCGCTTGTAGGTCTGCAGGCCCGGCTTGATGGTCTTGTCGTCCAGGAATTGCTTCATCCCCTGCTCGCGGCCACCCTCGGTATCGAGCAGGCGCGACTGGTCGAGCTTGGCGTACAGGTAATCTTCGTTCTGCTCCCAAGTCAGTTCGCGGCAACGCTTGAAGCCATGCTTGGCCGCCCGCAGTACCACCGGGTTCTTTTCCAGCAGGTTGCGGGCCAGTTCCACAGTGACTTCACGCAACTGCGCCAAGGGCACGCTCTCATTGACCAAGCCCATTTCGGCCGCTTTCTGCCCACCGAAGGTCTTGCCGGTCATGATGTAGTACAGCGATTGGCGATGGCCCACGGTGTCGGCCATGGCCTTGCTGACCAGGTTGCCCGGCGGGATGCCCCAGTTGATCTCCGAGAGACCGAAAGTCGCTTCGTCGGCGCAGATCGCCAGGTCGCACGCCACCAGCGGGCTGAAACCGCCACCGAAGCACCAGCCATTGACCATGGCGATGGTTGGCTTGGCGTACATGCGCAGTAATTTCCACTGCCATTGCGACGCTTCGCGACGGATTTTTTCCTGGAGGATTTCCGGCCCGGCATCCACTTCGCGGAAGTATTCCTTGAGGTCCATGCCAGCGGTCCAGGCGTCACCGGCCCCGGTCAGCACCAATACCCCTGCGGCCGGATCCTGCTCCAGGGTCTCGAGCACGTCGATCATCTCGCGGTTGAGGGTCGGGCTCATGGCGTTACGTTTTTCCGGGCGATTGAGGGTGACCCAGGCGATGCCCTCCTCGATGTCGACCTTGACCGTTTTCCAGCGACCTTCGTAATTGCTCATGATGCGTGCACTCTTGTTCTTGGCTGAAGATGCTCAAAAACTAAACCGGAAATTTAGTTATGTCAATTAACTATTAACCGGTTTATCTGTATTTTTCAGAGGCTGGATCGAAGGTTTAAAAATTCGAATATGCACAAGCCCGTAGCCAGGGCGCCGCAACCCCGGCAAACTGGATAGCCTTGTTAATCACTTATCTTGAGGACACTCACTTCGATGGCCAAGTCTTCCAAGCTTGCCGAACCCGCCGAGCCCCTGGTCGCCGGTACCGACGCTCAGGTGCCGCTGGACTCCGCGTTGGATGACCTGATCGGTTACGCCCTGCGCCGCGCCCAGTTGAAACTGTTCCAGAACCTGATTGGCCGGCTCGCCGTCCATGATCTGCGGCCCGCCCAGTTCTCGGCCCTGGCAATCATCGACCAGAATCCCGGCCTGATGCAGGCCGACCTGGCCAAGGCCCTGGCGATCGAACCGCCGCAAGTGGTGCCGTTGCTCAATAAGCTGGAAAGCCGGGCTTTGGCGGTGCGCGTGCGCTGCAAGCCAGACAAGCGCTCCTATGGGATCTTCCTGAGCAAGACCGGCGAAACCCTGCTCAAGGAACTCAAGCAAATCGCCGCCCAGAGCGACCTTGACTCCACCGCTGCCCTCTCGGGGACTGAGCGCGAGGAGTTGCTGCGGTTGTTGAAGAAGGTTTACCAGTAGCGAGCCTGGCGCGGGTCCCTGCGGCACCGCTATGTGGGAGCAAAGCTTGCTCCCACAAGCGCTAGCCAGCCGACTTGAAACTCACCAGATCGGCACGCTGTACGTCACCAGGAACCGGGTCTGGTTCTCGTCGCGAAACGCCGCCGTACCCGGGAAGTTGTTGCGATAGATCGATTTGCGGACCAGCAACCCGACGTTCTTCAGTGGGCCGCCCTGGATCACGTACCCCAACTCCATCTGGAACTCGCGCTCCTTGCGATCTTCGGCATTGAGGGCCGCCAGCTCGATGTGATCGCCACGCACATAACGCAGTCGAGTCCTCAGGCCCGGCACGCCCACGGCGGCGAAATCGTAGTCATGGATCGCCTGCCAGGTGCGTTCCTTGGCATTGAGGAAGTCCGAGCTCATGGTCATTTCACTCAAGCCCATCAACTCGGTGCCGGACACATAAGGCGTGGCCGTATCGCCACTGGCGTGCATGTAGCCCAGGCTCACGCGATGCCCGCCCAGGCGATAGCCAACCAGTGCCGAGGCATTGCGGTTATCCACCTTGCCGGCCTTGGCCGCGCCGTCTTCGTCGCTGAAAAAACTGCGCAGGTCGGTGGTCAGGACGCCATCGCCCAGGGGCAGGTTATGCAACAACGCCAGGGTTTCCTGCCGGTACAGGTCCGCCACTTCGGCGTGGTAGGCCCGCAGGCTGAGGTCTTTGTTGACCTGGTAGTCACCGCCCACATACGCCATATGGGAAGCGGTCGCCGCGCCGTTGAATCGGCGGTTGGGCGAAGCGATGCTCATCGGTTGGTAATCGGTGGAATCGCGGCGGGCGATGCGATCGATATACCCGGTGTTCAACGTCAAACCGTCGAGATCCTTGGAACTGAGCGTCGTCCCGCGAAAGGTCTGCGGCAGCAGCCGCGACGGGCTGGCAAAGGCAAACGGCAGGAAGATCGAGACATCGCCGGTCTTCACCGTGGTTTGAGCGAAACGCAGCTTGCCGGTCACGCCCAGGCGCGAATATTCGTCCGCCGCGCGCTTGTCGCTGGCGGACACCGGCAACAGTTCAGTGCCACTGCGATCCGGCGACGAATCAAGCCTGATGCCCAGCAACCCCCTGACATCCAGGCCGAACCCGACCGCGCCCGGGGTGAACCCCGACTCCATGTTCATGAACACACCCTGAGCCCATTCCCGCGCTGCGGTCTTGGCGCCGTCGTCCTTGTAGTCGCGGTCCATGTAGTAGTTGCGCAGGGTCAGCGTACCGTGGCTGTCGTCAATGAAGCCTTCCGCCCACGATACGGGGGAACCGAGGCTCAGCCCGAGACAGGCCAGCAGAGGGACGAGGGATGAAACAGGGCACGCCGTCAGCGTGTCCCGAGCAAGGTTTGGCATGTTCGGTGTCCATTTATTGTTGTTGTTTTGATCGGCCCGAGCCTGGCGACGGGGGCCGTGCGGACAAAGAATGGAAACGGTACGGGCGCTTCGTCAATCGCCGGCGTCCGATAATCGAACATTAATATAACTAACTAATTTACCCATTCGTCCATTAATCCTTTCCAAGCCACTGATTTTCATACTGAACTGGCCGCTTATTGACGTCCTTCCGGCACCCTTCATTTTTTAGTTATCTTTGTTAATCTTAATCCCATCCGCCGGTTTTCCTTCGAGCGGTGTCCCCTCACAAAAACAATAAGAGGATTTGCCATGGACCGTCCGGCGCGTCGTGCGACGCTGACCATTGCCTTGTGTTTCATCGTTGCGTTGATCGAGGGTTTCGACCTGCAGTCAGCCGGTACCGCCGCCGCAGGCCTACGGCAGACGTTTGCCCTTGACCCGAACATGATGGGCTGGGTGTTCAGCGCCGGGATCATCGGGTTGCTGCCGGGCGCCTTCTTCGGTGGTTGGATCGCTGATCGCATCGGTCGCAAGAGAATCCTCATCACCGCTGTCTTGCTCTTCGGCGTGTTTTCCCTCAGCACCGCTTATGTCGAACACTTCTCCACCCTGTTGCTGGTGCGTTTCATGACCGGCCTGGGCCTGGGCGCCGCCCTGCCCAACCTCATAGCCCTGTGTGCCGAAGCCGTGGGTGAGCAGCGCCGAGGCACGGCCATCAGCGTGATGTATGCGGGAGTGCCGCTGGGCGGTGCATTGGCTGCCGTGGTCGCGATGCTGTTTGGCGAGCACTGGCAGATGACGTTTTTCATCGGTGGGTTGGCGCCGCTGCTGGTGGTGCCGCTGATGCTCCTGTGGCTTCCAGAATCCAGTGCCTTTCGCCAGGTGCAGGATGGCGGCTCATCGCGCGGCTCCACCGCCCAGGCGCTGTTCGGTGAAGGTCGCGGCCGTACCACCTTGGCCCTGTGGCTGAGCTATTTCTTCACCCTGACGGTCATGTACATGTTGCTCAACTGGCTGCCGTCATTGTTGCTGGAACAGGGCTTCAGCAAACCCCAGGCTGGCCTGGTGCAGATGCTGTTCAACGTCGGTGGCGCCCTTGGCTCGTTGCTGGGCGGCCTGTTGCTGGACCGTTGCAATGGCATCAAGGTGGTGCTGTTCGTCTATGCCGGCCTGCTGAGTGCCCTGGCCGGAGTCGGTTTGTCGGTCGGCATCGTGCCGATGGGCATCGCCGGGTTTGCTGCCGGGTTATTCGTCATGGCCGCGCAACTGGTTCTCTATGCCTTGGCACCGCCCTCCTACCCCACCACGGTGCGCGCGACGGGAGTCGGCGCGGCAGTGGCTATCGGTCGCCTGGGTTCGGTCGCTGGCCCCTTGGCTGCGGGCCAGATCCTGGCGGCAGGGGCAGGCACGACAGGCGTGTTGCTGGCGACGTCGCCCGGGTTGCTGATCGCGGCCGTGGCGGCGATCAGCGTGATGGCCCGGGCGGCGGCGGTACAGTCGCAAGTGGTGCATGGCGAGCCGCTGCGGCGCTAAGCGCTGTTGTAGAACTGGCGAAGCCTGCGATCCTGAATCTTTCGCGCTGGAATCGATGAGCGTGGAAAGATCGCAGCTTCGTTACCCTTCACAGCGCCTGCAACCCTCCGCGGTTGTCCAGGCTCAGAACTGATGCAACCAGTTCAACACCAGCTTGTTCCCCTCGGTGCGGTTCTCGGCATCCTGCTCGAAGTAAGCGTTGACCGACAGCGTGTCCTCCTTGCGAAAGACATAGTTGAACCCCGGCCCGATCGCCCAGACTTTCTCCCGGCGCCCGCTGACATCGTGCCCATCGACCTGGGTGTCGGTGAACTGCTTGAGCCAGTAGCCGTTGAGTCCGGCACTGAATCGGTCGGTCAAGGCATACTGCAACGTCAGGTTCGCGTGCAGGGCCTGGCCCGCCTGGGTATCGGAGACGTCGCCAAAACTGGCCGACGGGTCGTCGTTCTTGCCGTTCCACAAATACATGAAGCGCCCGCTGGCCGACCATTTGGGCATAAACCAATAGGTGGCGGCGTAATACGGATTGAACGACCAGAAGTTGCTGCCCGGGTTGATCGACCGGTTGCGGTTGTAGGCCCCCACCGGCATCGACACGTCCACCTCGACACGCTGGGTGAGCAAAGGGCTACCGTCGGCGCGGGTCAGCGTGGGCAATTGCAGGAAAGCCCCGACGACCAGGTCGCCAAAGCCTTCCCGCGAACTCAGGGCTGCATTGTCCAGCCCATCGTCCACATCGGCGTGGACCAGGGAGGTGTTGATCAGCGTGAACCCTGGCATCGCGCCGTTGGCCCAGGGTTGCCCCACGTAGATGATCTGGGTGGTGGGCGCGAAGACTTCTACGGTTTGCTTGGGCAACGGCAGTTTATCGCCGTGGGCATCGTTGAACCGGTCGGCCTTGGAGTACGTGAGGTATTCCTCCAGGTACCAACCTGGGCCGGCCGGCGCCGGGGAACCGTCGTAGAAGCTGGTGCTGCCCAGGTTGAGACCGGGCAAGTCATAGGCATGAACGAGGGGCGACAGTGTTACCAGAATCGGGGCAGCAGCCATCCGCAAGATAGGCTTGAGCATCTTGTGAGTCCTGTATTTTTGTTGTTATCGCAGGCCCGGCACCGCACTCACGGGGCCGGGGTACATCACCGCGGTAGCGCTATACGTAGGTCGCCGCCAGCCCGCCGTCCACCGGCAGGTTGACGCCGTTGACCCAGCGCGCGGCGTCAGAACAGAGGAATGCGATCACTGCCGCCACCTCGTCGGCCAGGGCCGGGCGCTTCATGCGATGGCTGTCCTGCGCCACTCTTTCCTCGCCGAGCATGCTGACGAAATCCCCAAGGATCGGGGTGAAGACCGGCCCGGGTGCCACACAGTTGACCCGCACCGAATACTCGGCAAACCATTGCTGCGACTTCTGGTATGTCCAGACGATCAGCGCTTCCTTGAAGTACTGGTAACAGGTGGTCTGGTCCACCGGATTGGCCGCGAGCCACTGCTGCCCTGCCCCGTAGCTCTCGGCGGCAGCCAGCGCCTTGTGCAGCATCAGCCGTTCCGGCCACTGCCCCCCCAGGATCGAGGCGACGTTGACGATGCTGCTGCCGGGCACCATGCGTGGCAGCACGGACTCGGTGAGATGGCGCAGCCCCAGGTAATTGACCTTCGCCACCGCTTGCACCGGCGCGGTTCCCGGTACGCCGGCGACGTTGCACAGCCCGTCGATCTGCTGCGGTAGCCGCGCCACCAAGGCATCGATGCTTTCCGGATCGCCAAGGTCGGCCTGGAAAAAGCCATCCACGGTCAGTTGCGGTTCATGGCGATCGACGCCAATCACCCGGGCGCCCTGGAAACGCGCCAGGCGCGCCAGTTCCGCACCGATGCCGGAGGCCACGCCTGTGACGACCAGGGTTTTGTTGTGCAGGTTCATGTTCAAGCCCTCTTATTGTTGTGTAGGCATATCGAAGGAACGACGTCAGAACGGATAGATCGGCGCAGTATTCTTCACGGTGACCCATTGCCACTGCGTGTATTCATCCCAATCCGCCGGGCCGCCAACGCTGCCGCCGTTACCCGAGGCGCCGCGCCCGCCGAACGGATTGACGCATTCATCGGCGACGGTCTGGTCATTGATGTGCAGCATGCCGCACTGCAACCGCTCACCGATGGCCATGGCCCGGCCCACGGACGGAGAAATGATCGCCGCCGCCAAACCGTATTCGGTGCGATTGGCCAATTCGATGGCTTCGTCATCGGTGGCGAAGCTGACCACCGTGGCCACCGGCCCGAAGACCTCCTCGTCGAAGGCGCGCATGCCCGGCTTCACACCGCTGAGCACCGTGGCCTGGTAGAACAGCCGATCGTGATCGCCGCCGGTCTCCAGCCGGGCCCCGGCGAGCACGGTGTCGCTGACGATGTCGTGCACCCGTTGCAACTGCCGCTGATTGATCAGTGGCCCCATGGCGGCTTCTTCCCGAGCGGCGTTGCCGAGGGTCATGGCCTGGGCCTTTTCCACCAGTTTGCGGGTCAGCTCGGCGGCGATGGACTCATGGGCGAGGATCAATCCGGTGGCCATGCAAATCTGCCCTTGGTGCAGCCAGGCGCCCCAGGCCGCGTTCCGGGCCGCGAGGTCGAGATCGGCGTCTTCGAGAATGATCAGTGGGTTCTTGCCGCCTAACTCCAGGGCGACCTTCTTCAGGTTGCGCCCGGCCACTTCAGCGACCTTGCGACCGGCGCCGGTGGAACCGGTGAAGGCGATCATGCGCACATTAGGGTCGCGGCACAGCGCCTCCCCGGCCTCCGCCGCGCCGGGCAACACGTGCAGCAAGCCCTTGGGCAGGCCTGCCATTTCGAACAACCGAGCGATGAGAAAACCGCCACTCACCGGGGTCTGCGGATCCGGCTTGAGCACCACCGCGTTGCCCGCCGCCAGGGCCGGCGCGACGGAGCGCATGGACAGCACCAGGGGAAAGTTGAAGGGCGAAATAACCCCGACCACGCCATGGGGCTGGCGCCGCGCATAGGACAGGCGCCCCGCCTCGCTGGGCAGCACCACCCCATGGGCCTGGGACAGCAGACCGGCGGCCTGATGCAACAGCACAATGGCTTCGCGCACTTCATGCTGTCCCTTGAACAGCGCGGCACCGGTCTCCCGGGCCACGTACAGCGCCAGTTCGTCGAAGGACTGCTCGGCCACGTCGGCGGCCTTGCGGAAAATCGCCGCCCGTTGCCGCGGGCCCAGCGCCGCCCACGCCGGCTGCGCCAGGGCGGCGTCGCGACTGGCCTTGGCGATGTCGGCGGCATCGGCCATGGCACAGCGCATCAGCCGTTCACCGGTGGCCGGCTCGATGATCGATTGCAGCGGGCCCGAGGCAGGCACCCAGTCACCGTTGAAGACACATTCCGATTCGATCACCTGGGACAGCAGGTGGCTTTTGGTTGCAGACATTTAACACTCCCGGCTCTTTTGTTTTTGTCATCGTTTGCCGCACCTGGAAGGTATCGACGCAAACGCCGTGCAAGTGCTTGAGCAAGCGCTGTGCCGATTTTGCCCGCGGGCCTTGATAAACCTGGCGCAAGGCTCTGGCTCAAGGTTCTTCGCCAGGCATGACGCACAGGGCGCCTCCACCGACCTGGCCGCTGGCCAGCTGTCGCTTGTTCATTTGATAAGGTTATGCTTAATAACTATCTCGCCAGGTGATCATTTCGATCACCCCGTCATCAGGGGCATAACAATGAATAATCCCCACTGCCAGTTGCCGGATCACCGGATCGCCACCGAGCATTTCCATCCACGGGGTGATAGCAACGAGTTGAGCGACAGCAGTTCGCCCACGCCGGCAGAGCTCACCGCCTGCCTGTTTTTCTCCCCCGACGATGGTCGCATCTGGCTCAACGACCAGCGCATGTTGCTGCTGCACGGTTCCTCCTTCGGTGCATTGCGCCGGGAGATCATCGAACGCCAGGGGCTGGAGCAGGCCCGAGGCATGCTCACCCGCACCGGTTATTCCTCCGGCGCCCGCGACGCCCGGCTGATTCGCGAGCGCTGGCCCCACGCCGATGCCGCGGCGGTGTTTCGCGCCGGCACGCATCTGCATACCCTCGAAGGCATGACCAAGGTCGAGCCGCTGCATTTCAAGTTCGACGCCGACTCGGGGTTCTATGAGGGGGAATTTCTCTGGCATCACTCCTGCGAGGCCGACGAGCATGTCGCCGCCTACGGCACCGGGCAGGATCCGGTGTGCTGGACCGAACTGGGCTACGCCATCGGTTTCGTCAGCGGGCTGTTCGGGCAACTGGTGGTCTTTCGCGAAGTGGAATGCCGGGGCATGGGCCACGAACGCTGCCGAGTCGTCGGCAAGACCGCTGAACAATGGGGTGATATCGAGCAGGACCTGAATTACCTCAATGCCTCACCGTCGACCGTCGGCGCCCGCGCCGACATTCAGTCCGACAGCGTGGCCGGAACGGTCCCGTTGCCGGACAGCGAACAGCCACTGATCGGTGCCAGCGCCGCCTTCAACGCCGCGACCCAGGCTTTGCAACGGGTGGCCTTGACCCCTGCCACCGTGCTGGTCAGCGGCGAATCCGGTGCGGGCAAGGAGATGTTCGCCCGCCAGTTGCACCAATTGAGTCGCCGACGCGAGGGGCCGTTCATCGCCCTCAACTGCGCGGCCATCCCCGACAACCTGATCGAGGCTGAACTGTTCGGCGTCGAGCGCGGAGCCTATACCGGCGCCACCCATTCACGCCCCGGTCGTTTCGAGCACGCCCACGGTGGCACGTTGTTCCTGGATGAGATCACCTGCCTGAGCTTGGCCGGGCAAAGCAAGTTGCTGCGCGCCTTGCAGGAGCGGGAAGTCGAACGGGTCGGCGGCGGCCATGGCATCAAGGTCGATGTGCGCGTCGTGGCGGCCACCAACATCGACTTGCGCAAGGCCGTGGCGGACGGCGCGTTCCGTGAAGACCTGTTCTACCGGCTCAACGTCTACCCCATCGCCCTGCCGCCCTTGCGCGAGCGCCGCGATGACATACCGTTGCTGATCAACGCCTTTCTCACGCGTTTTTGCCAGGAATACGGCCGCACGCCGATGGGCCTGACCATGCGCGCCTTGAAAGTGCTGTTGCGCTATGACTTTCCGGGCAACGTGCGGGAATTGCAGAACCTCATCGAACGGGGCCTGATCGCCAGCGAAGAAGGCCAGGCCATTGATCTGGTCCACCTGTTTCGCAATGAGCAATTGCCGGTGGACGCCTACTCCGTGGACCACCATGGCGGCCTCTCGCCGATGGGCCTGGCCGCCAACGATGCCGCGGAAAAACCGGCGCTGCTCCAGTCCCTCAGCCAACTGGACTCGGACTTCTCCATTGACGGCCTGGAATCACGCCTGATCAACGAAGCCCTGCAACTGAGCAGCGGCAACCTCGCAGCCGCCGCACGCTCGTTGGGGCTGAGCCGGGCGCAGTTCGCGTATCGCTTGAAGAAGCATCAAAAAGGTGTTCCGGGCTAAATACCGAACCTGGGAGATGCTGCAAAGGCGGGTCTTGGGGCCGCTTCGCGCCCCAGCGGGAGCAAGCTCCCTCGCCACGGGTGTGTCGCCGGCCTTAAGTGAACGACATTACCTGTGGGAGCTTGCTCGCGATGGCGGTGGGCCAGCTGCATTGAAGTTGAATGTGCCGTCGTCATCGCGAGCAAGCTCGCTCCCACAATGGATCGGTGGTGTTCCTTGCTCCCACGCCCACCGTCAATCCCCCTGTGGGAGCTGAGCTTGCTCGCGATGGCGGTGGGTCAGCTGCATTGAAGTTGAATGTGCCGTCGTCATCGCGAGCAAGCTCGCTCCCACAAGGATCCGTGGTGTTCCTTGCTCCACGCCCACCGTCAATCCCCCTGTGGGAGCTGAGCTTGCTCGCGATGGCGGTGGGTCAGCTGCATTGAAGTTGAATGTGCCGTCGTCATCGCGAGCAAGCTTGGCTCCCACACTGGATCGGTGGTGTTCCTTGCATCCGCGTCCACCGTCAATCCCCCTGTGGGAGCGAGCTTGCTCGCGATGGCGGTGGGTCAGTTGGCATTGATATTGGCTGTGTTGACGTCATCGCGAGCAAGCTCGCTCCCACAGGGATTACCGGGTGGCGGCTCCGTCAAGCAGGGCTAAAGCGCCCCGTCGATACTCGCTGGGGGTCTGGTTCATCTCGATGCGGAAATGCCGGTTGAAGTTGGACAGGTTGTTATAGCCCACTTCAAAACAGATGTCGGTCACCGGCATCTCACTCTGCAACAGCAAACGGCAGGCGCGCTGGACCCGCAGCTTGCGCATCAAGTCGATGAAACCGTGCCCGGTGATGCGCTTGAAGAACCGCGAGAAGCCCGGCTCGCTCATGTCCAATTGGCGAGCGATCACCGACAGGCGCAGGTCGCCGGTGAGTTCGGCTTGCAGGTACTCGAAGGCTTTATGGATGCGCTCGGAACTGCGCGCATCCAGGGTCGGCGCATAGCAAGGGCTCGCCAGGCTCAAAGCCTCATCGCCAGGAGCTTGGTTGAGGATGTGGAGCAGCTCGAGGAACAGCGTCAATCGCGCCAGTCCCTGGGCCGGGCCGATGGCTTCCAGCAGGTGCGCGGCCTGCTGCGCCGTATTGCCACCGAAGGCCAGGCCACGGCGAGCGCGTTCGAACAGCCCTTGCAGGTCCCCCAGTTCAGGCAAGGTGCGACGCAAGGCCAGCAACGTGGCACCGTCGAATTGCAACACCACGTCGCGCCCGGCCAAGTGCTCTTCCGGCGCCAGGTCGCCCATCCAATCATGGGGCAAGTCCGGACCGATCATCGCCACATGGCCTGGGCCAAACGGGCCAATGTAATCGCCCGCCAACAGTTTGCCGCTGCCCTGGCGGATCAAATGGATTTCAAATTCAGGATGATGGTTCCAGCGCGCCAGCGGGTACGGGTAGTCATGCTCGTACCAGCGAAAACTGTGTTCGGGCTCGGGCAGGATGACTTCCAGTTCGGCCGGTCGCTGCTCGAACAGGGGCGTTCGGTGATCAGGCATGTCGCGCCTCTTTTATCGTTATAGCGGGCACCTTACGCCGAGTGCGCAGCGCTTCGCCAGCCTCGGCCCGCCCGTCCACCGATACTTTTTTAACCCGGGCTGGAGACACCGGCGCAGGTTAAAAAAGTACCACCTCACCATCCTGCGCGGGTTTGTCGGTTTCCAACGGCACTGCTGTAATCGACCTGCCATCGCCATTTGGCGAGTGCGACGCTGATTACCCTCTGATGCCATTGCAGCAAGGACCAAGCCCCATGAAACGACTGGAAGGAAAAAGTGCCCTGGTGACCGGCGCCGCCCGGGGTATCGGCAGGGCGTTTGCCCAGGCCTACATCGACGAAGGTGCCACGGTGGCGATTGCCGATATCGACCTTGAGCGCGCCCAGGCCACCGCCGCCGAATTGGGCGACAGCGCCTACGCGGTCAAAATGGACGTAACCGACCAAACGTCCATCGATCAGGCCATCGCGGCCGTGGTGGCCCGGGCGGGCAAGCTGGATATCCTGATCAACAATGCCGCGCTGTTCGACCTGGCGCCCATCGTGGACATCACCCGTCAGAGCTACGAGCGGCTGTTTTCCATCAATGTCGCCGGCACGCTGTTCACGCTACAGGCGGCGGCGCGGCAGATGATCCGCCAGGGCCACGGCGGGCGGATCATCAACATGGCCAGCCAGGCCGGCCGGCGTGGCGAGGCCCTGGTGGCGGTCTATTGCGCCACCAAGGCAGCGGTGATCAGCCTGACCCAGTCCGCCGGGCTGGATCTGATCAAGCATCGGATCAACGTCAACGCCATCGCCCCCGGCGTGGTGGACGGCGAGCATTGGGATGGCGTGGACGCGCTGTTCGCCCATCACGAAAACCTGCCGCCGGGGGAAAAGAAGCGCCAGGTCGGGCAGCAGGTGCCCTATGGCCGGATGGGCACTGCGCAGGACCTCACCGGAATGGCGATTTTCTTGGCTTCGGCGGAGAGCGAATACGTGGTGGCGCAGACGTATAACGTCGATGGCGGTAACTGGATGAGCTAATAATCCGGGTTTTTATGGCCTTGAAACGACGCAAATGGACCTATTCGCTTGAAAATTGATCCCACTACTTGAGGATTGTCCCGAACGGTACCCGACGGTGCCGTTCCAAGGGATTTCAAGAGAGCGTGAATACCGTTGCCCCAGCGGGGCAAAAATTGCGCATCATAGGCGCCGTCCGCTCAAGGGAGATTTACATGCGTGCCATTTCATCCGTCATGGGTCTTGTCGTGCTGTCGCTGGGCCTGGTCTTCGCTACCAGCGCCACGGCCACCGAAGAGACGCAACTGGTCGAGTCCATCAATCTTTACCGCAGCCAATCCCAAAGCTGTGCCGGCCAGGCCTCGCTGGAGTTGCCGCCGCTGGCCATGGACTCCCGGCTGATCCTGTCGGCCAATGGCATCGGCGATCTGCAACAGGCGCTGGCGCGGGCGGCCTATCCCATGGTCAATGTGCAAGCCATCAGCCTGTCCGGGCCGCGCGATGCGCAATCGGCCATGAAAGCCGTGCAGGAAAGCTTCTGCCAGGTGGTGCTCGACCCGCAGTTCGTCGACATCGGCGTCAGCCGCCTGGATCGCGAATGGCGCATCGTGCTGGCGCGCCCGTTGTTGTCGGCGCGCCTGGGTGATTGGCAAGCCGAAGGCCAGAAACTGCTGAAACTGATCAACAGCGCCCGCGCCCAACCACGTCGCTGCGGCACCGAAGCCTTCGCCGCCACCACGCCCCTGGCCTGGAACGCCACCTTGGCCCTGGCCGCCGTCACTCACACCCGGGCCATGGCCAACAACAATTTCTTCGACCATAAGGATCGTGACAACCGCATGCCGGGCGACCGCGCTGAACTGGCGGGTTATCAGGGCCAATTGATCGGCGAGAACATCGCGGCCGGACAAGACACCGCGCTCAAGGTCGTGGACGGCTGGCTGGCCAGCCCGGGGCACTGCGCCAACCTGATGAACCCGCAGTTCCGCGAATTGGGCGCCGGGTATGCGACCGATCCGAAAAGCGATGCGGGGATCTATTGGACGGCGATGTTTGGCACCCAGTAGTACCGGCGCCATCGCGAGCAGGCTCGCTCCCACAAGCGATGCGGCGAATACAACATTTTCGATCAATGATGGCCTATGTGGGAGCGAGCTTGCTCGCGATTAGCGGTGGCACATTCAACATTTTCTGTTCAGGTAAATCGCCATCGCGAGCAAGCTCGCTCCCACAGGGTTAACCGAGCCCCAAAAAAAACGCCGCTCAAAATGAGCGGCGTTTTTTTGCCTCACCAGACAGTGCCCGGCTTACAGCGCCATGTCTGCCGCTGGGTTGGCCTCACGGACCTCAGCTGGCTTGGCCGGTGCCGCAGGGGCGCCTGGCTTGCCGATCGCCGGTGGCGGGTCCAGTTGCAGGACCTCGCTGGTGTAGGCCCATTCCTGGGCGACACGCTCTGGGCTATCGTTGAGCTTGGTGCCGTAACTCGGCACGATCTGGCGCAGTTTTTCCTGCCAGGCCGGGCTGGCGACCTTGTCCTTGAAGACCTTCTCAAGCACGCTCAGCATGATCGGTGCAGCGGTCGAGGCGCCAGGCGAAGCACCCAGCAGGCCGGCGATGCTGCCGTCCTGGGAGGCAACCACTTCGGTGCCGAGCTTCAGGACGCCGCCCTTCTCTTCGTCACGCTTGATGACCTGCACGCGCTGGCCGGCCTGCCACAGGCGCCAGTCTTCCTGCTTGGCTTCCGGGAAGTATTCTTTCAGGGCGTTGAAGCGATCTTCATCCGACAGCATCAGCTGGCCAGCCAGGTATTCGACCAGTGGATACTGTTCGATACCGACCTTGGTCATCGGCCACATGTTGTGGGTGGTGGTGCTGGTCAGCAGGTCGAAGTACGAGCCGTTCTTCAGGAACTTGGTGGAGAACGTTGCGAACGGGCCAAACAGGATCACGCGCTTGCCATCGAGCACACGGGTGTCCAGGTGTGGAACCGACATCGGCGGTGCACCCACCGAAGCCTTGCCGTAAGCCTTCGCCAAGTGCAGCTGGGCAACGGTCGGGTTTTCGGTGACCAGGAACGAACCACCCACCGGGAAACCTGCGTATTCACGGGCTTCCGGGATGTCGGACTTCTGCAGCAGGTGCAACGCACCGCCACCGGCGCCGATGAACACGAACTTGGCATCGGTCTCGGTTTCGGTACCGTCTTTCAGGTTCTTGTACGAAACGCGCCAGGTGCCGTCTTCGTTGCGGGTGATCTCTTCCACTTCGCTGGACAGCTTGAGGGAGAAGTTCGGCTTGGTTTGCAGGTAAGCCGCGAATTGACGAGTGATTTCGCCGAAGTTCACGTCAGTACCCAGGGGACTCCAGGTGGCCGCGACTTTCTGGCTCGGATCACGCCCTTGCATCATCAGCGGAACCCACTTGCTGATCTGCTCGCGATCTTCGGAATACTGCATGCCGGCGAACAACGGGCTGGCCTGGAGGGCTTCGTAGCGCTTCTTCAGGAACGCGATGTTCTCGTCGCCCCACAAAAAGCTCATGTGCGGCGTGGAGTTGATGAACGAGCGCGGGTTCTTCAGCACACCGTTCTTGACCTGCCAGGACCAGAACTGGCGGGAGATCTGGAAGGCTTCGTTGATTTCGATGGCCTTGGAGATATCGACCTTGCCGTTCTTGTCTTCCGGCGTGTAGTTCAGTTCAGCCAGCGCAGAGTGACCGGTACCGGCATTGTTCCAGCCGTTGGAACTCTCTTCGGCAACACCGTCCAGGCGCTCGACCATTTCCATGGTCCAGCCCGGCTCCAGCTCATTGAGCCAGACGCCGAGTGTCGAGCTCATGATGCCCCCACCGATGAGCAAGACATCCACTTTTTTTGGCTCGGCGGCGTGCGTGGTCGCAAGACCCATCGCCATCGCCAGGCCCAGTAGCGCCGTGTGTGTTTTCTTCAACATGTGTGTATCCCTAGGATGGAACGCCATTCCGCCCTCCGGTTCTATTCAAGGATAAACCACGCCCATGGCCAGCGACGCCAGCACGGTGGTTATCGAGAAAAACCGGAGGATGGACCTACAGGGCCGAGCAATACGTCGGCCTCACATTTATGTCTCTCCGGCGCTGACTTCTTGTAGGTCTTGGCTTCAGCTGGGTGAGGGACACTGCAAAACGGTCGTCATCGGGCCTGGCGTGGCCGTGCCCGATTGTCGCAGCGGGGGGAGTTTACATAATGAAATAACTAGACCGAAGCCCCTTTTTTACATTCCTGACAAAAACACTGGGTAAACAAGGGCATTTTGATGGCTCCGCCTGACGTTTAACCGGCAACGGAGCCACAGCCACCTGGCTGTTCAGAGATATTTCAGGAGGCCGATGGAGATCGCTCCCCAAGCATCTGACTCAACACCGCCCGCAACTTGCCCGGCTTGACCGGTTTGTTCAGCAACGGTGCATCCAGCTTGCGCAAGGCACGGCGGCATTGGTCGCTGCGGTCGGCGGTGATGATCACCGCCGGAATCGCCTGGCGGAAATGCTCGCGCAGGTGCTTGACCACTTCACAGCCCACGACACCATGATCCAGGTGGAAATCCGCCAGGATCAGCTCCGGCGCCCGGCCTTGCAGCACGTCAAGGGCGCCCGCCTCGTCGGTGGCGGTCAATACGTCGCAGCCCCATTGTCCCAACAGCGCGGCCATGCTTTGCAGGATGCTCAGCTCATTGTCGATCACCAACAAGCGCCGCCCCGGCAGCGGGTTGCCGGCGACCGGCTGTACCGGGGCCAGCGACACGGGCAGTGGTTTTTCACTGGACAGCGGCACTTCGATACTGAACACCGAGCCGCGTCCCGGCCGCGAACGCACCTGCACCCGGTAGCCGAGGATATGGGCGATGCGTTCGACAATCGCCAACCCCAGGCCCACGCCTTTGCGATCCGCCGCCCGGCCGACGTCCAGTTGGTTGAATTCGAGGAAAATCGACTCCAGGCAATCGGCGGCGATCCCCCGCCCCGTGTCCCAGACTTCCAGGCTCAGGCGCCCTCCCCGGCGTCGGGCCGCCAGGAGAATGCCGCCTTGGTCGGTGTAGCGGCAGGCGTTGCTCAGCAGGTTGCGCAGGATACGGCTGATCAATCGCAGGTCGGTCAGCACCGCTTCGTCGCCAAACCGCACTCGCAGCTCCAGCCCGGCGGCATCGGCCACCGATTGAAACTCCGACACCAGCGGCCCCAGCAACTCATCCAGCCGATACGGCGCCAGGTCGGGTTTGACGGCGGCCTGATCCAGCCGGGAAATGTCCAGCAGGTCGGTGAGCAGGTCTTCGGCGCCTTCGAGTGCCTGGTGGGTGCGTTCGACCAGCACGTGCTCGGCGGCAGGCAGTTCGCGTTCACGCAACGTGGCGATCAGCAAGCGAGCCGCGTTGAGTGGCTGCAACAGATCATGGCTGGCGGCGGCCAGGTATTTGTCCTTGCTGCGGTTGGCGGCCTGGGCGACGTCCCGGGCATCGCGCAATTGCTGTTCTACCCGTTCGCGCTGGGCAATCTGCTGCTGCAGGTTGTGGTTGGCCTCCAACAGCGCATCGGTGCGCTCGGCCACCCGCTGCTCCAGTTGGTCGTTGAGCTGTTGCAGGTGTCGCCGGGCCTGTTCCAGCTCGTCGAGGCGTGCCGTCAGTTCCGGATAATGACTCTTGCGCGTCGAGTGATTGCCCAGTCCCAGCAGCCCCTCCAAGGCTTTTTGCTGCTCGTCAGAGGGCTTCGCCATAGACGACCTCGACATCCCGCTGGCTCGATTCCCGAGGATTGGTGAGGATGCACGGGTCGTGCATCGCATGTTGCGACAGGAAGGGGATGTCCGAGGTGCTCACCCCGTGCAGGCCCAGGGTCTCGTGGAAACCGATGGTGTGCTTGAGGGCAATCAGGTGCTCCACGAGGCGGGTGCGGATCTGCCGGTGGTTGAGCCCCCGGCAATCGATGCCCAGGGTCTCGGCAATCACCTTGAAACGCTCCGGTGCCGAGTTGTAGTTGAACGCCACCACGTGCTCCACCAATACCGCGTTGCACAGGCCATGGGGCAAATCGAGGAACCCGCCCAGGCTGTGGGACATCGCGTGCACGGCCCCGAGGATCGCGTTGGAGAACGCCAGCCCGGCCTGCATGCTGCCCAGCATGATTTTTTCCCGCAGGGCGATGTCCGCCGGGTTGGCGATCATCTGCACCAGGTTGCCATTGATCAGGCGCATGGCTTCCAGGGCATGGGGGTCGGTCAACGGGCCGTGACCGGTGGACACGAACGCCTCGATGGCATGCACCAGCGCATCGATGCCGGTACAGGCGGACAGGAACGGGTCCATGCTCAGGGTGGTTTCCGGGTCGATCAGCGACACGTCCGGTACCGCCGCCTTGCTGACAATGGAGAACTTCATGCGTTCTTGCTGGTTGGAGATGATCACGAATTGCGACACATCAGCCGACGTCCCCGCCGTGGTGGGGATCAGGATCAGCGGCGGGCTGGGCACGTTCAGGGTGTCGACGCCTTCGAACTCGAGGATATTGCGGCCGTGAGCAACGACAATGCCGATGCCTTTGCCGCAATCCATCGGGCTGCCACCGCCCACCGCGACGATGACATCGCAATGGTTTTCCCGGTACAGGTCGGCCCCGAGCATCACTTCCTCGACCCGTGGATTGGGCGAGACCGCGCTGTAGAGGCAGTAATCGATACCTTGGGCCTGGAGACTGGCTTCGACGTCCGCCACCCAACCGGCGGCGATGACCCCGGGATCGGTGACGATCAGCACTTTGCGTGCCCCGAAGGTCTTGGCGTAGTTGCCGACATTGTGCCGACAACCGGCACCGAACATGATTTCAGGAGAAACGAACTTGCGCAGCGGGCTGAGGCTCATCTTTTCAGTTACGTGGCTCATCGGTAAGCCTGTTGTTATTGTCAGGGGATACCTTGAGCCTAAAGCATCCCGCTGTGAATGCAATCAGACCAATGGGTAGCCCGGCCTGAATGTTCCAGGCCGGGCCAGCACTCATCGGTTGGCGAAGTACATCGTCACTTCAAAGCCGATACGCAGGTCGGTGTACGCAGGTTTAGTCCACATGGGTCTTTCCTCTTCTTGTACCGGGCCATTCCGGCAAGATCATTAATGCACGCCACGCCTGGGGCTCGAATGCTACTTTCGAAGCGGTGGGTGGGGTGCGTTGGTATGGGGTGGATGACATGTCATTGCATAACCCTTGTGGGAGCGAGCTTGCTCGCGATGAGGTTGGGGCATTCAAACACTGATTGACTGATCGGCCGCCATCGCGAGCAAGCTCGCTCCCACAGGATGTAGCTGTGTTATCGGGTTAGAAGAACCCCAACGGATTGATGTCGTAGCTCACCAGCAGGTTCTTGGTCTGCTGATAGTGGTCGAGCATCATCTTGTGGGTTTCACGCCCTACACCGGATTTCTTGTAGCCACCGAACGCGGCATGGGCCGGGTACAGGTGGTAGCAGTTGGTCCAGACGCGACCGGCCTTGATCGCCCGGCCCATGCGGTAGGCGCGGTTGATGTCGCGGGTCCACAGGCCGGCGCCGAGGCCGAACTCGGTGTCGTTGGCGATCGCCAGGGCTTCGGCTTCGTCCTTGAAGGTGGTCACACCCACCACCGGGCCGAAGATTTCCTCCTGGAATACGCGCATTTTGTTGTGGCCCTTGAGCAGGGTCGGCTGGATGTAGTAGCCGCTCGACAAGTCACCCTCCAGGTGCTCGGCCGCACCACCGGTCAGCAACTCGGCCCCCTCTTCCCGGGCGATCTCCAGGTAGGAAAGGATCTTGTCGTATTGCTGCTGCGAAGCCTGGGCACCGACCATGGTCTCGGTATCCAGTGGGTTGCCACGCTTGATCTTGGCGATTTTCTTCATCACCTCGGCCATGAATGGCACATAGATCGACTCCTGCACCAGTGCCCGGGACGGGCAGGTGCAGACTTCGCCCTGGTTGAAGAACGCCAGTACCAGGCCTTCGGCGGCCTTTTCGATGAAGGCCGGCTCGGCCTGCATGATGTCCTCGAAGAAGATGTTCGGCGACTTGCCGCCCAGTTCCACGGTGGACGGGATGATGTTTTCGGCGGCGCATTTCATGATGTGCGAGCCCACCGGGGTGGAACCGGTGAAGGCGATCTTGGCGATGCGCTTGCTGGTGGCCAGGGCTTCGCCGGCTTCGCGACCGAAACCATGGACGATGTTCAACACACCGGCCGGCAGCAGATCAGCGATCAGTTCGATGAACACGGTGATCGACAACGGCGTCTGCTCCGCCGGCTTGAGCACGATGCAGTTACCGGCGGCCAGGGCCGGGGCGAGTTTCCAGGCGGCCATCAGCAGCGGGAAGTTCCACGGGATGATCTGCCCGACCACGCCCAGCGGTTCATGGAAGTGATAGGCCGTGGTCAGTTCGTTGATCTCGGCGGCCCCGCCCTCCTGGGCGCGAATGCAGCCGGCGAAGTAACGGAAATGGTCGGCCGACAGCGGCACGTCGGCATTGAGGGTTTCGCGTACAGCCTTGCCGTTGTCCCAGGTTTCTGCAACGGCGAGTACGTCCAGGTATTGCTCGATGCGGTCGGCGATTTTCAACAGCACCAGGGAGCGGTCCTGCACCGAGGTCTTGCCCCAGGCGTCGGCGGCGGCATGGGCAGCATCCAGGGCCTTGTCGATGTCGGCGGCGCTGGAGCGCGGGAATTCGGCAATGACTTCGCCATTGACCGGGGACGTGTTGGTGAAGTACTCGCCGTTGACCGGCGCGACGAACTCGCCGCCGATGAAATTGCCATAGCGCGGCTTGAAGGAAACGACGGCGCCTGGGGTTCCGGGTTGTGCATAGATCATGATGGGGCCTCTGCCTGGTCGATGCCTGTCACGGGACAAGCGATAGGCCGATGGTAGAGAGCCCCGCCGGCCGGACGAATGCGTCGTTGGCAGGGGGGACTCTCGTTATTTGGTCGTAGGTTTTGCTGCGATCCGAGGATGAGCCGGGCTTTTTTGTGGGAGCGAGCTTGCTCGCGATAAGGTCGGCATCTCCAGCATGGAGGGTGCCCGATTGACCGCTATCGCGAGCAAGCTCGCTCCCACAGGTTCGCTATTTGCCAAGGTTGGCTCAGCGCTTGGCGACAAGTTCTTTGGGCAACTTGAAGGTCCAGAGCATGCCGCCCTGGTTGAAGTCTTTCACACGCTTGGCCACTTCGCCGCCCCACAGCGGCACCGCGCCGCCCCAACCGGACACCACGGAGACATATTGCTCGCCGTCCATTTCCCAGGTGATAGGCGAGCCAAGCACACCGGAGCCGGTCTGGAACTCCCAGACTTTTTCCCCGGTCTTGGCGTTGAAGGCCTGCAGGAAGCCCTCAGGCGTGCCGGTGAACACCAGATTGCCCTTGGTGGTCAGGACCCCGCCCCACAGTGGCGCATAGTTCTTGTGGCGCCAGACTTCCTTGCCGGTCTTCGGATCGATGGCCCGCAGCACGCCGATGTAATCCTCGTTCAGCGGCTTGATGGTAAAGCCAGCACCGAGGAACGCCGCGCCTTTCTTGTAGGCGATGCCTTCGTTCCAGATGTCCATGCCCCATTCGTTGGACGGCACGTAGAACAGGCCAGTGTCCTGGTTGTAGGCCATGGGCATCCAGTTTTTCGCGCCGAGGAACGCCGGTGCCACGAACACCGAGCTGCCCTTGGCTTCGCTGCCTGGCGCACCCGGACGGCTGGCCTCGTTGTAGATCGGCCGGCCGTCCTTGTCCAGGCCGCTGGCCCAGGTAATCTTGTCGACAAACGGGAAGCCGCGGATGAATTTACCGTTGGTGCGGTCGAGCACGTAGAAGAAGCCGTTACGGTCGGCGGTGGCCGCGGCCTTGATGTCCTTGCCGCCTTCCTTATAGTTGAACGAGATCAGCTCATTGACGCCGTCATAGTCCCAGCCATCGTGCGGCGTGCTCTGGAAGTGCCATTTGATGGTGCCGTCGTCCGGGTTCAGGGCCAGGCGCGACGAAGAATAGAGGTTATCGCCAGGACGCAGGTGGGAGTTCCACGGCGCCGGGTTGCCGGTGCCGAACAGCAACAGGTTGGTTTCCGGGTCGTAGTAGCCGCCCAGCCAAGGCGCCGCGCCGCCGGTTTTCCACAGATCGCCCGGCCAGGTCTTGCCCGCCTCGCCGCCGGAGATACCGTTCTCGACCGCCTTGCCATCCTTGTAGACATAGCCCATGTGGCCTTCCACGGTCGGACGGGTCCACAGCAGTTCGCCATTCTTCGGATCATAGGCACTGATCTGGCCCACCACGCCGAACTCGCCACCGGCCACGCCGGTGATCAGCTTGCCGTTGACGATCAGCGGAGCGGCACTGATGGAATAGCCTTCCTTGTGGTCGGCGACCCTCTTGCTCCACACCACTTTGCCGGTGTCCTTGTTCAAGGCCACCAGCTTGGCGTCGAGGGTGCCGAAGAACACCAGGTCGCCATACAGCGCTACGCCACGGTTGATCACGTCACAGCAAGGACGGATGTCATCGGGCAAGCGGGCGTCGTATTGCCACAGTTTCTTACCGGTGCGCGCATCCACGGCAAACACCCGCGAGTAGGAACCGGTGAGGTACATCACCCCGTCCTTGATCATCGGCTGGGCCTGCTGGCCGCGCTGCTTTTCACCGCCGAAGGAGAACGCCCAGACCGGACGCAGGTCCTTGACGTTGCTGACGTTGAGCGTGTCGAGCGGGCTGTAGCGCTGGCCCTGGACGCCCAGGCCATTGGTCACAATCTGCTCGGGGTTCTTCGGATCCTGGAGAATTTCCTGATCGGTCACGGCTGCAAGGGCCGAACCGGACAGCAGCATGGCACTGAGCAGCAGGCTCACGGCGAAGGGTTGGCGACGTGCGGGATGACTCATGACGGCTACCTCTGCGGTTTTTGTTATACCCGGGAAATTTTCCCGGTCTGTCGCAGATTCTTAGGCTCGGGGCCGCTGGCAACAATTGCCCGCTGTGTTGAGTTTTCTAGTTCCTTGGTACATGTGGGTCTTGCACACATCCGTGGCGAGGGAGCTTGCTCCCGCTGGGCTGCGAAGCGGCCCCCTTCGCGCGCTACCCTGATTATCGGTGTTGTTGCAGACTTTTTAGGGCCGCTGCGCGCCCCAGCGGGAGCAAGCTCCCTCGCCACAGGGACCTCATACGACCAAGGCTATTGCGGCCTGGCATCCACCCGCGTCATCACCGCCCGCTCATAACGTGGGAAGAGATGGCTGACACTACGGATCAACTCATACCGACTCAGGCTGATCCCGGCGAAGCGCTCGGGGATGGGGCTGCGGATCATCTCGGCCATGTCCTCGCCCCGGGCCGCGCCGTCGCGCATCAGTTGATCGAGCCAGCCCAGGTAATCGCGCATCTGCAAGAAAGGCCCGGCGTTGATCGCAACCGGGCCATGGCCGGGCACGATCTGCTTCCAGGGCAACGCCTGCAAGGTCTCCAGGTCGTTGAGCCAGACCTCCAGCCCTGGGCTGTTAGGGGTGGTCAGGGCCCGTTCGTAGAACACCAGGTCGCCGGCGAACAATACACCGGTGGTTTCGTCGAGGATTGCCAGGTCGGCCCCGGTATGCCCGGCCAGTTGCAGCAATCGCAACGCGTGATTGCCCACCTTGAGCACACCGGGCGTCAATACTTGGCTGGGCAGCACCACCTCGGTGCCGCGCATCCAGTCGCCCACCAGGCGGTACATGTTTTCCGCCATGGCATCGCCCTGCTGCCGCAGCAAGTCCGTGGTCCCGGCCAAGGCACCGATGGGCACGTCGCTGAAAGCCTGGTTGCCCAGTACGTGGTCGGGGTGATGGTGGGTCAGCAGGACCTGGATGACCGGCTTGTCGGTGGTCGTCGCAATGGCCTGGCGCAGCGCCTCGCCGTAGCGTTTCGACGGCCCGGTGTCGATCACCACCACACCGGCATCGGTGACGATGAAGCCGGTATTGACGATGTTGCCGCCGTTGGCCTTGGCGAAGTTCTCGGTGCTGCCTTCCAGCAGCCAGGTGCCTTCGGCGATCTGCCGGGGCTTGAGTGAGTAGTCCGTACCGGCCCAGGCTGGCCAGTTCAGGCACATGACAATCAGCAGCAACCAACGCATGGCGCGCTCCTTGTGGTCAGGGAATCGCCGCCTCGAACGCGTTGCCGCTATTGTCGCGCAGCACCAGGCGGGTCTGTCCGGGGCCTTGGATATCGAAGCCCAGGTTGGGGTTTTCACTGACCGCCGGAAACAGCTCCAGGCGCGCCAGCACCTGGCCGTCAGCGTCCAGCAGTTGGGCCTGGTTGAGGAAGAATTCGGGGATGCCGCTCACCAGGCCGTTATCCATCGGATGGGCCACCTGAACGCGCAGGCGGCTGGTGTCACCACGGGGAAAACGCCGCCCCAGGACTTCGCCAAGGTGCTCTTCCCAGCCTGGCTGGGTGCGCACCACGCTGGGCGCGGTACAGCCACCCCCGGCCGCGTCGATCAGGGTCGAGCCGACGTGCCACAGACCGTCCCGGGTCTGCACGGCGGCCCGTAACGGCGTGGCCTGTTCGATACGAATGCGGATCGACAGCCAGGGCAGCACCCGCTGCCCCGGTTGGAAGTCGACGATTTTCGGCAACGGATTCAATTCGGCCCAGGCCAACACCCGCACGACGTCGCCGACGAAGGCCCGGGCATCGATTTCCAGCGGCACCTGGCGCGCATCCTCGGCGAAGGGCGGCGCCAGCAACCGCACCCGGTCATCGAACACGAATGGCGCATCACCCAACAGTTGCTTGTGGTAGAAAGCCCACATCACCGAGGGCACCGGATCCTTGCCGGGCTCGACCGCCGCCTGGGCCATCAACGACAGGCCGCACCACAGCAGGCAACAGCCCAAGCGATAAGCACGCCATTTCATCCCTGTGCTCCTATTGGTACATCTCGGGCACTTCGTAGCGCAGGCCGTAATGGGCGTAGACAGCCTTGACGCTGCCATCGCGGATCAAGCCTTCCAGCGCCTCTTCCACCGCATAGGCCAACTGACGGTTGCTTTCATGCACCGCCATGCCGATTTCCCAGCGTTGCTTGCCCATGTTCGGATAGGCATTCTCCGCCAGTGCCAGTTGCGGATCGGCCGCCTCATGCACTTGCCAGTCGATTTCCCCGCGCATGGCCATGACCGCGTCGACCTCGCCAGCCTGCATGGCCTTGAAGGCCTGGCTGACACCAGGGTAATGGCGGGTCTTGGCGCTGAGCATGCCGTTGAACACCGAGGTCAGGTAGAACGACGGCACGCTGTCGATTTCCACCCCGATAGGGTGCTGCTGGAACACCGCGACGCTGCCCACCGAATCCAGTCGGCGGCGGTCATACGCCACCTGCCAGCACTCCTGCTGATAGGGCCCGAACATCACCACCTGGGCGTTTTCCAGCTCACCGACGTCGTTGCGCTTTTGCACGTAGTCGTGATCGTACGGCACACGCATCATCAAGTCGGCCAATTGCCGGTCATGCAGCGGGCTGCTGCGCCAGATGTAATCACGCAGATCGTCATCGAGCTTCTCGCCGGGCGGTGCCCACATCAGCTTCAGGCGCACGCCCAGGGCCTTGGCCAAGGCCTGGGCCAGTTCGACGTCGACGCCCCTGGGCTGGCCCTGGTCTTCGAAGCTGTAGGGAGCGAAGTCCTTGTAGACCGCCACCTTCAGTTCCCCGGCGGCAATCATCTGGTCGTAACTGCGCACCTGGGCCTGAACCGCCTGGGCACCCAGCAACACGCAGCAGATGACCCAGGCGAACCAGCGCATGGCGATCACTCCTCGACGTGCACGCTGTCAAGATAAGTGCGCACCGCCCACAAGGCTTCCTGGCTCAGATAATCAGCCATTTTCGGCATGTAGACCCGACCGTCGCGCACCGCGCCATGGCGTACGCGCTCGACGAACCATTCGTCTCCGGCTTCGGCGGCGTCCAACATGCGCAGGTCCGGGGCGATCCCGCCGGACTTGGCTTCCAGGCCGTGGCACGCGGCGCAGTTCTGGTTGTAGGCCGAGGCGCCGATTTCCACGGCTTTTTCACGCTCGGGAGAATTGCGATACGGGTTCTGGGCAGCCCACCCATCAGCGTCCAATGGCAAGTTGCTGTCCTTGATTGGGGTCAGCCCCTTGGTTTCCACTGCCTGGGGCACTACGTTGCCGTGGGCCCACGCGGAGCCTGCGCCGATCAGCCCCATCAGCAGTGCGGTAGCGATGATGGCGTTGCATTTTGTTGTCATTGTTATGCCCTCTGGATTGCACGCAAGACCTCTGTGAAGAAGCCGTGCCGTCATCTTAGGAACCCTGGGGCGCCAGCCGAATGCTGCTTTGGTGGCCGCGGTCTAGTCCCTTGGTAGCAGGCCATCCGACGCAAGTCGCAAAGACAGGCGGTTCGGGAAGTCTTCCCGGCAAGGGCGGGACTTTTTCCGTATCGGCCAGGCACCGGCGCGACCCAACCTAGTCAGGCCAAAACCTTCACTGGGAACTGCCACCATGAGAATAAAAACGCTACCCGCCCTCTCCGCCCTGACTGTCGCCTTGCTGCTGGCCGGCAGTCTGTCGCTGAGCCCCTTGGCCAACGCCGCGACGCCAGGGGTCAGTTGGGAAGACATTGCCAACGACCACCTGACCACCCAGGACGTGCTGCAATATGGCATGGGCACCAACGCCCAACGCTGGAGCCCGCTGGCCCAGGTCAACGACAAGAACGTCTTCAAGCTGACCCCGGCCTGGTCCTACTCATTCGGTGACGAAAAGCAGCGCGGCCAGGAATCCCAGGCCATCGTCAGCGACGGCGTGGTCTACGTCACCGGCTCGTATTCGCGGGTATTCGCCCTCGACGCCAGGACCGGCAAGCGCCTGTGGACCTACAACCACCGGCTGCCGGACAACATTCGCCCATGCTGCGATGTGGTCAACCGCGGCGCGGCGATCTATGGCGACAAGATCTACTTCGGCACCCTGGATGCGCGGGTAGTCGCCCTGGACAAGAACACCGGCAAGGTGGTGTGGAACAAGAAGTTCGGCGACCACGCCGGCGGCTACACCATGACCGGCGCTCCGGTGCTGATCAAAGACAAGACCAGCGGCAAGGTGCTGCTGATCCACGGCAGCTCCGGCGACGAGTTCGGTGTGGTCGGGCAATTGTTCGCCCGCGACCCGGAAACCGGCGAAGAAGTCTGGATGCGCCCGTTCGTCGAAGGCCACATGGGCCGCCTCAACGGCAAGGACAGCACCCCGACCGGCGACGTCAAGGCGCCCTCCTGGCCCGACGACAAGACCACCGAAACCGGCAAGGTCGAAGCCTGGAGTCATGGCGGCGGCGCACCTTGGCAGAGCGCCAGTTTCGACGCCGAGACCAACACCATCATCGTCGGCGCGGGCAACCCCGGCCCTTGGAACACCTGGGCGCGCACAGCCAAGGACGGCAACCCCCACGATTACGACAGCCTCTACACCTCGGGCCAGGTCGGTGTCGACCCAAGCACGGGCGAAGTGAAGTGGTTCTACCAACACACGCCCAATGACGCCTGGGACTTCTCCGGCAACAACGAGCTGGTGCTGTTCGACTACAAGGACAAGGATGGCAAGGTGGTCAAGGCCACCGCCCACGCCGACCGCAACGGCTTCTTCTACGTGGTGGACCGCAACAACGGCAAGCTGCAGAACGCCTTTCCCTTCGTCGACAACATCACCTGGGCCAGCCACATCGACCTGAAGACCGGCCGCCCGGTGGAAAACCCTGGTCAGCGTCCGGCCAAGCCACTGCCCGGCGAAACCAAGGGCAAGCCGGTGGAAGTCTCGCCTCCGTTCCTCGGCGGCAAGAACTGGAACCCCATGGCCTACAGCCAGGACACCGGCCTGTTCTACGTCCCCGGCAACCAGTGGAAAGAGGAGTACTGGACCGAAGAAGTGAACTACAAGAAAGGCTCGGCCTACCTGGGCATGGGTTTCCGCATCAAGCGCATGTACGACGATCATGTCGGCAGCCTGCGGGCGATGAACCCCACCACCGGCAAGGTGGTCTGGGAGCACAAGGAAGCGCTGCCGCTGTGGGCCGGCGTGCTGGCGACCAAGGGCAACCTGGTGTTCACCGGCACTGGCGACGGATTCTTCAAGGCCTTTGATGCGAAAACCGGTAAGGAGCTGTGGAAGTTCCAGACCGGCAGCGGCATCGTCTCCCCGCCCATCACCTGGGAACAGGACGGCGAGCAGTACATCGGCGTGACCGTCGGTTATGGCGGCGCCGTACCGTTGTGGGGCGGCGACATGGCCGAACTGACCAAGCCCGTGGCCCAGGGCGGGTCGTTCTGGGTGTTCAAGATTCCGAGTTGGGACAAGGCGACCGCGCAGAAATAGCCCGATCCCACCTGGGTCCTGACACACACCACAACCCCCTGTGGGAGCGAGCTTGCTCGCGATGGCGGTCGTTCAGCCGGCATTCATGTTGACTGATATTGCGCTATCGCGAGCAAGCTCGCTCCCACAATTGCCCGAGTTCATGTCATGAGATGCTTGTCATTGCTGCTTCTATTCGTTGGCGCCTTTGCCAACGCCGACGACCTCGACACCCCGCTCACCCTCAACGGCTGCGTCATCGCCGAAGCCAGCCAATGCCCCGGCGCCAACCTGCGTGGTGCAAAACTGGCGAACCAGGACCTGCGCAAAATGAACCTCAGCGGTGCCGACCTGCGCGACGCCGATCTGCGGCACGCGCGGCTGGACCTGGCCAACCTTGAGAAAGCCCAGCTACAGGGCGCCAACCTGACCCGCGCCAGCCTGCAACAAAGCAACCTGCGCCTGGCGGACTTCAGCGGCGCCACGCTCAAGGCGATCCAAGGCTGGGGGCTGTTCGCCCAAGGCACGCAGTTCCAACGTGCCGACCTGACCGCCGCCTACCTTCAGTTCGCCCGCTTGTCCGGCGCGCGGCTGCAGGGTGCCAACCTGCAGGCCGCTGACCTGGAAATGGCCTGGCTGAGCAAGGCCGACCTCAAGGGCGCCGACCTGCGCGACGCCAACCTGCAGGAGGCCAAGCTCGGCGAAAGCAACCTGGAACAGGCCAACCTGAGCGGTTCCCGCCAGCACTATGGAAATTTCCAGGATGCGAATATGGAAGGCTGCACCGGCTGCCCGACGTCTTGGGATCAGTAAGGATTGCCACAAAACCCTGTGGCGAGGGAGCTTGCTCCCGCTGGGCTGCGCAGCAGCCCTCTCCCCGGCCCACCAATCAATCCGTCCTACCGAGGTGCCTTTTTTCGGGGCCGCTTCGCGCCCCAGCGGGAGCAAGCTCCCTCGCCACAATGAACCTGGGATTCACCCCGCCACCCGCACCACCCCAAGGTCGATCCCCAAGTGCACCAGCTCGGCATGGGAGCTGACCTGCAACTTGCTCTTGAGCAATGTCAGGTGGTTGGACACGGTCTTGGCGCTGATGCATAGCTGTTCGGCAATGGTGCGCGCCGGTGTGCCCTTGGCGAGCATGACGAAGATCTCCAGCTCCCGCTGGGTCATGCATTGCAGGCGTGGGTCGGTGTCGTGCCGGGAGCTGGCGCAGGCCAGTTGCGTGGCCAGGGACTGTTCGATGTAGGCATGGCCGGCCAGCACCCGGCGTACCGCTTCCACCAGCACCTGAGGCGCCGAGTTCTTGGTCAGGTAGCCCGCGGCACCGGCGTCCAATGCCTGGCGCACCAGCGGCAATTCGTCGTGCATGCTGAAGAACAACACCCGCAATTGTGGCAGGCGCTGGCGCAACCGGCGGGTGGTTTCCAGACCACTGATACCGGGCAGGCCGAAGTCCATGATCACCAGGTGCGGCACCTGCTCCTGCACCAGGCTCAGCGCCTCTTCACCCATCGCCGCTTCGCGGACCAGCAGGTCCGGCATCAGCGCCCGTAGCAGGCTGGCATAGCCCTGCCGAACCACCGCATGGTCATCCACCAACAAAATGTTCATCACGCCTCCAGGGCATATTCAAGGCCAGCGCCCAACCGGCGCCAGGCTGGCTGATAATGCGCAACGCCCCACCCAGGCTGCGCGCCCGTTCAGACATCGAGTGCAAGCCCACACCGGCGCGCAATGGTTGCATCGCACCGCGGCCGTTGTCGCGCACCAGCAAACGCAGGCGTCCGGCACGATGTTGCAGACGAATCCTTACCTGCGTGGCACCGGCATGCCGGGCAACGTTGGTGAGTGCTTCCTGCAACAAGCGATACAGGTGGGTCTTGTCCGATCCGGACATGGGCGGCAAGGCTTCGTCGATCCGAAGCTGACAGGCGATGCCCTGGCTGGCCTGCCATTGCCCGGCCAATAGCCCGATGGCCTCGCATAACGGCAAGTGCTGCAACACCACCGGGTACAAGTCATGCACCAGCGCCCGGAAACCCTGTTGCAAATGCTCGCAATGGTCTTCGAGCTGGCTGACGGTCTGCTCCAGCGCCGGCGGCTGATCCATCACCAGGCGCAACAGGCAGGCGCGGGCACGAATGCCGGCCACGTATTGGCCCAAGTCGTCGTGCAGGGTCTGGGCCAGCCGGGTGCGCTCCTGCTCCTGCACGGCCAGCAACGCCTGGGTGAGCCGGGCATTATCGGCCTGGGCCTCGGCCAGGGCGGCGGTCATGCGATTGAAATGCCCCGCCAGTTGCTGCGCCTCCGGCACACCTTCAATGCCCAGGCGCACCTGCAGGTTCCCGGCAGACACCTGACGCAGTGCCTGGAGCAACTCATCGAGCAAACCCATGCCCCGGCGTACCGCCCAGCGGATCACCAACAGGCTGAGCGACAGCGCCAAGGCACAGACGTACAACAGTTGCACCAACGAATCGAGAATCTCGTCGATTTCGTCCCGCGGATCGACGGCAATCCAGGCCCGTCGACCGTCAGGCAATTCCACCACCTGGGCTGCGGGGCTGTCGTCCAGTAGCTGGCGGCCGAGCCAGGCTTTCATCCCCTTTTCATCCGCAGGGAACCGTTCCCCAGGGGCCAGCCAACGGACCCGCACATGACGCAGGCTGCCGGTCAACCGCGGCTGGAGACTGGCCGGGTCGCGCTCGGCGGTTTCACGCAGGTAATGCACCACCGACTCGGCCGATTGCAACTCTCGCTTCACATCGGCCATGGCCTGGTGCAACAGCAGGATGGCACAGGCCACAGTGACCAGGGCGAAGAAAGCTGACACCCAAAGGTTGATGCGCCAGAGGGCTGACATGGCTAGCGTTCCAACCCTGAATAGCCACCCACACCCTGTGGGAGCGAGCTTGCTCGCGATGACGGCGGCACAGCCGATACCGAGGCCGACTGAACCACCGCTATCGCGAGCAAGCTCGCTCCCACTGGAGGGCTTGGAGAGTTCCAGGCTTGGGGACGATTCACCCCGATCAAACTCAGGATCAGCAGCAACGTCAACAGCAGGGTCTTGAGAGTCCGCATGGTCTGTCCCATCCTGGGCAATGACGATGCCTTGCATCCTAAAACCCCGGCTTCCAACGCGAGTTACTACCTTGGTACTGCCCCGGCGGTACTTTCTGCATATTTCCCCAGGGCCACAGCCTTCCTATGCTGGCGCTACCCGCAATGGAGGACGTCATGCGCCGGCTCGTCAGTTACGCCCTGGTTTTTCTGCTGGCAGCGGCGACCGCTCACGCGGGCGACGCCACGCCGCTGCAAGTGCGCATCGGCTACCTGGGTTACCGCCCAGACCCGGGCCCGCTGCTGTCCAACGTCATTGCCGAACCGGCCGATGCCGGGTTGCGCGGCGCTGAGCTGGCGATCGTCGACAGCAACAGCACCGGGCGTTTCCTCCAGCACGACTATCGCCTGGAAAGCGCCAGCGTCGACAGTCCCGAAGCCCTGCTCCAGGCCGCCCGCGCCCAACACGACCAAGGCCTGCGGCTGTTCGTGATCAATGCACCGGCCACCAGCCTGCGCGATCTCAGCGCCGCCCTGCCCGACAGTCTGCTGTTCAACGCCGGCAGCCCCGACGACAGCCTGCGCACCACCGACTGCCTGGGCAACGTGCTGCACAGCCTGCCCGACCGCGCCATGCTCGCCGATGCCCTGGTGCAGTTCAGCGTGGTGCGCAAATGGCAACGGGCCCTGCTGATCGTCGGCCAGACACCCGAGGACCAAGCCTATGCCGCCGCATTGCGCCGGGCCATGAAACGCTTCGGCATGAAGATCGTCGCCGAGAAAGCCTGGCAGTTCGACAACGACCAGCGCCGCAGCGCCCAGGCCGACATGCCGCTGTTCACCCAGACCGCCGAGTACGACGTGGTGCTGGTGGCCGACGAGCGCGGCGACTTCGGCGAATACCTGCCCTACCAGACCTGGTACCCACGCCCGGTGGCCGGCACCCAGGGACTGACGCCCACCGGCTGGCACAAGACCGTGGAAACCTATGGCGCGGCGCAATTGCAAAAGCGCTTCGAAGCCCTCGCCGGGCGCTGGATGAACGACCGTGACTTCGCAGCCTGGATCGCCGTGCGCAGCATCGCCAGCGCGGTGAGCAAACTGCGTCAGACCGACCCGTTCGCCATCCGCCAACTGGCCCTCAGCGACCAATTGCCCCTGGACGGCTTCAAGGGCCGCAAGCTCAGCTACCGACCGTGGAATGGCCAACTACGCCAACCGATTCCCCTGGTCCAGCCCCGTGCACTGGTCAGCACCTCGCCCCAGGACGGTTTTCTGCACCCCTCCAATGAAATGGACAGCCTGGGCTATGACCGGCCCGAAGTGAGCTGCCGTTACCCCTGATCGATAACAACAATAAGGAAAACCGCCATGCGCCGCCCGCTGTTCAAACCGGCCCTGCTCTGCCAAGTCCTTGCCCTGGGTGCTGTTCTGCTGGCTGCCGGCCCCGCCGCTGCCAGCATCGCCTGGGTCTCCAACGAAAAAGACAACAGCCTGAGCCTGATCGACATGCAGAGCCTGGAAGTCATCGAGACCTTGCCCGTGGGCCAACGCCCCCGCGGCCTGTTGCTGTCCCATGACAATCGCCTGCTCTACATCTGCGCCAGCGACTCGGACCGGGTCCAGGTGATGGACGTCGCCACCCGCAAGATCATCAAGGAGCTACCCTCCGGCAAGGACCCGGAGCAGTTCGCCCTGCACCCCAACGACCGCTGGCTGTATGTCTCCAACGAAGACGATGCCCTAGTCACGGTGATCGACACCCAGACCTCCGAAGTGCTGGGCCAGATCGGCGTGGGTGTCGAACCCGAAGGCATGGCCGTCAGCCCCGACGGCAAGTGGGCGGTCAACACCAGTGAAACCACGAACATGCTGCACTGGATCGACACCAGCACCCAGACCCTGGCCGACAACACCCTGGTGGACCAACGGCCACGTTTCGTCGAGTTCAATCGCGACGGAACGCAGCTCTGGGCCTCGGCGGAGATCGGCGGCACCCTGACCGTGCTCGACGTCGCCACGCGCCAGGTGCTCAAGACCCTGACGTTCCAGATCAAGGGCGTGCACCCGGACAAGGTACAGCCGGTGGGCATCAAGCTCAGCGCCGACGGCAAGCTGGCGTTCGTCGCCCTGGGCCCGGCCAACCATGTGGCGGTGATCGACGCCAAGACCTTCGAAGTGCTGGATTACCTGCTGGTGGGCCGCCGGGTCTGGCAACTGGCGTTCACCCCGGACCAGAAGCGACTGCTGGCGACCAATGGTGTGAGTGGCGATGTCTCGGTGATCGATGTAGAGAGCCGCAAAGTCCTGAAGTCGGTGAAAGTCGGGCGCTACCCTTGGGGCGTGGTGGTCACGCCATGAACGCCCTGGAAGTCAGTGACCTGAGCTTTGCCTATGGCGCGCGCGAAGCCCTCAAGCAGATGAATTTCAGCCTGCCCGTCGGCCGTTTCGCCGCGCTGCTGGGGCCCAACGGCGCCGGCAAGTCGACGCTGATCGCCCTGCTCACGCGCCTGTATGACCTGCAACGCGGCGACATCCGCGTCGGCGGCCACTCCCTGCACAAGTCGCCACGACCGGCCTTGCGCCAGTTGGGCGTGGTGTTCCAACAAAGCACCCTGGACCTGGACCTGAGCATCGAACAGAACCTGCGCTATCACCTGGCGCTGCATGGTTTTTCGCGACGCCAAGGCAGCGCCCGCATCGATGCCGAACTGACCCGCCAGCACCTGACCGAGCGCCGCCACGAGCGGGTACGCGACCTCAATGGCGGCCACCGGCGCCGGGTTGAAATCGCCCGCGCCCTGCTCCATGAGCCGCGCCTGTTGTTGCTGGACGAACCCAGCGTCGGCCTCGATCCGGCCAGCCGCCTTGCCCTCGGCCTGCACATTCGGCAACTGTGCAGCGAACAGGGCATCAGCGTGCTCTGGACCACTCACCTGCTGGACGAAGTGCAACCCAGCGACGACCTGTTGATCGTGCACCAGGGCCGCCTGGTCGCCAGCGGCCAGGCCGACGCGGTGAGCCTGGAACACGGTGGCTCCCTCGGTTCGGCCTTCAGCCATTTGACCGCCTCGGGAGCCCGGCCATGAACGCGTATTGGCACTGTTTCAGCGGCATCGTGGTGCGCGAATGGCTGCGCTTCGTGCTGCAACGCACCCGGCTGCTCAGCGCCCTGGTCCGGCCACTGCTGTGGCTGCTGGTGTTCGCCGCCGGCTTTCGCGCGGCCCTGGGCATCGCCATCATCGCGCCCTATGACACCTACATTCCCTACGAGGTATACATCGTGCCGGGGCTGGCCTGCATGATCCTGTTGTTCAACGGCATGCAGGGCTCGCTGTCGATGGTCTACGACCGGGAAATGGGCAGCATGCGCGTGCTGCTCACCAGCCCCCTGCCCCGGGCTTTCCTGCTGGCGAGCAAGTTGCTGGCGACCTCGCTGATCTCGCTGCTACAGGTCTATGCCTTTCTCGCCATCGCCTGGCTGTACGGCATCCAGCCACCGACCATGGGCCTGCTGCTGGCCTTGCCGGCCTTGCTGCTGGTGGCCCTGATGCTCAGCGCCCTGGGCTTGTTGCTGTCCAACGCCATCCGGCAACTGGAGAACTTTGCCGGGGTGATGAATTTCGTGATCTTCCCGATGTTCTTTCTGTCCTCGGCGCTGTACCCACTGTGGAAAATGCAGGAAGCCAGCCCCTGGCTGTACTGGCTCTGCGCGGTGAGCCCGTTCACCCATGGCGTGGAGTTGGTGCGTTTTGCGCTGTATGAGCAGTTCAATCTGCTGGCGATGGCGGTGTGCCTGGGCTTGACCCTGGTGTTCACATTCTTGGCGGTGTGGACATTCAATCCGCAGCATGCGGCGTTGCGCAAGGCCAGTTGATCCTGCCCTATCCCAATATCCCTATGGGTGGAAACCCTGTGGGAGCGAGCTTGCTCGCGATAGCGGCGGATCATTCAGCAATGATGTTGACTGACACACCGCTATCGCGAGCAAGCTCGCTCCCACAAGGGTTCTGAACAGGGCCCCATGGCTGAAATTACTACTTTAGTACCGGTTTTCCTGTCTATGGTCGCATTCACAAGACCTCGACCCTGGCATGTAATGGGCGCATAACAAAAAGGATAAATCCTATGCCCCGTTTGCTGGCGATCCTCTTGCTGGGTCTGGCGCTGAATGTCGCCCAGGCCGAGACCGCGCTGTTTTCAGCGCAGGGCTACCGCATCGCCCAATACCGCAGCCCGACGCCCGCCACCGTCGACGGTGCACAAACCCTGGACACCCAGGCGTTGCAACGGCTGCTCGGGCAAGCGTCGCCTGCGCTGCTGATTGACGTGTACCGCCGGCCCTGGGTCCAGGGGCAGTTCATCGACAACGAACCCCATGCCAACCTTCCAGGCAGCCTGTGGCTGGCCAATACCGGCGACGGCGACCTCTCGCCGGCCTGGCAAGACTATTTCGCCTATCACTTGCGCAAGGCCACCGCCGGGCAGACGGATCGACCACTGGTCTTTTATTGTCGCTCCGATTGCTGGTTGAGCTGGAACGCGGTAAAACGCGCCGCTGCCATGGGCTATAAGCAAGTGTACTGGTATCGCGATGGCCTCGATGCCTGGGAGGCGGCCAATCTGCCCCTGCAGGCCGCCCACCCCGAACCCTTTCCCTGATTTTGCAAAGAAATGCGCGCAACTGCCCTGCCCCATACGACAATAACGAGGTGAATGGCCATGTATAAAATCCTGATAGCCGACGATCACCCACTGTTTCGCGAAGCCATCCACAACGTCATCAGCGACGGTTTTCCTGGCAGCGAAGTCATGGAAACCGCCGACCTGGACAGTGCCCTGGCCTTGACCGCCGAGCACGACGACCTGGACCTGATCCTGCTGGACCTGAACATGCCCGGCATGCACGGGCTCAATGGCCTGATCAACCTGCGCAACGAGGCACCGACCATTCCCGTGGTCATCGTCTCCGCCGAACAGGACAAGCAAGTGGTGCTGCAGGCCATCACCTATGGCGCGGTGGGCTTTATCACCAAATCCTCGCCGCGCTCGCAGATGACCGACGCCATCGAGCAGATCCTCAACGGCAACGTGTACCTGCCGCCGGACATCATCCGCACGCAAAAGAGCCCGGTGGGCCGGCGCCTGAACGAAACCCCGGCGTTCCCGCCGGAACTGCTCCAGGCCTTGACCCGCAAGCAACTGCTGGTGCTCGAACGCATGACCAAGGGCGAGTCGAACAAGCAGATCGCCTACACCCTGGACATCGCCGAAACCACGGTCAAGGCCCACGTCTCGGCGATCCTGCGCAAGCTCAATGTGCACAACCGGGTGCAGGCGATCCTCAGTGCCGGGGATATTGATTTCGGGGCTTATTTGCGGCGTTGAACAGGCGCCATGAATCCCTGTGGCGAGGGAGCTTGCTCCCGCTGGGCTGCACAGCAGCCCCGATCAGGTCGACTCAATGAGCCTGACACACTGAGGTGCCGGGCTTTTGGGGCTGCTTCGCAGCCCAGCGGGAGCAAGCTCCCTCGCCACAACAGTGTTCGGCTCAAGATCGGGAGGGACCCAACAGGTGACTCATCGCGATCTTGAGCTTCATCGGCCGCACCGGCTTGTGCATCAGGGTGTGCCCGCGCTCGCGGATCTGCTGCTTGAGTTCGTTGCTGTAGTTGGCGGTGATCATCATGGCCGGGATCGGTGAGGCCCGGCGGGCGTTGATCCGGGCCACGGCATCGACGCCGTTCTGATCGTGGTCCAGGTGATAGTCGGCGATCAGCAGGTCCGCCTCGGCGTGGTAGTTATCCACCTGGCGGGCCAGGTCCTGTTCCGACAGCGCGGTCACCACCCGACACCCCCAGCCTTCCAGCAAGGTGCGCATGCCGGCGCAGATCGCCGCATCGTTATCCAGCACCCAGACCCGTGCCCCGCGCAGTCGTTCGAGCATTGGCTCGCTCATGTCCAGGCACGGCAACGGCTTGGGCGCGGTGGCGCTCAGCGGCACGTCGATGGCGAACATCGAGCCCTTGCCCGGCCAGGAACGCACCTGGATCCGGTGTCCGAGGATCCCGGCAATTTTCTCGACAATCGCCAGGCCCAGGCCCAACCCACGGTCCTGGTTCGGCCGCTGCACGTCGCCGCGCTTGAACTCCTGGAAAATTTCCTCCAGGCGGTTCTCGGCGATGCCGATGCCGCTGTCCCAGACCTGGATCGACACCCGCTGGCGATGTCGGCGGCAGCCCAGCACCACCCGCCCGCTGGGGGTGTAGCGAATGGCATTGCTCAGCAGGTTACGCAGGATCCGCGCGAGCAATTGCATGTCGCTACGCACCAGCACCGAACAGCCGACAAAGTGCAGCTCCAACCCTTCGCTGCGGGCGATCTGGGCGTATTCGGCGGCCAGGTTGTCCAGCAACTCACTGAGGCCGAACGGCGCGACATCGGCCTTGATCACCCCGGCGTCCAGCTTGGAGATGTCCACCAGGGTGCCCAACAGGTTCTCCACGTCCTGCAGCGAATTGCTGACGTTGCGCACCAGTTGCGCGTTGGCCATCGGCTCGCGGCGCTCAAGCAAGGCACTGGTGAACAACCGGGCAGCGTTGAGCGGTTGCAGCAGGTCATGGCTGACCGCCGCGAGGAATTTGGTTTTGGACAGGTTGGCCTGCTCGGCCTCGCGCTTGGCTTCGCGCAAGCGCAATTCCACCCGGCTGCGCTCGTCGATTTCGCGCAGCAACTGGTCATTGAGCGTGGTCAGTTCGGCGGTGCGTTCCTGGACCCGCTGTTCCAGGTTCTGGTAAGCCTGGTGCAAGGCTTCGGCAGTGCGGCGGCGTTCAGTGATGTCGCGGATCAGCACGAAAATCCCGACCACTTCGCCATTGGCCAAACGGTTCGGCACGTAGGAGCGCAGCATGTAGCGCTCCTGGTTGTTGATGTTGGTCTCGGCGAATTCGAACGTCACGCTCTCACCCGCCAACGCCCGGGCCACGTAGGTTTCCAGGCGCTGGTAATGCTGCTCGCTATGGGCTTCGCGCAGGCTCTGGCCGAGCATCACGCCACGGGGCCAGCAATACCATTGCTCGTAGACCTTATTGGTGAACTCGTAGACCAGGTCGGCGTTGAGGTAAGCGATCAGCGCCGGCACATGGTCGGTGATCAGGCGGATCCAGCGCTCGCTTTCGCTCAGTGCCTCGGCGTGCTGGTAGCGCTCGGTGATGTCGGTGAAGGTGTTGACGTAGCCGCCGGTGGGCAACGGATGCGTGCGGATCTCCAGCACCCGACCATCGCACAGGCGCTGCTCGCATTCGTGGATCAGCCGGCCATTGCTGTCGCGGCTGGCCGGGGTCAGCAGTTGCAACTCACTGTCGGCAATCACTTCGTTGAACGGTCGGTGGGCCGCCACCGGCGCCAGGCCGCTGAGTTCGAGGAAGCGCCGGTTCCACAGCTCCAGCACACCTTGGGCATTGACCATCGCCACGCCCTGGGACAGGTTGTCCACCGCCCGCTGCAACAGATGGGATTTCTGCGCGATGGCCTGCTCGCGGCGCACGGTTTCGCTGAGCTTGACGTCGGTGATGTCGGTAAACAGGATCACCCGCCCGCCTTCCTGGGTCGGCCGCTCGCTGACTTGCAGCCAACGCCCGTTCTGCAAGCGATACAACACATGCTCGTCGGCCTGGCCTCGGGGTTCCTCGCTGAACAGCCCGTTGGCGGTCATCAGGCGCTTCACCTCCGACAGACGCATGCCGGCGACGATGCGCACCCGGCTATTGGCCCAGAAGGCCTTGAAGCGGCTGTTGAACAGGACGATGCGTTGTTGCTCGTCGAACAGCACAAACGCGTCGGAGATGCTTTCGATGGCGTCGATCAGGTGTCGATGGGCGGTTTCCGCCCGCAGCCGCGCCTCGCCCAGCAAGTGATTGCCGGCCTTGAGTTCGGCCATGGCCTGGTTCAGGGCATCGGTGCGCTCACGCACCTGCTCGGCCAGTACCACCGAGTGTTGGAACGCCGCGTAGGGGTCGTTGCCCCGGGTGACGCCGGATTCCACCCGCTCGATCAGCGCTTCGTTGATGCGCCGCAACTTGCGGTTTTCATGCAGCAGGCTGGCGAGCTGGGCCTGTAGGTCAGCGATGGCCGGGGACGCGATGTCGGGCAATGGCAACTCCGGTGAACGTCTGGTTGATGTGCATGCCATTGAACTGTTCTCCATAGGTGTTGAACCCCATCACCCGTTGTTCGCGCAGGAACTGGCCGATCTGCTCCAGGCCGCCACGATCTTCCAACTCCAGGCGCCGGAGGAAGCAATCGCAGCCGATGGTCAGCAACAAGTCGCCGAGGCGCGCCTGCAAACCGTCGAACAGCGTTTGCAGGTTGTGCAGCAAGGGACCGGGAGTCATCGCGGTGAGAACAATGCCGTTCTCCACCGCACAGTAGAAACTCAGGCTCAAGTCCGGGTGCACCTGTTGAATCGCCCGCACGTAGTACTGGTCATTGATGCGCACCGCCAGGGGATGGGCGGCGAAGACCCGGTAGTCGAGCGCGCTCACCGGCACGCCGATGTGCCGGGCATACTCCTCGGCAGCGGGTTCGGCGTTGAGTTCATAGACCCGTCGCGAGGCGCTGTCGGCACCGGTCACCACCAGCTTCTCTTGTCGAGGCAGGATGTGATGGGTGGTGAAGACTTCGAATTCCAGCCAAGTGTTGATCAGCACCACCACAGCCGCGCCACTGTGGAACTGGCCTTCGAAGTAGACATGGGTGTGGGTCAGGTAGTTGTCATCGCCGGCCGAACCGCCGAAATGCGGGATGTCCCCCAGGGCGGCGCTCAAGGCCGCCAGCACCATCTCCTCGCGGCTGGACAGGCCATCGAGCAGGGTCAAGGCGAAACTATGGCCCTTGATCGGCGCCAAGGCGTTGCTGCGACAACCGCTGGCCAGGCGCTCGACCATTTGCTGGGCGTCGATCAGGCTGAAGTGTTCCATTTCCCCGATCAGCTCGGCGGCAATGGAAAAGTGCCGATGATCGAAACCCACCGCCGTCACACAGTTGCGACCGTAACCCTCGGGGGTGATTTCCCCGGCGCTGGTGCAGCCCACCAGGCGAATCCCGCCGAAACTCTGGGACAGCGCCTGGCCGAGGGCCGGCAAGTCGTATTCGGCGGAACAGAAAAACAGCACGAACCCCAGGTGCGGGTGCAACAACTGCCGCGCCAGCGCCTGGGCCACCTGCTGGACGTCGCTCGCCTGGGACATGGCGCTCACCACACCTTCGCTCTGGGCCTGCTGCATCGTCGCCTCCGGCGGGTGCGTGATAGGAGCCCTGAGTGTACGAAGCCGCGCCGGCTCCACGAATGCTACTTGGGTAGCGGGTGGACGCTTCCATGGGATGAGATCGCTTCCACAAACTCCCTCGCCACCAAAAGAGCGATTTGGTACACAGGCAACATCAGTGGCCCATCGGCGCCAAATCACCGCCCAACAAAGCGTCGCGCCGGCCAGCAGCGCGACAAATAATCCAGAGAGCCGTTTGAACGAGGCGTCGGGAGGTCCGTAGTTCGGGGAAAACTGCGAAACTGTTCTCGGGTCTTTTGTCCGGCGTAAATTTTAATTGCACAAGAATGAACGAACCCGGTCGCATACATAATTGTCAACGTCATGACCCAGGCTCCATGCTCTGCGTGACGCCGTTTCGCCTGAAAGCCCCAACGCATTAAGCAGACGCCCACAAGGAACGCCCCATGCCCGCAAGCTCCGGCCCCGCCACCGCCTCTTCATTGCCGCACGCCACCGGTTTCGTCCGGGTGCGTGGCGCCCGCGAACACAACCTCAAGAATGTCGACGTGGACATCCCTCGCGATGCCCTGGTGGTATTCACTGGCGTGTCGGGCTCCGGCAAGTCGTCGCTGGCCTTCTCCACGCTCTATGCCGAAGCCCAGCGTCGTTACTTCGAATCCGTCGCGCCTTATGCGCGGCGCCTGATCGACCAGGTGGGCGTACCGGACGTGGACAGCATCGAGGGCCTGCCGCCGGCAGTCGCCTTGCAGCAACAACGCGGCACCCCCAGTGCACGTTCATCAGTGGGCAGCGTCACCACCCTGTCGAGCCTGATTCGCATGCTTTACTCCCGCGCCGGCAGCTACCCGGCCGACCAGCCCATGCTCTACGCCGAGGACTTCTCGCCCAACACGCCCCAGGGCGCCTGCCAGGAATGCCACGGCCTGGGCCGGGTCTATGAAGTGACCGAAGCCTCCATGGTGCCAGACCCATCGCTGACCATCCGCGAACGCGCCGTGGCTGCCTGGCCCATGGCTTGGCAAGGCCAGAACCTGCGGGACATTCTGGTGACCCTGGGGTATGACGTCGACATCCCGTGGCGCGACCTGCCGAAAAAGCAACGGGACTGGATTCTCTTCACCGAAGAAACCCCTACCGTTCCCGTCTACGCCGGACTGACGCCGGCCCAGACCCGCGCCGCCCTCAAGCGCAAGCTCGAACCCAGTTACCAAGGTACGTTCAGCGGTGCCCGGCGCTACCTGCTGCACACCTTCATGCATTCCCAAAGTGCCCAGATGCGCAAACGCGTGGCGCAATACATGCGCGCCAGCCCGTGCCCGGTGTGCGAGGGCAAACGCCTCAAACGCCAGGCGCTGACCGTGACCTTTGCCGGCCTGGACATCGCCGAGCTGTCGCACCTGCCGCTGCTCGAGCTGGCCGAGGTGCTCAAGCAGGTCTTGGCGCCCGACTACCTTGCACAGGCCGAAGAAACGGGAGACGTCCTCAGTCACCGGCAAACCCGCGAGGCCCGTGAGCAACGCGCCGCCAGGGGCGACAATCCCCATGCGGGCGGGCCCGACGCCCGCCACACACCCAACCTCTCCCTGGAGAAACGCCTGGCCGCCCAACGCATCGCCGCCGAGCTGCTGGAACGGATCGTCACGCTGATCGACCTGGGCCTGGGCTACCTCGCCCTGGAACGCAGCACGCCGACGCTTTCGTCCGGCGAACTGCAACGCCTGCGCCTGGCGACCCAACTCAATTCCCAGTTGTTCGGCGTGATCTATGTGCTGGACGAGCCCTCCGCCGGCCTGCATCCGGCCGATAGCGAAGCCCTGTTTGGCGCCCTGCAACGCCTCAAGGCAGCGGGCAACTCGGTGTTTGTGGTCGAACATGACCTCGATACCATGCGCCGCGCCGACTGGCTCATCGACGTGGGCCCGGACGCTGGCGAACAAGGCGGCAAAGTCCTCTACAGCGGTCCGCCGGCAGGCCTTGGCCAAGTGCCTGAATCACGCACCCGTGCCTACCTTTTTGACGAAGAACACACTGCGACACGCAGCCCACGAGCACCCAAGGATTGGCTGCGGCTGGAAGGCATCACCCGCAACAACCTCGACAACCTGAACGCGGCCTTCCCGTTGGGCTGCTTCACCGCCGTGACCGGTATCTCTGGCTCAGGCAAATCCAGCCTCGTCAGCCAGGCCCTGCTGGATCTGGTCGGCGCCCACCTGGGCCAGGCCAGCCCCAGCACCGAACCCGACGAGCAAAGCCTGGAAGACGAACCCGTGCAAACCAGCGCCGGGCGCGTTGTCGCCGGGCTCGATGCGATCAAGCGCCTGGTCCAGGTGGACCAGAAACCCATCGGCCGTACCCCGCGCTCCAACCTCGCCACTTACACCGGGTTGTTCGACCACGTGCGCAAACTGTTTGCCGCCACGGAACAGGCGCAGGCACTGGGATTCGATGCCGGGCGGTTTTCCTTCAACGTCGCCAAGGGGCGTTGCGAAACCTGCGAAGGTGAAGGCTTCGTCAGCGTGGAGTTGTTGTTCATGCCCAGCGTGTACGCCCCTTGCCCCACCTGCCACGGCGCCCGCTACAACCCACAGACCCTGGAAGTTCGCTGGCAGGGCCTGGACATTTCCCAGGTGTTGCAGCTGACCGTGAACCAGGCACTCGAGGTATTTGCCGAACAAGCGGCGGCCAGGCGTTCGTTGCAAGTGCTGCAAGATATCGGACTGGGCTACCTGCGCCTGGGCCAACCGGCCACGGAGCTGTCCGGCGGCGAAGCCCAGCGGATCAAGTTGGCGACAGAACTGCAGCGCAAGGCCCGGGGCGCAACCTTATATGTGTTGGATGAGCCGACCAATGGGCTGCATCCCCAGGACGTGGATCGCTTGCTGGTGCAGTTGAATCGCCTGGTGGAGGAAGGTCATACGGTGGTTGTGGTGGAACATGACATGCGGGTGGTGGCGCAGAGTGACTGGGTCATCGATATCGGTCCGGGGGCTGGAACCCAGGGCGGAAACGTGGTGGTTTGCGGGGCTCCGGCGACGGTGACGAAATGCCGGGAGAGTCGAACGGCAGCGTTCCTGAAAAGGGCGTTGTCGCTTAAAAAATAGAGGTAAGCGCGCAGTTGGACCTCATATGAATAACGCTTTGCAGTAGACCTCAGAGCGCAGTCAGGTGAAATCCACCTGGGCCACGATATTGAACAGCATGCCGCAGGCGAACAGCCCGATGACCAAAGAAATGCCTCGATTTAAGAATCGTCCAGATACGAGCGCATGAAATTTCCGGCCGCAAAAAGCGCCAGCCGCGATCCATACAAGCCCTACCGGGAAAATAATGGCTGAGAATAGCGAAATGAATGACAGCCAGTTATCCAGCGACAGAAATGTGCCCACCGGCGCAACGAAGGAAACAAAAAACAACCCTTTAGGATTGGTCAGCGTTGCCACGAACAGATCCGCAACGGCAACACCCGTCATTGCGACTGGTGCATGGTCTTTTACCGAAAACCAAAGCTTCAAGGAAATATAAAACAAGAAACACACAGCAAAAATCTTGGTAGCGATCACCACCCAGGAGTGATCGGTAATCAGCAGGTCAATGAACACTCCCCACATCGTCATCTGAATAACGTATGCCAACCATTCGGCTGCCACGAAGCGCATCGAGAGCGTGTTGAGCCCCCTGCTCATACCGACTTGAAACAGCAATGAGTTCGTCGGCCCCGGCACCAACAACACGGTCAACAACGAAAGCACAACATAATTCATAGCATTCATCCATAACTTAAGCCTCTATGACTGACCTTCAAGGCAAGACCGATCCATCATCTTCCCACATGACATCAAGTGCGGCTAATAACGGATTCACTTTTCCGTAGAGCGCTATGTGTATGGCTTCAGACCGTACGCGAATACTGAACCGTCTGGTCCGCCCCCCAGGTATGCGTCGAACGCCATGGCCACGTTGCGCATCATCAATTGGCCCTGGGACATGCCGCCGCCCGCGCTGAACAGCATCCCGCGGCCCCGGGAGTGGGGGTTGATGCCAAATTAAGGAAACCGCATGTCCGCCACACCAACGACCCCCTGTGGGAGCGAGCTCGCTCGCGATAGCGTCGGATCAGTTGCATTGAGGTGGACTGACACACCGCTATCGCGAGCAAGCTCGCTCCCACAGTAGGCGGCGTCGGGCGTGAGAAAGCGTCAACGAAACGTTGCTCTTGCGCACACTCCACACAACCGCTGATCAGTTAGTCCGGCTTTTTGACACTTTCCCCGATATGCGGTCACAACTTTTGCGCTCCGTTGGGTCATAACACGAAGGTCGTCGATGGAATGTTGACGTCTACCGAGGTTTAAGCCTGATACGGAGATAAGCTCATGATTTTCAACGTACAAAATTTTGGCGCCAAAGGAGATGGCATCACAGACGACACGGCAGCTATCCAGAGTGCGATCGATGCAGCGGCTGCGGCCGGCGGTGGGCAGGTGTACATGCCCACCGGCACCTACATCGTTTCCGGTGGTGAAGAACCTTCCGATGGCTGCCTGATGCTCAAGAGCAACGTCTACCTGTACGGCGATGGCATGGGCGACACCACGGTCAAGCTGGCCGATGGGTCCGACACCAAGATCACCGGCATCATCCGCTCGGCCTATGGCGAGGAAACCCACGATTTCGGCGTGAGCAACCTCACCATCGACGGCAACCGCGACAGCACCACCGGCAAGGTCGACGGCTGGTTCAACGGCTATATTCCCGGCGAAGAAGGCTACGACTCCAACGTGACCCTCGACAGCGTCGAGATCAAGGATTGCTCCGGGTACGGTTTCGACCCCCACGAGCAAACCGTCAACATGGTCATCAAGAACAGCGTGTCCCACGGCAACGGCCTGGACGGCTTCGTCGCCGACTTCCTCAGCGACAGCACCTTCGAAAACAACATCGCCTACAACAACGACCGCCACGGTTTCAACGTCGTCACCAGCACCCACGATTTCACCCTGACCAATAACGTCGCCTACGACAACGGCGGCAATGGCATCGTGGTCCAGCGCGGCAGCGAGGACATTCCCTCGCCCAGCAACATCACCATCACCGGCGGCGAGGTGTACGGCAACGGTGCCGAAGGGGTGCTGATCAAGCTCTCCAGCGAAGTGACCGTCACGGGCGTCGACATCCATGACAACACCAGCGCCGGGATCCGCATCTACGGCAGCAACCACGTCGACGTCATCGATAACACCCTCAACAACAACGCCCTGGGCAGTGCCGTACCGGAAATCATCATCCAGTCCTATGACGACACCCTGGGCGTGTCCGGCAAGTACTTCAACGGCAGCGATAACCTCATCCAGGGCAACATCATCAGCGGCAGCGACCTGTCGACTTACGGTGTTGCAGAGCGCAATGAAGACGGCACCGACCGCAACGCCATCATCGCCAACACCATCAGCCACACCAGCAAGGGTGCCACGCTGGTCTATGGCGACGGCAGCTACGTCAGCGCCACCGTACCCATGACCACCGTACAAGGCACGCCCGGCAACGACACCCTGCTCGGCAGCGCCGCCAGCGAGATTTTCTATGGCGGCGCGGGCAACGACACCATCAATGGCGCGGCCGGTGGCGATATCCTCGTCGGTGGCGCGGGCGTCGACAAACTCACCGGCGGCACCGGCGCCGATACGTTCCGGTTCGTCGCCCAGTCCGACAGTTACCGCAACGCGACCACCAGCTTCGATGACACCATCACCGACTTCGACGTCACCCAGGACAAGATCGACCTCGCCGGCCTCGGTTTCACCGGCCTGGGCAACGGCCGTGGCGGCACCTTGCAAGTCAGCTACAACGCCAGCAGCGACCGCACCTACATCAAGGACTTCGACGCCGATGCCAGCGGCAATCGTTTCGAGCTGATCCTCTCGGGCAACCTCGCCAGTACCCTGACCGCCAGCAACTTCATCTTCAACCGGGTGATCACCGGCACCAGCGGCAGCGACTCGCTGTTGGGCAGCGATGCGGCCGACACCTTGCTCGGCCTGGCGGGCAATGACAGCCTCAGTGGCGGCGCTGGCGATGACAAGCTCGACGGCGGTGCCGGCATGGACACCCTCACCGGTGGCGCTGGGGCGGATACCTTTGTGTTCGCCAATCGCTTAGACAGCTACCGCAACTACAACACCGGCGGCGCCAACCTGGGCGACCTGATCACCGACTTCAACGTCAGCGCCGACAAGATCGACCTCTCGGCCATGGGTTTCACCGGCCTGGGGGATGGCAAGAACAACACCGTGTACCTGGTGCTCAACAGCGCCGGCACCAAGACCTACATCAAATCCCTGGAAGCCGACGCCAATGGCAACCGCTTCGAAGTGGCACTGGACGGTAATTACCTCAACACCCTGACCAGCGCCAACTTCGTCTTCGCCACCACGTCGCCGACCAACCAGGCGCCCGTGCTGGCTACGCCGCTGGTGGATCAGAACGCCACCGAAAACACCCCGTTCAGCTACGTGGTGCCGGCCACCAGCTTCACCGATCCGGATAACGACAGCCTGAGCTACACCGCCAAGCTCGCCAACGGCGACCCCCTGCCCAGTTGGCTGACCTTCGATGCCGCCACTCGCACCTTCAACGGCACGCCTCCCGACACCGCGTCGGGCACCTACTCGATCCAGGTCACGGCCACCGATGGCAGCAACGCCACCGTCAGTGACAGTTTTACGCTCGCCGTGCAGGACGTCCCTACAGCCATTGTGATCAATGGCACGCCGAACAACGACACCCTGACCGGCACCGCGGCCAATGAGCAACTGTTCGGTGGCGCGGGCAACGACACCCTCAATGGCGGCGCCGGCAACGACATCCTGGTCGGTGGCACCGGGGTCGACAAGCTTACCGGTGGCACCGGAGCCGATGTGTTCCGCTACACCTCGAAACTCGATAGCTACCGCACGAGCTCCACCAGCGCCAGTGACCAGATCCTCGACTTCGACGTGGCCGCCGACAAGATCGATGTGTCGGCCCTCGGCTATACCGGCCTGGGCAACGGGCTCAACGGCACTCTGCAAGTCACTTACAGTTCGTCGACCAACCGCACCTACCTCAAGGACCTCACGGTCGACGCCAACGGCAACCGGTTCGAGATCTCGATGGCGGGCAACTTCGTCAGCAGCCTGACCGCCAATCACTTCGTCTTCGCCGACCAGACCAACCCCAGCAACGTGGCCCCGGTCGTGGCCACCCCCCTCCTGGACCAGAACGCCAGTGAAAGCACGCCCTTCAAATACACCGTGGCGAGCAACAGTTTCACCGACGCCAACCAGGATGTGCTGACCTATACCGCGACCCTCGCCAACGGCAACGCCCTGCCCGCCTGGCTGAGCTTCAATGCCACCAGCCTGACCTTCAGCGGCACGCCAACCAGCACCGCTGCGGGCAACTACGACATACTGGTCAAGGCCACCGATCCCTCGGGCGCCTCGGTCAGCGACAACTTCAGCCTGGTGGTGGCCGATGCACCCGCCAACACCATTACCGGCACCAACAATGCCGAAACCCTCAACGGCACGACAGGGGCGGACCTGATCCTCGGCCTCGGCGGCAACGATACGATCAAGGCCGGCACAGGCGCGGACATCGTCGACGGCGGTGCCGGACGGGACTCGTTGTACGGTGGCGATGGCGCCGACACGTTTCGCTACAGCAACCTGTCCGACAGCTACCGCGACTACGACACCGGTGGTGTCACGGCCACCGACACGATTTATGACTTCACCGTTGGCGTCGACAAAATCGACGTCTCGGGGCTGGGCTTTCTCGGCCTAGGCGATGGCAGCAACGGCACGTTGTACATGACCCTGAACGCGGCCGGCGACAAGACCTACGTCAAGTCCGCCGAGGCCGACGCCGATGGCAATCGCTTCGAGATCGCCCTCAACGGCAACTACCTCAACACCCTCACCGCCAACGACTTCGTCTTCGGCGAACGTGCCCAGCAGGACATTCTCTACCTGCCCACCCTCGGCCAATCCAATGCGCGCCTGCTGCGCATGACCGAGGACGACGACCAATCCGGCACCTCGATGCTGGTCAATGACTTGAACCGCTACACCACCTACGACGTGCGCAGCCAGTTCACCGATGCCGATGGCAACGGTATCGACATCGCGGTCGGCGGCAGCACGGTCAACGGCCTGTCCACACTCAGCCCCGAGGAACTCCAACTGTGCTGGTGGCTGACGGACACCAACCAACCCGGGCCGGCACTGTTGCGGGCGGTGACGTTGCTGCGCGACCAGCGCACCGAACTGCAGTCGATCGACAACGTCACCATGGGTATCATCTGGGGCCAGGGCGAGGAAGCCGCCCAGGAAATCGCCCGCGCCACGGACAAGGCCGCGGCGGCAGCGGCCTACAAGGCTGCAACCTTGAAAGTGTTCGATTACCTGCACGCCCAGTTCGGCAACTTCAGTGTGTACATGATGGAGACCGGGCACTACGAGCAGGACGCGGCGCGGGCCCGGGGTTACTCGGAAGAAAAGATTGCCTCCATCGTCGAAGGCGTCGGTTATGTCCGCGCCGCCCAGGAGGCCATGGCCGCCGAACGCGCCGACGTCAAGCTGGCGGTGGACTACACCGACCTGCCCTTGCGCTACGAAGTCGATCCGCTGGTGTATCCCGACGACGTCTGGCACCTGCACGAAGAATCGGCGGAAATCGTCGGCCAGCGCCTGGCCGACTACATCGCCGATGACCTGGGCTTCCACGGCAATCCCAACGACAACAACAGCGTGCAGGACATTTTCGACAACGCCCAGAACCAGGGCGGACACATTTCCGGCACCGACCAGGACGATACCCTGGTGGGCAGCTCGGGCAACGACACGATCAATGGCGACCTGGGCGCCGACACCATGACCGGCGGCGATGGCAACGACATCTACGTGGTCGACAACGCGTTCGACAGTGTGGTGGAAACCAACACCTCGGCCTCGCAGATCGACACCGTGCAGGCTTCGGTCAGTTGGACCCTGGGCGCCAACCTCGAAAACCTGGTACTCACCGGCATATCGGAGATCGACGGCACCGGTAACGAGCGGCGTAACTTCATCACCGGCAACGCCGCCCATAACGTGCTCGATGGCGCCGCCGGGGCCGACAGCATGAGTGGTGGTGACGGCAACGACAGTTACTTTGTCGACAATGCCGACGACAGCGTGATCGAGACCAACAGCAATGCGGTGACGGGAGGCGTCGACAGTGTGCACAGCAGCCTGGCCGCCTATACCTTGGGTAACAATGTCGAAAACCTGTATATCGACAGCACTGGCACCGCCAATGGCACGGGCAACGCGCTGGACAACACGCTGTTCGCCGGCGCCGGCAACAACATCCTGGACGGGCGCGATGGCAGCGATACGGTGTCGTTCGAGCGAGCCTTGGCCGGCGTTACCGTGAACCTCTCGACGTCTGCGCAACAAAACACGGTGGGTTCCGGGCTCGATACCTTGAAATTCATCGAGAACCTGACGGGAAGCGCCTATGCCGACAGTCTGTCCGGTAACAGTGCGGGAAACATCCTGGATGGCGGTGCAGGCAACGATACGTTGGTGGGCGGTTCGGGCGATGACCGGTTGATCGGCGGCGCGGGCACCGACAACCTCACCGGTGGCACGGGCGCGGACACCTACGCGTTTGGTGCGCTGTCGGACATGGGCGTCGGGGCTTTGCGCGATGTGATCAACGGTTTCAAGAGCGCGGAGTTCGACAAGTTGGACCTCACCGGCCTGGACGCCAACCCGGCGACCGCCACTGTCGATGCCTTCACCTTCATCGGCAGCAATGCCTTCGACGCCACCAACGCCACCGGCCAGTTGCGCTTCGTCGATGGCATCCTCTCCGGCAGTACCAACGCCGACGCCACTCCCGAGTTCGAATTCGAACTGGTGGGTGTCAAGGAGCTGCACGCCAGCGACTTCACCGCCTGAATCAAGCCCCCACAAGGGGGCTTGAGCCCAGATCAAACTGTGGGAGCGAGCTTGCTCGCGATGACGGCAGCACATCCAGCATGGATGTTGACTGATCCACCGCTATCGCGAGCAAGCTCGCTCCCACAAGGCTCCTGCTGAGCCTGAAAACTTGAAGGCAAGCACAAGGCCTGGACAGCTTTTTGGCGAACTTGAACCCTGGACTGTCTAGAACAAGCTTTGCACCTGTTCCAGCACCGCGCGGTTCATCTGACCAGTGTGAGTGTGCAGGCTCACATAGCTTTGCAGCATGTCGAGCTTGGTATTGAGCAGGTCCCGGCGGGCCTGGAACAACCGCTGCTGCGCATCAAGAATATCCACCGTGGAACGCACGCCACCCTGGAAACCTTTTTCCGTCGACGCCAGTGCTCGCTGGTTGGACTCTACCGCCCGCTGCATGGCCTTGCTCTTGGTGAACCCGGCGACGACGCCCAGGTAATCAGCCTCGATGTCCTCGGCCAGTTGTTGGCGCTGCACGTCGTAGTCGGACTGGGCGCCCGCCAGTTGTGCTTCGGCCTTGGCCACCGAGGCCCGTACCGCCCCGCCGCGATACAGCGGAATGTCCAACTGCACGCCCACGTAATAGGTGTCCTGGCGCGGGTCGAGTTCCTGGTATTGACGGGTTTCCCGGCGGGTCAATTGAGTGGTCAACGACAGGGTTGGGTAATGCCCGGCGCGTTGACTGTCGGCCTGGGCTTCGGCGACTTTCACCGCCGCCAGCCGGGCGGCCAGCTCGGGGCTGGCCTGGCGCGCAATCGCCGTCCAGTACGGCAAGTCCTGCTCCGGCGGGATCGGGCTACCGGCGGCCAGTTCTTCGCGCATCGGCAGGATGTCATCGATGGGCACGCTGGCCCGCCCGGACAAGGCTCGCAAGGCGGCCACGCGGCGCGCCTGGGCTTCAGCCTCCTGGGCTTGCACCAGGTCGAGCCTCGCCTGAGCCTCATCGATATCGGTGATCGCGCCCTGGCCACCCTCGTACAGTTTTTTGCTCTGGATGACCAAGCCATGGATGGCCGCCTTTTGCTGCTGGATCAGCTTGATCTCGTTCTCGGCCCGGGCGACGTCGAAATACCCCTTCGCCACCCGGTCATACAAGGTCTGACCGGCCACATCGAACACCTGGATACCCAGTTGCCCCCGCGCCTTGCCTTCCTGGTACGCCGCCCAGCGGGCCTTGTCATAGAGCGGCTGTTGCGCCGCCAGGGTGACGTTGTTCGCCTGATAATCGTTGCTGTTGACGTAAGTGCTGTCGTCACCGCCGTCGGTACGTCCGCCGTAGCCGTAGCGTGAGGTCAGCGACACTTGCGGGTAGAGACCACCACGACCGATGTCCTCTTCATGGCGCGAAGCTTCAAAAGCGTGAGCCGCCGACTGCACGGTCGGATCGTTGAGGCGCGAGGCATCGTAGGCGGCGGTGAGGCTCAGGCCACCCTCGGCGGCCCACAGCGGATTGATCACCGCCCAACCGGTATACAGGCCCAGCAACACACGGCAACGGTAGCGACAACGGTCGACCATGCTCATTCCTCCTTGAAGGCTGCCAGCAAGCGTTCGCGCAAAGGCTTCATCAGGTAATTCATCAAGGTGCGTTCGCCGGTCACCACCGTGACATCGGCGAGCATGCCGGGGCGCACCAGCAGGCCGGCGCTCTGCAACGCGACGACGGTCTCGGCGGGAATCTCGACCTTGGCGGAGAAGTACGGTTGGTGCGTCTGCTCATTGATCAACTGATCCGCCGACACCGTCGTCACCGTGCCGGTGACCGTCGGTGTATCCACCCGTTGCAGCGCGGTGAAATGCACATGGACCGGCAGGCCCGGGCGCAGTTTGTTGGCCATCAGCGGCTCGAAGCGGGCGGTGATCGCCATCGGCGCATCCAGCGGCACCACCTGCATCAGGGTCTGGCCGGCCTGCGCAACGCCGCCGACCGTATGAATGCTCACGTCCATGACCTGCCCGGCCACGGGCGCGCGGATCGCACCGTTGTCGACTTCAAACTGCAAGGCCCGGATCTGATCGGCATAACCGGCCGCCTCGGCCGAGACTTCGCTGAGCTGGGTTTCGGCATCGCGGCGAAACTCCTGCTGCGCCTGCAAGGCCTTGAGCCGGCTTTCGTTGATTGCCTGCCGGGTCCTGCCGACATCGCCCACCCCAGAAGCGATCTGCCCCGCCAACTGGGCCGCATTGCGCTCGGCCTCGAACAGTTTGTTGCGCGGAACGTAGCCTTCCCGGGCCAGGTCACGCAGGCCTTCAAGCTCTTGCTGCTGGAAGCGCATCTGCGCGTCGTAGTTGCGCTTGACGCCTTCGTAGCCAAGCAGTTGTTGCTGCAATGCCGCAGCTTCGTGCTCGATGATCTGCAAGCGGCTGCCCAGCTCCGCACGGCGGGTGATGAACAACTGGCTCTGCAACGCCATGGCCGCCTTGACCCGTGGCTCGTCGGCACGCGCCAGCAGCTCCGCGGGCCATTGGATCTCGGCGCTGCCCAGGCGCTCGGCAATCAAGCGCGCCTCGATGCTGCGATCATTGAGCAGCTTGCCCAGGGTCACGTCCAGTTGCGACTGCGCCTGCACCGTGTTGAGTTGCACGAGCAATTGCCCCTGAGTGACGCGGTCGCCATCGCTGACCAGCAGCTTTTCCACCACCCCGCCGACCAGCGACTGCACCGCCTTGCGCTCCCCCGCGACCACCACGGTGCCGCTGCCCACCACGCCCTGGTCGAGTGGCGCCAGGCAGGCCCAAAGCAGGAAAGCACCCAGCGTCAGGACCAGGAACCCCACACCATAACGCGCCGCACTCCCGGCATCGGTCCTGGCGCTGGGCAGCGCCAAGGTGTTGCGCACGCTCAGCCCCTGATCGCTGTAAGCGTGTGTCTCTGGGATCAGATCACGCATCTTTGCCAGCCTCCCTGACCGTGGCCGGTCGCGGCCCCGGCATCAATGCCTTGAGCACTCGGTCCCGAGGGCCGAACGCCTGTTGAGTCCCGTCCTTGAGCACTAGGATGTGATCGACCACCGCCAGCACACTGGGCCGGTGAGTGATCAACACCACGGTGCTGCCGGCCGCCTTGAGCGCACTGATCGCCTGGACCAGCGCCGCCTCGCCGGCGTCATCGAGATTGGAGTTGGGCTCATCGAGCACGATCAGCGACGGCCGCCCATAGAGCGCGCGAGCCAGGCCCAAGCGTTGTTTTTGCCCACCGGACAAGCCAAGTCCGCCAGGGCCCAGCGGCGTGTCGTAGCCCTTGGGAAACCTCAGGATCATTTCGTGGATGCCGGCATGCCGTCCGGCGGCGATGATTTTGTCGGCGTCCTGCTCACCGAAACGGGCGATGTTGTCGGCGACCGTGCCGTCGAACAACTCGATGTCCTGGGGCAAGTAGCCAAGGTGCGGCCCCAGGGCGTCGTGGGACCACTGGCTGATCTCGGCATCGTCCAGGCGCACCGACCCGCCCATGGCCGGCCAGACCCCGACCAGGGCCCGGGCCAGCGTCGATTTGCCGCTGGCGCTTGGCCCGACCACGGCCAGCACGTCGCCCTTGGCGAGGCTGAAATTGATCCCGCGCAGGATCGGCTGCGTAGCCCCCGGCGGGCCGACATACAACTGTTCCAGGCGCACCGCGCCGCTGGGCGGTGGCAACGGCATGCGCAGGCGTTCACGCGGGTGCTGGGCCAGCAATTGGCTCAGGCGCTGATAGCTCTGGCGCCCGGCGTTGAATTGCTTCCACGAACCGATGGCGATTTCCACGGGCGCCAGGGCTCGCCCCAGCAACAGCGACATCGCAATCATCATGCCCGCCGACAGTTGGCCTTCGAGCACCAGCAAGGCCCCCAACCCCAAGGCCAGGGACTGCCCGGAGATCCGCACGAAACGCGTCGCCGAAGTGATGCGCGCGCCGCGGTCGCTGGCATGGGCCTGGGCGGCAATGATGCGTTGCTGCAACAGGCTCCAGCGCTGGCGCAACGGCCCGAGCATGCCCAGGGCCTGGATGACTTCAGCGTTGTGCAGCGTGCTGTTGACATAGATCGACGACTGCACCCCCAAGCGATTGGCTTCGCCCAGGCGCGTGCGCGTGGCCAGTTCGCCCCACAGCGCCAAGCCGATCAGCACCAGGGCAAGCACCAGCGTCAGCACGCCGAACCAGGGGTGAAAGATGAACGCCACCAGCAGGAAGATCGGCAGCCAGGGGGCGTCGAGCAACGCGATCAAACCTTGCCCGGTGATCAACTGGCGCAACGTCGCCAGGTCGCTGAGCACCTGCGCCGGGTTGGCGTTGTGTTCGCGCAGGCTGCGGGCGAAAGCCGCGTCGAAGACCCGCTCGCCCAAGGCATCGTCCAGCCCCGCGCTCATACGGATCATCACCTCACCGCGCACCCACTCGATCAAGGCACTGAACATGAACAGTCCCAGGGCCATCAAGGTGAGCATGAACAAGGTGGTTTCGTTGCGGCTGGTCAGGACCCGGTCGTAGACCTGCATCATGTACAGCGACGGCACCAGCACCAGCAGATTGATCACGCCACTGAACAACGCCAGCGCCCAGAACACCCGGCGGTAGCTCAGTAAGGCAGCATCGATGTCATGACGCGGATCGAGTAGAAACCCCATGGGAAATTGCCTGCAAAAGAAATTGTCGGTCTAGGACGCAATCCATCGCGAGGCTCTTTTCATCGAGAGAGCTCGAGAAAAAACTATCTAGCTGATGTGCCGATACCAGGGACGATCCTCATCCCTACAGGCGCCAATTACTGACAACGCGACCGCGGGTTAGTGCCGGTTCGCCAGGCTGGATTTGCAAGTGGGTGACAGGCGGAAGGGCCGCGCTTCAAGACGGAGGTTTTTGCGTCTTGAATGGGCTGGAAAGGCGGTTTTGTTGACGCCAGTAACGTGGCGTCAACAGGGCAAAAACGCGGGACTAGCCGAGGGAGGCGACACGCTCAGGCTGCGGCGAATGCCGCGATGTCGCCAGACCGATGAAGGAAATGACCAGTGCCAGACCCAGGGTGGTGCTGACTTCGCTGCGGTGCTCGGGGGTGATCATCATGACCGCCAGCGCCGCCGAGATGAACACGATGACCAACCAGGTCAGCCAAGGGAACAGCCACATGCGAAAAGGCAGCTCGATGTTCTGCCGTTGCATCATTCGGCGCATGCGCAGTTGCGAGATGGCGATCACCAGGTACACCAGCAAGGCGATGGCGCCGGAGCTGGCGAGCAGGAATTGGAACAGGCCGGCGGGCATGAAATAGCTGAATAAAGTGACACCCGCGCCCAACACGGTGCTGGCAATCACCGCCGACCGTGGCACACCGGCCGAGGACGTGACCTTCAAGGCCTTTGGCGCATCGCCACGGCGCCCCAGGGAATACAACATCCGCGAGGCGATGTAGATCGAAGAATTCATGCAACTGGCCACGGCGATCAGCACCACCACGTCCACCAGGAATTTGGCGTGGGGGATGTTCATCAGCTCCAGGGCACGCTGGTAGGAACCGACTGAAGCCAGGAGCGGATCGTTCCAAGGCACCACGGAAATGACCACGAAGATCGACAGCAGGTAGAACACACCGATACGCCAGATCACCGAACGAGTGGCCTTGGCGATGTTCTGCGCAGGGTTATCGGATTCGGCGGCAGCGATCGTCACCGCCTCCGTACCGATGAAGCTGAACATGATGGTGATGAACGCGCCCACCACCGCCGACAGGCCGTTGGGGGCGAACCCGCCATGCTCCTCCATCAACCGACTCAGGCCGCTGGCCTCGCGCTCGGGAATCCAGCCCATCAGCACCGCGAAACCCAGGGAGATGAAGCCAATGATCGCCACGACCTTGGCCATGGCGAACCAGAACTCGAACTCACCGTATTTCGACACGCTGAACAGATTCGTCACGGCCAGCAGAACGATCGACACCGAGGCAAACAGCCAGGCATCGACGGCGGGAAACCATTGGTTGAGTACATGACCGGCGGCCAACGCTTCGATGGGAATCACCAGCACCCAGAACCACCAGTAGAGCCAACCGATGGTGAAGCCTGCCCAGCGCCCGATGGCCTGATCGGCATAGGTGGAGAAGGAGCCGGTGTCCGGATTGGCGACCGCCATCTCACCCAGCATGCGCATGACCAGGACCACCAACAGCCCGGAAAACAGATAGGCCAGCATGACGGCCGGGCCGGCGGCGGCAATGGCGTGGCCCGATCCCACGAACAGACCCGCGCCGATGATTCCGGCGATGGACAGCATGGTGACGTGACGAGGCTTGAAGCCCTGTGCCAGATGGCCGTTCGAGTCCTTGAAGCTGGGGCTGGTCATTTTCTTATTCTCTTGTGATCGAACATTGAGACGCGCGCAGGGAAAGTCGGTGGTGCTGGTTTTCCCGCCCCTCCTGGAAGCGGCACCGTTTGGCTGTGTTGATCCACCTTGGGCGAACGTGCGCACTCGCGGTGAAAAGTCGCGCCACGTTACCTGCCTTCCCTCTCGAGTCAGCTACCTGAACGCGCCATCTCTGTGCCTGATTTCGCCACGTGGAGGCATGGCGTTTTGCCTCTTGCCAGGCGTCTGGACCGTGGCATTCAGCTAAGTCGCCGAGGAGCGGCAACGAAATAAACCCTTTAAAAACTTTACTGGGTTAAGTATTTTGCATGCCTATGCCCGGCCTGTCGCTAACCGCAAACCTGTGGGAGCGAGCTTGCTCGCGATGGCGGTGTTTCAGTCGACTTGAATGCGGCTGATCCACTGCTATCGCGAGCAAGCTCGCTCCCACAGGATTGGTGCGCCGAGGTCTTCAACCTCTTCTTTACGACAAGGACCCCTCCCGTGAGCGGACTGCGTGAACGTCAAAAAGCCGAACGCCGGCAAGCCATCAGCAAGGCGGCGGTCGAACTGTTCGAGCGCCAGGGTTTCCAGAACACCACCATCGAACAGATCGCCAGCCAGGCCGGCGTATCGGCTCCCACGGTGTTCAAGTACTTCGGCAACAAGCAGGAGATCATCCTGGAAATCCTGCACGACGCCGACCAGCGCGCGCTCACGGACACCCGCAGCCGGATGCCTGAAATCGAGGACCCGGTCCAAGCGCTGTGTTATCTGGAGCGGCTGTTGACCGGTTACGCACTGGAGGTCATGCACCCGAGCCTGTGGCGCGAGTTGCTGCCGCTGATCCTGTTTGGTGGCGATAACGGGCTGCCCGAGGGGTATCGCGCCATGAACGATGCGCTCAGGGCCGAAATCAGTGGGCTGATCAGGGAATTGCAACAGGCCGGCAAATTACGCGCCGACCTGGACGTCGACCTCGCCGCGTTCCTGTTGAACGACTATTCGCACTTGCAGCTGTTCAGGCTGGTCAACCAGGAACAACCGGATATCGAGGCACACTCCACCCAGGTCCGGCGAATCACCGAATTGCTCTTCCTGGGCATGCGCGCCTGAGGGAGGCCCCCACTGATACGAACCCGGCGCCGCAGCGCCGGGTCACGCTGATCAGTGATGGGTCTTGATGCCGATCCAGGTGCGGGTGCGGATCCGCTCCACGGCGGCCGGCACCGGCTCCAGGGCGAACAGGGTCTTGCGCGCCTCGTCCGGCACATACATGGCGGGGTTGTTGCGAATGTCGGCATTGACCAACGCCGTGGCGTCCTTGTTCGGGTTGGGATAACCGATCTTGTTGCTGATCCGCGCGATGACATCCGGACGCAAGATGTAATTGATGAATGCGTAGGCTTCCTTGGCATGAGGGGCGTTGGCGGGGACCATCATCACGTCCGACCACATCGGCGCACCTTCCTTGGGCAGCACCATTTCCACCTTGACCCCCTTCCCTGCGTCTTCGGCCAGTCGCTTGGCCAGGGCCACCCCACCGGACCAACCCACCCCTACGCAGATCTCACCGTTGGCCAGGTCCATGCCATAGCGTGACGAATTGAAGTAGGTGATGTAAGGCCGGACCTTGAGCATGGCCGCCTGCGCCTTTGCGTAGTCCTCACGTTTCTGGCTGTTGGGGTCCAGCCCTTCGTAGTGCAAGGCAATGGGCACGATCTCGTTGGCGGCGTCCAGCAGACCGACGCCACAACTGGCCAGCTTGGCCATGTTCTCTTCCTTGAAAAGGATATCCCAGGTGTTCATCTGCACATCGGCACCCAATACCTGGCGCACCTTGTCGACGTTGTAGCCGATCAGGGTCGTGCCCCACAGGTACGGCGCTGCATAGCGGTTGCCCGGATCGCCCACCGCCTCCAGGGACTTCATGAACTCGGGGTCCAGGTGCTGCCAGTTCGACAACTGGCTGCGGTCCAGGGGTTCGACGGCGCCGGCGGCAATCAGGTGACTGACGTTGGTGCTGCTCGGGTAGACCACGTCATACCCGGAGTTGCCGGTCAGCAGCTTGGACTCCAATGTCTCGACACTGTCGAAGACGTCATAGATGGGACGGATGCCGGTTTCCTCTTCGAAACTCTTGAGGATTTCAGGCGGCAGGTACTCGATCCAGTTGTAGATCCGCACTGTCCGCTCTTCGGCCAGGCTCGCGCCACTGACCAGCATCGAAACGACAGCGCCCAGCAAGGTGTTGCGCAAAAGCATGTTCATGATCAAACACTCCAGCGCGGCCGCGAAGGCTCGCGGCACTTAATAGCGGTAGGTGAAGTAGAGTTCCAGCGCGCTGAATTTCCGGTCGTCGCCGAAGACCTGTTTGGCCGCCGCCATGGGCTTGACCCAGTTATACGACAGCGAGGTGGACAACGACTTCGACGGCGCCCAATCCAGGAAGACGACACTCTCGTCGGCAAAACGCCGGTCGCTGACGGCGGTGCCCATGTAGTTTTTTTCGTCGAGCCAGAACTGATAGTGGATCGCACCGAGGGTGAGGGTTTCGTTGAGGTGGGTCTTGAGGGAGAACTGCTGGACGTTTTCGTTGCTGTTGAACATCAGGTAGTTGCCGACGACATCGCCGATCAGCCAGGTGCTCCAGTCGACGAAGCCCTTGCTCAACGGATCCCAGGCTTTCTGTCGGTTGTCGGTGAGGTTGTCGTCGCCGGAAAAACTCGCATAACGGTAGCCGATCACCGGGGTCAACGGCAGCGTGCTGAAGGTGTAGTCCGCCTGGCCATACCAGGCCTTGGCATCGTAGTCCACGCCTTCGCCGCTACCCCGTTCCAGGGCATATTCGGCATTGAGGGTCAGGTCCGGGATAGCCGGATGCCTGGCGTTCAAGGCCCTGACGTTATACACCAACATGCCATCACGGCGCCGCGGCAAGGTACTGCCCTTGGGGCCCATGGCCTTGACCTTCAATGCGGTGGCGCCCAGCGTCACCTGGTCGTCGAGGTTGTAGTCCAGGTTCACCCCGCTCATGCGGAAGTCCCCCAGGTCGCTGTCGGTCCCCAGGCTGAAGCCCTGGACCTTCAATGCGCCATGGTCCCAGGCGACCACCGCCGAATCCTTGAAGGCGGTGCGTGGGGCGAGCCAATAGGCGCCGTCGTTCAACTGGTCGAGGTTGCCATCCATCACGATGAAACCGTTGCCGATCATGTAGTTCTGGCGACCGCCCGTGACCGTCCACTCCCCGGCGCGGAAACCGCCATAGAACTCTTCGGTCGACACCTTGCCGTCGGAACTGCGGGTGAAGCCACCGGCATCGCCATCACCGAAGGTGGTCGCCCCCACCAGGGAGCCGCCGGCCAGCAGGCTGAAATCCGGCTGCACGGCATACTCCAACTTGACGCCCGGCTTGACGTAGAACTCCTGCCAGTCGATTTTCGTGCCGCGATTCTTGCCGCTGCGCATGTCCACCACGCCGCCGCCAAAATTGACGTTGCGGGTGGACAGGACCGCGCCACCGGCCGTTAAGTTGACCTCGCCCTTGAGATTGCCCTCCTCGAAGGTGTAGCCCGCCCAGGCAGCCTGGGCGGTCAAGGGTAACCCGAGCACGAGGAACGTTCGGGACAAACGCATCATGGAAACCATATGGAGCTCCTGTTGATTATTGTTGTTACAGGGCAGTGAATGGCGGCGCAAACCCGCGCCAACACCTGGCTGGGCCGGGTGAGCGGAACGAAACTCTTGTGGTTATCGGATGAAGTCAGGGCGTCAGTTGCGCCGCGATGGCACGCAGCATGCGCACGCTGTCGCCGTCGAAGGGGCTGACGGCGTCGCCCAGGGACGACTGCTTGACGATCACCACGCCGGACGGTTTGTCGATGAACAGGTATTGGCCATGGATGCCACCGGCCATGAGCGCCTGGCTGTGGTCGTTGAAGACATACCACTGGCTGCGGTAGGACGCGCCAGGGGTCCAGCTCGAAAAGTCGGCGCAGGCGGCATAGATGGCGGGGTCGGCTCCAGCGGCGATGCCGGCGAGCGCCTCGGCCGAGAGCAACTGCCTCCCCTGCTGGCGGCCATCGTTGGCCAGCAGGCGGCCGAAGCGCGCCATGTCACGCAAGGTCGCGCTGAACCCGGCACCGGCCACGCTGCGGCCCCAGGGATCGGCCAGAAAGTAGCCGTCACGTTCACAGCCCAACTGGCTCCAGACCTCCTGCAGCAATTGATGACAGGCCTTGCCAGACGCCCGCTCCATGACCCAGGCCAGCGCCTCGGTGGTGGCCGTCACGTAATGGAAAAAACCGCCGTGATTGCCGCGTTTTCTCAATGACGGCAAGTACTGGTACAGGGATTCGAACGTCGTGTACTGCGCTGGCGCCGGCTGGAAACCGCAGGCGTAGCCGTATTGGGAACTCTCTGAATCCGGGTCCTCATAGACCTCGCTGTAATCGACGGCCACGGCCATGTCGAACAGCTGGCGCACGGTCGCATCGCCGAACGCGCTGCCCGTCAGTTCCGGTACGTAATGGGCGGCCGGCAGCGTCGGGTCCAACAGGCCTTCGCAAACCAGTTGCTCGCCCAGGGCACCGATCAGCGACTTGGTCACCGAAAACATGATGTGCCGGTCCTGGGGGCACTGGCCATTGAAGTAGCGCTCGAACAGCACGGTGTCGCCCTTGAGGACCAGAAACCCATCGGTCTGGCTGGCGATCAGGTGGTCGATCACACTGATGCTCAAGCCACACTCGCTGTCGAAGTGCAGCTCATCCAGCGGCTGGAGTGCCTGCTTGAACGCGCTGACCGGCCCGGCCCCGGCCCGCACATCGATGGAAGGACGCAAGCGCGCCAGGTTGCGAAAGCCCCATTGGCTGTACGGCGGGCTCATCCAGTTGTGCCAGGTGACGCGGCGCTGGGGTTCGGCGGGAAAGCCTTGCATGAGTGAAGGCGCCAGGCGTGCGTCGGAGGGCGACTCGTGAGTCTCGACGTAGAGACTGGCCAGTGAAGGCACGGTGTTCTGATTCATTGGGTTGCCCCTGCGAAATGACTCTGCGTGGAAGCAGATGCAGGAGAATAATTACTCGATGTAATTTTTTAGTCAATAAAACTTTTTACCGACATTGCTTGCCGATCTGAATGTCCTGACCCGCCGTGCCCGTGGGAGCAGGCTTGGCTCTTACCGTCGGCCCAGTCCTAAGCAAATAACTTAAAGTTATTTATTATCATTTTTTTAGATCATTTAGATTAAGTCTTAAGCCCAATGGCTTCCCGCGGTGATGCCATCAAGGAGCGTTGGCGCTCACCCACCTTCCGTCACGGCAATCTCATTAACGGGCCACCGTCATGCAGCTTCTAACGCTACCTCCCTCCCCCGGCCTGGCCACCTCGATTCGTGCCACGGCCCAGGTCTTCGAAGACCCCACCTCCCGCGCCTTGCTGGAACACCTGCAACAAGTAGCGCCCAGTGATGCCAGCGTATTGATCATCGGCCAGACCGGCACCGGCAAGGAACTGGTGGCGCGCCACGTGCACAACCTCAGCGCCCGTCGCCACAAGCCGTTCGTTGCGGTCAACTGCGGGGCGTTTTCCGAGACCCTGGTGGAGGCCGAGCTGTTCGGCCATGAAAAAGGCGCCTTTACCGGCGCGTTGACGGCCAAGGCCGGCTGGTTCGAGGAAGCCGATGGCGGCACCCTGTTCCTCGATGAAATCGGTGATTTGCCGCTGCCGATCCAGGTCAAGTTGCTCCGGGTATTGCAGGAGCGGGAAGTGGTTCGACTCGGTTCGCGCAAGAGCATCAAGATCGATGTGCGTGTATTGGCGGCCACCAACGTACAGCTGGAAAAAGCCATCAATGCCGGGCACTTTCGCGAAGACCTCTATTACCGCCTGAACGTGGTCAGCCTGGCGCTCAAGCCGCTGCGCGAACGTCCCGGCGACATCCTGCCGCTGATACGCCACTTCATCGCGCAGTACAGCCACAGGCTCGGCCACGGCGAGGTGACGCTGGATGCTCAGGCGCAACGCAAGTTGCTCGACTATTCCTGGCCGGGGAACATCCGCGAACTGGAAAACGTCATCCACCACACGCTGCTGATTTGCCGCGACAAAGTGATTGGTGTGCAGGACCTGCACCTGTCGAACTTTCGTATCGAGCGCCAGGACAACCCACCGCCAGCAGCCCCTCAAAGTGCGGAGGAACTCTTGCAGAAAGCCTTCGAGAAACTGCTCGAGCAGGAGCATGGCGATGTGTATGAAAAGGTCGAGGCCGAGTTGTTACGCACCGCCTACCGATACGCCAATTGCAATCAGGTTCACACCGCCAGCCTGCTGGGCCTGAGTCGCAACGTCACCCGCACGTTGCTAATCAGGATTGGCGAACTGGTGGTCAACAAACGCCGTCCCACGCTCAGCACGCGGGACGGCCAGGTGGTCAATCTTTCAACTTGATCGCGCCCCGACGCTCAAGGGCTCCTCAGCCCTCGCCCCGGCCCGCGCACCCAGGTAGAAGTCCTGGAGATCGCTGCGGGCCGCCAGTTGTTCGGCGCTGCCTTCGCTGACCACCCGACCGCTTTCCAACACGTAGCCATGGTGGGCGTAACGCAGGGCGACATTGATGTTCTGCTCGGCGATCAAGAAGCTCACACCATCACGCTGATTGAGTTGCCGGACGATCTCGAAGATTTCCTCGACGATCTGCGGCGCCAGGCCCATCGACGGTTCGTCCAGCAAGACCAGTTGCGGCCTGGCCATCAGCGCGCGGCCTATCGCGATCATCTGTTGCTCACCGCCCGAGGTGTAGCCGGCCAGGCTTTTGCGCCGCAGTTTCAGCCGGGGGAAATGGCCATAGACCAATTCCAGGTCAGCCAGCAATTGGCGCCGCGGCACCTGGCGCGCTAGGGCACCGGCTAGCAGGTTTTCCTCCACGGTCAACTGGGCAAAGCAATGCCGACCTTCCAGCACTTGCACCAGGCCGCTCGCCGCCAAGGTGTGAGGCGCGCTGCGGGTCACGTCTTGCCCCTGGTAGACAATCCGCCCCCGCACTACCTCGCCCCGTTCGGCGCGCACCAGGTTGGAGGCCGCCTTCAGCGTGGTGCTTTTACCCGCGCCATTGGCGCCCAGCAGCACCACGACCTGCCCTTTTTCCACCTCCAGCGACACACTGCGCACCGCCAGGATGGTCTGTTCGTAGAACACTTCAATATCGTCGATCTGCAGGATCGGCACGTTCGTCGCCATGCTGTTTCGCCTTTTCAGACAGCGACCGGACGCGTGCGCCCGGTTGCCGCGAAGCCTCAGGATTCCTTGCTGCAATCACGCGGGGTAATGCCTTTTTCCCGGGCGTACTGGTGCGAAGACGCTTCGATGATCGGCCGCAACAGGGCGCGGTCGGCCTGCACCCAGTCACTGATCAGCTTCCACTGGGTACCGTCCCATTGCTGGAAACGCACCGCACCGCCGCCTTCATGGTCCGAGCAGGACAATTGCAACGGCTGCACCAGGCCCAACGCCCCCAGTTCCTTGAGCCGGGCGTCGTCGAGCTTGAGGTTCTCGAAGCCCCAACGCACCTGCTCACCCGTCAGGGGTTGCTTGCCGAATTTCTGCTGGGCAATGCGCAGCGCTTCTACGTTGAGGATGCCGTTGACCACGCCGAGGTTGTAGTACACGGTGCCGAACCGCTTGGGATCGGCCAGGTCGCCATGGCCAGCGTCGACCACTTGCTGCTTGATGCCCTGCAACACCGGGAAATCAGTACCTGAAGGGTGCGTGGTGATGGCGATGAAGCCCTTGGCCGCGGCACCGGCCGGCGCGGCATCATCTTCGGAGTTGCTCCAGATGTTGCCGATGATGTGGTCGGCCGGGAAACCGACTTTCTGCGCGGTTTTCAGCGCCACCGGGTTCATCACCCCCCAACCGCGCAGGATCACCCAATCGGGTTTTTCCCGGCGGATATTCAGCCACTGCGACTGCTGCTCGTTGCCTGGGTGCGGCACCTCCAGCAAGGTCAACGCAAAACCGTATTTGTCGGCCAGGGTTTGCAGGACCTCATTGGTTTCCTTGCCATAGGGCGAACCGTGATACAGGGTGACGATCTTCAAGCCCTTGAGCTTGTCCAACCCGCCGGCGCGCTGGCCGATGTAATTGATGATCGCCGAGACCTCGGAATACGGGTTCAACTGCAACGGGAAAACGTAGGGGAACACGCTGCCATCGGTGGAATCCGTGCGCCCATGGTTGATGGTGATCAGCGGCAGTTTGTCGGCCGTCGAGCGCTCCAGCGTGGCGTAGGCGATGCCCACCGACAGCGGATTGGTGGCAGCCGCCGGCGCGCCGTTCAAGCCTTTCTTCAGGCGTTCGTAGCACTCCACGCCTTTCTCGACCACGTATTCGGTCTCACACTCGCTCCAGGTCAGCTTGACGCCGTTCACGCCGCCATTGGCGTTGACGTACTTGAGGTAGTCGATGAAGCCGCCGAAAAAACCGGTGCCGCCGGCTGCATACGGGCCGACGCGATAGCTTTGCAGCGGGAAGTATTGCTCGTTGTCCGCCTGGACGGTGAACGCCGCGGCGGTGAGGCTCAGGGCCAGTGCCAGGCTGCTGGCGAATGATCGTTTGAACATCGAGTTTTCCTTGTTATGAAGCCATGGATAAGCCAACAAAATGGAACTGCAAACCCGCGTTGTGCGGTTCGCTCAGTAGCGCAACGGCCACAGCCGTGCGCGCTGGCGAAATCTCTGCCAGAGGCGCGCAAGGCCCTCTGGCTCCTTGATCAGGAACAGGATGATCAGGGCGCCGAATATCATCTTCTGCAGGTTCTCCACCTGGCCGGCGTCCACCAGCCCGCCGGGCAGCAGCGACACCAGGTTCGAAAGCAACACCGGAAACAGCACGATGAAAGCCGCGCCGAGGAAGTTGCCCAGCAGGCTGCCGAGGCCGCCGATAATGATGATGAACAGGATCTGGAACGACCGGTTCAGATCGAAGCCGTGGGGCTCCACGGTGCCCAGGTAAGCGAAGGCCCACAGGGCACCGGCCACGCCGAGGAAAAATCCACTGATGGCGAACGCCAGCAGCTTGGTCTTCGCCAGGGGAATACCGATGATCGCAGCGGCGGTGTCCATGTCGCGCACCGCCATCCAGTTGCGCCCCAACTCACTGCGCACCAGGTTCTTGCCCAGCCAGAACAGCGCTACCACCACGCTCAGGGTCAATAGATAGCGGCCGGCCGGCGCGTCGAGGTTCACCCCGAAGACCTCCAGGCGTGGCGCACTGATCACGCCCGAGGCGCTGTTGTTGGAAAACCAACTGAACCGGGTCAATGCCCAAGTCACGAAGAACTGCGCCGCCAGGGTCGAGACCAGCAGGTAGAAGCCTTTGATGCGCAGGCTCGGCAAGCCGAACAGCACCGCCACCAGCGCCGCCGTCAACCCGCCCAGGGCGATACTGACCAACAACGGCAAGCCGGCGACCCGTATTTCAAGGTTGTAGGTGGCGAAGGCTCCCACCGCCATGAACGCCGCCGAACCGAGGGACAGTTGCCCGGCATAACCGGTGAGCAAATTGAGCCCCAACCCGGCCAGGGACAGCACCAGGAACGGAATCAGGATCGCGCTGAACCAGTAGTCGTTGCCCAGCCAGGGCACCACGACGAAGGCGAACAGCAACAAGGCGGCCAGCCCGTGACGGTCCTGGCGCAGGGCGAAGACCCGCCGGTCCTGGGCATAGCGGGTGTTGAACTGGCCTGCTTCTCGATAAAACATGAGTGTTCCCCCCTAAACCCGTTCGATGGCCCGTTCGCCAAACAACCCCGCCGGACGCACCAGCAGAAACAACAGCGCCAGCACGTAGGGAAACCAGTTCTCGATGCCACTGCCGATGAAGGGCCCGAGGTAAACCTCCGCCAGCTTCTCCGAAGCCCCGATGATCAGGCCACCGACAATCGCCCCGCTGATGGAGGTGAACCCACCGATGATCAGCACCGGCAAGGCCTTGAGCACCACCAGCGAAAGCGAGAACTGCACGCCCAGGCGCGCGCCCCAGAGCAGGCCGGCGACCAGCCCGACAAACCCCGCCACTGCCCACACCACCACCCAGACCCGCTGCAAACGAATGCCCACGGCCAACGCCGCCAGCGGGTCATCGGCCACCGCCCGCAACGACAATCCGAGCCGGGTCTTGTTGAACAGCCAGGACAACAGCAGCACCAGGAACGCCGCGGTCACTGCGGCAAAAATGTCGAACTGCGACAACAACATCCCGCCCAACTCCAGCGGCTCATCGCTGATACCCAGTTCCAGGCCATGCACCTGGGCGCCCCACAGTGCCTGGGCGAAACCTTCGATGACGTAGGACAGCCCGAGGGTGGCCATGAACAGCGTGATCGGCGAACGGTTGACCAAGGGCCGCAGCACCACCCGCTCCACCGCCACGGCGATCAGCACCATGGCCGCCAGGCTGATGACGAACGCCAGCCAGAACGGCACACCGCGCTCCACCAGGCTGACGAAGGTCAGCGCCGAGAACAGCACCATCGCGCCCTGAGCAAAATTGAACACCCCGGAGGCCTTGTAGATCAGCACGAAACCGATGGCCACCAAGGCGTACATCACCCCCGCCAACAACCCGCCAATCAATACTTCAAAGAAAAATTCCATCGCCGCTCCTATTCTGCGGACGCAACTGGCCTGCCCTCCCTGGCGGGAAAGCGTCGAATATCCGGTATCAGTGGCGAGTGCCCAGGTAGGCCGAAATGACCTCGGGGTTCTGCCGTACGTCTTCAGGCGAGCCGTCGCCGATCTTGCGACCGTAATCGAGCACCACCACGTGGTCGCTGATGTCCATGACCACGCCGATATCGTGTTCGATCAACACCACCGTCGTGCCCAGCTCACGGTTGATGTCGACGATAAAGCGGCTCATCTGCTGCTTCTCGTCGGCGTTCATTCCGGCCATGGGCTCGTCCAGCAGCAACAACCGAGGCTCCGCCGCCAGCGCACGGGCCAGCTCCACCCGTTTCTGCAAGCCATAGGGCAGCGTACCCACCAGGACGTCGCGCCAAGGCTGCAAATGCAGGAACGCGATGACGCGCTCGGCCGCTTCGCGCTGACGGTCATCCTCGGCCCGGGCGCGACCGATGCGCAGTGCCTGTTCGATCCAGGTGCTGCGGCGCTTGAGGTTGCGTCCGGTGAGCACGTTGTCGAGCACGCTCATGCCTTTGAACAGCGCGATGTTCTGGAATGTCCGGGCAATGCCGCGAACCGCCACGTCGTGGGGGCGCATCCGGCGCCGCTCCTGTCGATCAAAACGGATGTGCCCGTCCTGGGCCTGGTACACGCCGCTGATGACGTTCAGCAGCGAACTCTTGCCGGCGCCGTTGGGGCCGATCAAGGCACAGATTTCACCGGCGGCGACGCGAAAGCTGATGTCCGTGACCGCTTTGACGCCTTTGAATGACAGCGAAATATGGTCCAGCTCCAGCAAATGCGGGATGGCCGTCTGGGTCATGGGGCGTTTCCTCTCAGGCCAGTTGCGACTGGAGGCCCGTCCAGTCATCGGTAGTGCGCTGCACCAGGTTCGGCGTCGCTTGCCAGTGGGCCCCGTCGTCCCACTGGCGGACCTTGATACCCAATGCCAGGAAAAAAGCCTGGGTTTCGGGCGGCAAGGCATCGCCCACCAGCAGCGGCGCGCGGGTGCGGGAAAACCCCAGCACGTCGCGCAACGGCCGGCGCACCAGCCAGTCCCCCAGATGCCGTTGCAACAGCCCCGGCTGCGCTGCCAACGACCAGTCCACCAGCCGGCGCGACCCACTGCCCGGCTCTGGCAAACGTTCCAGCGCATAGCGGTGCAAACGCTCGTAGGTTTCCCGCGTCCCGGCCACCAGCGTCGGGCCCAGCTCGCGACGGTCGCGATCACGGGTCGCCAGGTTCTCAGGGAAGTTCAGGCGAAAACCGGCCATCAACCAGGGCGCCAGCAGATAGCGAGCTTGCCCGCCCGAGGCGAACGCCCGTGCGGCCAGCGCCTCTTCCTGCCGGCCCAGCCCTTCGCGCGCCAACAACCGCTGCCCCTCCTGCAACAGTTCGGCGTGGCTGACGCGTTGCTCCTCCATCGCCCGTCCACTTCCGCGATAAAAGACAAAGGCCGTTTGCAGTGCTTGCCCTTGCGGGGCCAGGTCAACGATTGGCCGCTCGGCAGCTAACGCGGCGTAATCCAGCGCTTGCGCAAATGGCAGCGAATCCGACAGGCCACGCTTGTCGAGGTAGACCCACACCCCCACGGCCACCTGCGCCGCACGCAGACGCAGCATTTCTTCCACGCCTTCGACCAGGACGAAACCCGGCTGCAGCGTGGCGAGCCGTTGCACCTGTTCGGCCGCCGTCTCCAGCGGGTCGAACAGACTCGCCACGCCGCCCAGCCATTGCGCGGCCAAGGCGGCAAGCAGTGCCTGCGGCCTGGGTCGACTGATGATCGTCAGGGTCGCGCCCGCCGCAAAACCACGGGTTTGCAGGGCACTGGCGAAACGGCGCACCTCGTCGGCCACGTGCGCCCAGGTCCGCTCCTGCCAGACACCCAGGTGCTTGTGGCGTAGCGCGACGTCCGTGCCATGCTCCAGCGCCTGGCGCTGCAACCACTGGGGCAAGCTGGCCGGGACCGCGTCGGGGGTGTCGGTGAACGTGCCCATGCTGCCTCCCGCGCCTAAGCGACCGCCGCCGTTTTGGCTGCCACTTTGCGTTGCTCCAGCTCACGCACCAGCGGCAGGACCTTACGACCGAAATACTCGACTTCTTCCTGGAAGTGCAGGAAACCGGCGAGCACCAGATCCACACCCACGGCCTTGAGCTCGACGATGCGTTCGGCGATCTGCTGCGGCGTGCCGATCAGGTTGGTCTTGAAGCCATCGTTGTATTGCACCAGGTCCTCGAAGCTGGACTTGGCCCAGTTGCCCTCGCCTTCCGGGCTGGACTTGCCGGCCTGCTTCGCCGCATCGCCAAAGGCATTGACGGCCTCGGGATCGGCCTGGTCGATGATCTGGGCGAGGACGGCACGCGCCTCTTCTTCGGTGTCGCGGGCAATGACAAAGGCGTTAACGCCGACCTTGACCTTGTGGTTGTTGGCCGCGGCTTTCGCCTGGAGGTCATCGATCTGCGCCTTGACGCCTTCCACGGTATTGCCGTTGGTGAAGTACCAGTCCGATACCCGGGCGGCCATGTCCCGAGCCGCGCGTGAGCTGCCGCCCTGGAAGATCTCCGGGTGCTGCTGCAGTGGTTTTGGCTTGAGGGTGTAGTCGTGGAAGCGATAGAAATCACCGCGCAAGGTGAAGTTGTCGGTGGTCCAGATGCCCTTGAGCGCGGTGATGAACTCTTCGGAACGGCGATAGCGCTCATCGTGCTCCAGCCACGGCTCGCCAATGGCCGTGAACTCGCCCTTGAACCAGCCCGACACGATGTTGACCGCCACGCGGCCGCCGGTCAGGTGGTCGATGGTTGCGATCTGCTTGGCCAACACCGACGGCGTCCACGGCCCCGGCAACACTGCGGCGATGACTTTCAGGCGCGTGGTGGCGGCCAGCAAGGCATGACTGAACGCAACGGACTCGTGCTGGTATTCAGCCCCATAGCCGGCGGTAAAGCGCACTTGGGACAGGGCGTAGTCGAAGCCGGCCGCTTCAGCGATCTGGGCCAGCTTGCGGTTGTAGTCGATGCCCCAGTCGGTGCGTTGTTCGATTTTGCTGACCACCAGACCGCCACTGACGTTGGGCACCCAGTAGGCAAATTTGATCGTGTCCTGGCTCATTGCATGTACTCCACGGCTCGTTGTGAAAGGAAAAAAGGATCAGGCAGCACTGGCGTCACGCCGGGCGCCCGGGACCAGGCTCAGCAACGCCGACTCGACGGCGCGCTCGATACGCTCCAGCACCTGTGCACTGGAGATCCGGTATTGGCTGAAATCGGTTTCGCTGGCATAGACCCCCACTGGCAGGCTGAGGGCCTGGAAGAAGCCGAACAGGGGCCGCAACTGGTGATCGATCATCAAGGCATGGCGATCCGAGCCACCTGTCGCGGCCAACAGCACCGGTACGTTCTTGAGGGCTTCGTGATGAACGAAATCGAACAGGTGCTTGAACAGGCCGGTGTACGAGGCTCGGTACACCGGGCTGGCGGCGATCAACAGATCGGCCGATTCAATGGCGTGCAGATCCTCTTGCACGGCAGCCGGCAACGCCTCGCGACGCAACACCCCGGCGAACTGTGGACCGACCTTGGCCAATTCGATCAAGCGCACCTCGATCGGCAACTGCTGCCCGAGCCGGTCCACCAACGCCTGGAGCAGTGCCAGGGTGCGTGACGGGTGCTGCACGCTGCCTGACACCGCCACCACTTTGAATTGCTTGCTCATCGCTTACCCCATGCCTGGAGACGCCACCTCAGCGTCTGCACAAGGTGTAGAGCAGCAACCGTGCCAGTTAAATATTTCCTTATTAATCAAATAATTATATCGACAACCCAATCACTGCACTGTCGCCCGACGGGCAAGCTGTTGGTCCGCTGTTGCCTGGCCAACACCTGGCCTGTCGATACCCGTCGTGGCAACTGTTTCCCGGCAGACAGTTGCGCAACAGATTGTCCGTGGCCAGGACAGCCCTGCGCCGAGGAACGCCGTATAAGCCCCGCATTTACGGGCGTTGGAGCTCGGGCATGGACTGTGCAATGGCCTTTGGCACCGGCAGATTTTTCCCCTGCCCGCCGACTCGCCACCCAGAAGGAATATCAACATGACCGCACAGCAACACCACCTGCCGCCGATCCTTTCCACGGGCACCGACTATGAACCCCTGGCCGAACGCTTCCGGCCGATCTTTGCACGCATCCAGGCCGGCGCCCTGGAGCGTGAGCAGACGCGCAGCCTGCCTTTTGAACAGGTAAAGTGGCTGAAGGAAGCCGGCTTTGGCGCCGTCCGCGTACCGGTCGAATATGGCGGCGCCGGGGCTTCGTTGCCGCAGCTCTTGCAATTACTGATCGAACTGGCTGAAGCCGATTCCAACCTGCCCCAGGCCCTGCGCGGGCACTTCGCATTCGTCGAAGACCGCCTCAACGCCCACGCCAGTAGCCCACAGGACATCTGGTTCAAGCGCTTTGTCGAGGGTGAGTTGGTGGGCAATGCCTGGACGGAAGTCGGCGCGGTGAAAATCGGTGAAGTCGGCACCCGGGTTTCCCGCCAGGGTGATCAGTGGGTCGTCAACGGCACCAAGTACTACAGCACCGGCAGTATCTTCGCCGACTGGATCGACGTGTATGCCCAGCGCGACGACAACGGCGCCGACGTGATTGCCGCCGTCCGCGTGCACCAGCCGGGCGTCAAGCAAAGCGATGATTGGGACGGCTTCGGCCAACGCACCACCGGCAGCGGGACGTCGCTGTTCGAGAATGCGTTGGTCGAGGCGCAAAACCTCATCGACTTCTCTACCCGCTTCAAATACCAGACCGCGTTTTATCAACTGGTGTTGCTGGCCGTGCTGACCGGCGCCGGCCGCGCTGCGGTTCATGACATCACCGAGCAAGTGCGCAAACGCACACGGGTCTTCAGCACCGGCAATGCCAGCGAAGTGAGCCAGGACGTGCAAGTGCAACAAGTGGTCGGCAGGGCATCGGCCCAGGTCTATGCCGCCGAAGCCACCACCCTGCGCGCCGCGAGCGCCTCCCAACGCGCTTACGAAAGTCGCTTCAGCCAGGACGCCGAAATCGAGCACACCGCCAACATCACCGCCGAACTGGAGTCGGCCCAGGCCCAGGTGGTGATTTCCGACCTGGTGTTGCGCGCCACCAGCGACCTGTTCAATGCCCTCGGTGCTTCGGCCACCAGCACCAGCAAGGCCCTCGACCGTCACTGGCGCAATGCCCGCACCGCTGCCTCGCATAATCCGTTGATCTACAAGGAGCGCATCATCGGTGATTGGGAAATCAACGGTACGGAACCGCCGTATGTCTGGCAGATTGGCGGGGGCTCGAAGCAGCTTTGAGCAGGTAGCTCTTGGCCAGACCGCGTGGCTTGTTCGCGATAGCGGTGGTTCAGCTACAGGGATGTTGAGCTGGCGGGCCTCATCGCGAGCAAGCTCGCCCACATTGGATCTTCAGCGGACACAATATCCGCGTGAATCCGGAATCCTTCTGTGGGAGCGGGCTTGCTCGCGAAGAGGCCAGCACATTCAACATCTTCATTGACTGTGACGCCGCCTTCGCGAGCAAGCCCGCTCCCACAGTGAATCTGGGTTGAACATGAATTTCGTGTCCACTGGAGATCGAGTGTGGGAGCGAGCTTGCTCGCGATGGCGGTGGTGCAGTTGCATGGATGCCTGTTCCTTACGCCACAAGTTCGACGTAGTGGGATTCTCCACCTCCAGTCGCACCCGACAACCAACCCCACACGAAACTCAACATCGTACGTCCCGCTTGATCAACACTCACCACCCCACGAGACCAGCCGGAAAGAATCTCACCGTCCGTAGTCAAGCATTGGAAGAGAAGCTCAATGGTATCGGGGCCCGTTACACGTCCGACTTGATTGCCCAGGCGAATCCGGCCGCCTTGGTAAGTGCTCGAAATGGCACCGTCCTCGACATGGTAATGAAATACCGTGCCTGCGCCTGAGAGTCCTTGGACGTTGTCCGCCACCGAAAACCGGCGATTGTGCAAACGCTCGCTGATTGCAGAAAAGGGAGTTTCCATAAATGTCGCGTCCTTTAGTCGAGATATTCCATTGCGGCCGTCGATGACCTGAATCATTTTTGTCGCCACTGGCAAAGCCCTCCGAGTAAGTACCGAGTGACAGGGCTAACTGCCTACCTCTCCACAAAGCCGAGAGGAACTCATCCCAGACGATCAAAACACTGGCATCATGCCTTTTTTCCTTGCACTCATGGAGTGACTGTGACGAATCTAAGTGCCGCCCCTGAGTTTGCACCCGCCTCCACTTTATCGCCCTACCGCTTCTTTCCCCGGCTCGGGATGTTGGTGCTGGCCACTGTGGCCGTCTTCCTGGCCGCGATGCCCGAGGTCCTTTTCGTCCCCGCGGACATGCAGGCCTATCTGATGTTCACGACCACCTCGGGGATCACCGCGCTCGTTCTCTTCGCTCTCTTCGCCTTGCAATACCGCGCCGATTCACGCGTGCAGTGGCGCGGCCATACCATTGGCAAACCCTTGCGGTGGGGGGCGATCGGCATTGTCGGGACCTACCTGCTTTTCGGGGCCGCCGTCTTCGTGTTCGAGTTGCCACGTGAGGTGTTCATGGCCGAGCTTCTGGACGGGCTCAACCGTTGGCAGGCCACGATCAAGATTGCCTCGCTGATCGTGCTGCCGCCCATCGCCGAAGAACTGTTCTTCCGCCATTACATGCTCCGGCTGTTTCCCTACGAGAACAGCCGTGCCTGGACATGGATCGCGATCATCGTGACATCGGCCGTCTTCGCCGGTATGCACATCCAGTACGGGAACTGGATGACGATCGTGCTGATCTTCGCCTGTGGAGGCGTGTTCGCCGTCGCCAGGGTGGTCAGCGGTGGCCTGCTGGTGCCGGTGCTCCTGCATTCGCTGACCGAGATTGTCGCATTGAGCGCCGACCAGTCTTTCTCACTGATGGGGCTTTACGGTTGAACCAGCAGTCCAGGCCAGCGGCCATGAACATTCACGCAGCATGCCTCGCACTGCTTGCCTTGACGCTCCCCCTCCTATGCGAGCCGGTCCAGGCCTCGACGTGGCAGATCTGCCAGATGGAGCTGCGTATCGTCGAGGTCCTGAAACGCCCTTATCCGCAGCTTCAGGCGCAGGTCGTGAAAGTCCGGCCGAGGTCCTCCTCGGTGGAGTGTCCGCCGCAAGGCTCGTCGCTCACCTTTACGCCAGAAACCCCGGACTACCAAGCCACGCTCCCCCGCCGACAATGGCCCGGCAAAGGGCAGTCGGTACGGGTGGACTACCGCTACCTGGACGGTGTCTGTAAAGGCGACGGTAACTCGTATGCATGTCGTATCAAGCACTACCCCCTGATGGATCGCTAGTCGGGCAGCCGGAGAAGGTGGCATTTCTCGCATCAGTGAAGTCGCTGATGGCCTCATCGCGAGCAAGCTCGCTCCCACACACTGGATCTGTGGCGCACTGAAGATCCCTGTGGGAGCGAGCTTGCTCGCGATGACGTCCGCACATCCAACGTCGATGCAACTCAAGCCAGCAGCGCACTGATCCACCGGACCTGCCGGGCAATGTCCTGCAGCTTCTCTTCGGGCACCGCTTGCCGTGCCTTGGCGAAGCTGGCGAGGGTCTTTTGTTTCTGGCGCAGCAGGCGTTGCCACTTGGCCAGGAAGGTCGGGGTTCGCGCTTGCATCTGCAGCGGGCCGAAGTACAGCTCCTCGGCGGTGTACGTCACTGGCCCGGCGCGCTCGGCGACGATGATCTCGTAGTAGAAGCGGTTTTCCCGCAGCACTTCCTCGCAAAGGATGCGGTAGTCGTTTTCCATCAGCCATTGGCGCAGCGGTTGTTCGCCGCCGTTGGGTTGCAGAATCAGCCGCTCGTGCCCGCTCAGCCGTGCTTTGCCGCTGTCCAGAATGTCACGGATCGTCTCGCCGCCCATGCCGCAGACGCTGATCGCCGTGATCCCGTCTTCCGGCTCGATGGCCGCCAGGCCATTGGCCAGGCGCACACTGATCCGTTGCTCCAGGCCATTCTCGCCCACGGTGCGTTCGGCGGCACGCAACGGTGTCAACGCCACCTCGCCGGCCACCGCTGCCGCAATGACGCCACGGCGCAACAAGGCCACCGGCAGATAAGCGTGATCCGAGCCGATATCGGCCAGGTGCGCACCCGCTGGCATATGCGCCGCCACACGCTCCAGGCGCATGGACAATGTCTGTTCGTTCAACTGCAGTTCCCTGGGTTAATCGTAGAACGGCTCGACCGCCGTCCGACTGCCGACAAAGAAGCTGTCCGCGACCAACCGCAGTGGCTGCAGGTCCATGTCGCTGGCCTTGTCGTTGATCAGTTGCTGAAAATGTCGATACACCGCCGCGTACTCGCCCTCCTCGGAGACGGCCTGGCGCACGCCGTCGATGCTCAACAGCGCACCGCCGTTGTCCAGACGCAGAACGCCTTCGGCACAGCGAATCTCGATGCTCCAGAGCTCGTCATGGCCATGGTCGAAATCGAACTCCGCCCGAATGTCGAGGTGGCGTGCGTCAGCCATCTTGATGCTGGCGGCAATCGGCGACTGGCAGTTGTCCGGCACGCGCAACTCGGCGGCCTGCACGAACAACGGCAATGCCAACAGATGAGTCGCAATCGACAACGCGTTGATGCCGGGATCGAAGACCCCCAGGCCGCCGGGTTGCCAGATCCACGCCTGGCCAGGGTGCCACTTGCGCACGTCTTCTTTCCAATCGATCTGCACGCTGTGCAAGGTGCGACTGGCCAGCCAGTCACGGGCCGCAGCGATGCCCGGGGCGTAACGGGAATGCCAGGCGAACAGGCCGCTGACGCCTTGCTCGCGAACCTGCTCCACCAAGGCCATGGCTTCACCCAGCGTGGCGCACGGTGGCTTTTCCACCAGAACGTGTTTACCGGCCGCCAGCGCCTGTTGCACCAGGGCGAATCGACCTTGCGGCGGTGTGCAAAACGCAATCGCATCGACGTGCGGGCCGTTTTCGAGCAGCTCGCCCAGGGATCGGAAGTTCTCCACCCCGGCGCAGGGCTGTCCTTGCGTGGCGACCGCCACCAGTTGGAACGCGGGGTTGGCGTGGATGGCTGGAACGTGTTGATCCTGGGCAATCTTGCCGTAGCCCACCAGGCCGAGACGAATCGGTTGCATCGATGACTCCTGATTTTTTGTACTTGTGATGGGGCAGCAAACTAGACGCAAATCGCCTGGCGGACAATGGGGGCTGCGCAGTATCTACCCGATTGCCCTGCCCTGCGCCGCAAAGGCATCAGCTACGCCGCTGCTCACGGACACCTGTCACGACATTGGTCACCCGGCCGTAGAAGGGCTCCAGCCGCTCACGTGGCGCATCGTGCTCCACCACCAGGGTGGCGACCTCCTCACAAGAAACCACCTGATAATGCGCAACGCTGGACAGCTTTTCATTGGTCACCGCGGTAATCACTTGCCCACTCGCCGCCACCACTGCGCGCTTGAACTCGGCGTCCTCCAGACCGAATGCCGTGACCCCATTGTCTGGATCGATGGCGCAGGCACCGAGAAAACATACGTCAAAACTGAACTGGCGCAATTGCTCCACTGCCGTCAGCCCGATCACACCACCGGCGATTGGATTCAAGCGCCCCCCCAGGAGAATGACTTCGGCACGGGGCAGTTTCATCAGTTGAACCGCAATCAACGGCGAATTGGTGGAGAGGGTCAACTGAAGGCTCGGATCGATGGCGCCAGCAATCGCCAGGTTGGTCGACCCGGCATCGATGAACACGTGCTGGCCCGCGCGCAGCAATGCAGCGGCCGCTTGGCCGAGGCTGCCCTTGCGTACCGGGTCCTTACGCACGCGTACATCCAGCGACCCTTCGGCAGCCGGCACAAGTATCGCGCCGCCATAAACACGCTTGCATAACCCCGCCGCTGCCAATACCCCCAGGTCACGCCGGATCGAGTGTTCGGACACATTGAATTCGCTGGCCAGGTCAGCCGCGATCACCCGGCCATACCGGGCGAGACGCTGGCTGATCAATTGCTGGCGTTCGCCGGGGAACGCTTCGTGGGGAGAAGTCATGACATACAACCTGCATAAACGAGCACTAATGATCATAAACGAGCAGATAGTGCCGGTTATGCAGCGCAGCGTCAAACCCGCTCATTCCAGCGAGCGCCTGCACGATAAACGGTCAAGCGTTCCCTGGGACATTCGTGCCCATGCCTGATGGCAGGAAGGGTCGAATTTCCTCGATCTCCCCGACACTGAGACGCAGCTGAGCGCCGGCAATCAGCCCATCGACCTGCCCGCGGCGACGGGCTCCGACAATGGCGCCGGTTACCACCGGCTTGCGCAGCACCCAGGCGATGGCGACTGCCGCCGCACTGACCCCGTGCCGTTCGCCGATACCCGCCAAGACCTCGACCAGCGCCAGGTTCGCGCTCAAGCGAGGCTTCTGGAAATCCGCGCTTCGTGCCTTGCGCCAGTCGTCGTCGGGCAATTGGGCGATGCGTTCGCGCGTCCGGCGGCCCGTGCGGTATTTGCGAAGGTGCTCGCGCCGTTCGTGGCCAGGTATCCACGCATTCAGCTGGACCTGGTCACCGATGATGGCATGACCGATATCGTGAACGGCGGCTTTGACGCCGGCGTGCGCTTTGGCGAAAGCCTGGCCGGCGACATGGTCGCCGTCCCTGTCGGCCCCCCGCAATCGTTCGTGACCGTAGCCGCGCCAACCTACCTGGCCACGAAGGGAATCGCCCAGGCTCCACGGGACTTGCTCGACCATGCCTGCATCGCCCGGCGTTTTCCCAGCGGCAAACTCTACGCTTGGGAATATCAGGCAGAGGGACAACCGATCCGGTTGTCCGTCACCGGCCCGCTCATTCTTGAAGACGATGTGCTGATGATCCAGGCGGCGAAAGATGGCGCCGGGATTGCCTACGTCTACGAGGAGCTGGCGCGCGACGACCTCCGCAATGGGCCGGAACTGCTTGCGCAATGGAAAGCGCCGCCAAGCCGGTTTTTTCTCTATTACCCCAGCCGACGCCATGTGCCACCGGCCCTGAAAGCGCTCATCGAGTTCATCCGGGCGGACGATTGGCTAACGTGAACCGGCAGGCAAAAAAAAGCCCCGCGACCGGGGACGGTGCGGGGCAAGGGAAATTGGTTGGTTGCGGCCAACCAAAGGAGCACGGTGGAAAAGCGTTTACGGGCCGGTCAGATGCATTCCTGTGCGGCGCGTTCGAAACTCGAAGGCAGGAGGTTGGAGGCCAGCAAGTGCCGCTCGTAGATGAATACCTTGCCGCCGTCGCCGGCCTTGTAGGCTTCCAGCACGTTGTCCGCCGACACTTTGCTCGGCACCACGATGCGGTAACTGCGCTGGGTCTGCGAGACCACCGGGTTCAAGGCGTTGCCCTGCAATTTCGGTACGACGCATTCGGCGTATTGGGCCGGCGTCTTGCTGGTTTGCAAGGTCAGGGTCGGATCGTTCGGTGCCGAGGCACAACCGGCCAGCAACAAGGGGGAAAACGCCAGGGGCAGCAAAAATAAACGGCGCATGGGTCAGGGTCCTGAAAATAAATACGGGGCTGCGTGTTCGATGGCGCTGATTTTCCAATGATTGCCGGCAAAGCAGAACTTGCATTTGGTAATGGTCACTATTACTCCTAGCAATAGTTGCAAGCCGAGAAAGATTGATGAGGCCTATCCATGAGAACGTTTGATCTGATTCGCGACGCGGTATTGCCCGATTTCCGTGAGCGGGTGGCTGACTACTTGATCCAGTACGAAAGCGTGCTGTTGGGCAACACAGAACCCGACCAGGAGCTCAAGCGGGCCACGGCCAATCAACTGCGCGGTTATCTGCGCGGATTGAATACCACTCGGGTATTGGGCATGGCGGATTGGGAGGAGCTGGATCGGCGGGTGGTGGACACGTGGCTTCAGTGACAGGCCGGACGTGCGGGACGTGTGTTCGATTCAGGGTGGCGAGGGCGATTGCTCCCGCCGGGCTGGGCTGCGATCTATCGCCGGCTGCGGCCCGACACTGGCTTGGGCCCTGTCCACCAGCCGTTGCACCCAGGTGGCGTCCTGGTCATTGACCACCCCATAGCGGTTCGGCGGTAAAAAATGCCAGTGATGGGCGGCCTCCTCCAGACGCTTGAGCTCATCGGCAGACATCCAGTACGGCGTATCCACCAATGGCATCGGCGCACCGTCGAAACGCCGGCCCAGCTGCAGGTTCGTACCGGGGGCGAAAGCAATCGCCAGTTGCTGCCGGGGTTGCAGCAGCTTGTCCGGTGCAGGCATTTGCCCTACCCGTGCGTAGCTGAAGTTGCCCGGATATTGCTCCTTGAGCACCAGCCAATGCCCCGCTGCGGTCCGGGCCAGGATCCATTGCGACACGCCGCTGTCCTGCACGCATTTCAGCTTGCCGTCGGTCCATTGCATGAGGGTGTTGCAGTCCGGATCATAGTCGTTGGACCACAGGCTGATGCCGCGGATGAGGGTGTGGTGTTCGAGTTCGACCAGCCCTTGATCGGGCATCGATTGCCAATAACGCTTGGTCGGGTCGCGCTTATCGCGCAAGTAGTTATGCAGGACCCAGGCAGCCATGAACAGCAAGGTGACGAGCACAAGCCAGCCAAGGGAATCCCCCACGATCCGGTCAAGATCGACGCCTGGGGCGGATAACCCCTGATAGACCAACAGCCCCAGTAAAAACGCGATGCCCGGCAACACCGGGCCCAGGCACAACGGCGGCACCAGCACCATGATCCAGCTGAAGCGATGCATAGTCGCACGCTCGCGCGCCCAGGCCTGCTCCTGAGCAAGCATCGGCGCCCGCTCCCGAGGGCCGATGTCAGGATCGGGCGTCTGGAAACGCATGTACAGGGTGTAGGTGTCATCGCTCATGGATCGGCTCTGGTTGGCGCGCGCGGTAGGAGCTGTCGAGCGGAGCAAGGCTGCGATCTTTTCCCTGCTGATACTCCCGGGGCGTGCAGCCGAATTCGCGGCGAAACACCGTGTGCAGGTATTGCGCCGATTTGAAGCCGCAATTCTGGGCGATGTCGGCAATCGGCGCGTCGGTGTTTTCCAGCCCATTGGCAGCGGCGGTCAGTTTGAAGCGCAGGATTTCATCGTGGACGCTGCAGCCCCGCTCCTTGCGAAAATGCGCTTCCAGCGATGAGCGCGATATCCCTACATAAGCCGCCACTTGGGCCGTCTTGATGCCCTGGCAGGCGTATTGGCGGATGAAGAGCAGTGCCTGCATGACGTAAGGGTTGCCCAACGGTTGATGCAGGCTCGACACCTGCACATTGACCGCATCAGGTGGAATCAGAATCTGTGTGCCCGTGGACGGCATGCCGTGCAGCATTTGGTGGAGCAGGCGTGCGGCGGTGCGGCCCATGGTCTCGGTGCCCTGGATCACCGAGCTCAACGGCACCCGCGTCAGGCTGCGGGTCAGCGGGTCGTTGTCGATGCCGATCAACGCCACTTGCTCCGGCACGGCGATCCCGGCGGTCAGGCAGGCTTGCAGCAGTTGCCGGGCGCGGGCGTCGCTGACGGCGATGATGCCGATGGGCTTGGGCAGGCTTTGCAGCCAGGCGATCTGCTGTTCGACGGCGCTGTCCCAGAGCGGTGCGCTGGTGCCCATGCCGCGATAGACCTCGGCCGGCAGGCCGTCGCGCTGCACCAGCCGGCGAAAGGCTTTCTCCCGTTCCTGGGCCCAGCGATTGGCTTGTGCTTCAGGCAGGCTGAAACAGGCGAAGCGGGTCAGCCCGGCCTCGATCAGGTGCTCGTAGGCCAACCTCATCAACGCGTCGTTGTCGGTGGCGACATAGGGGATGCCCTTCGGGTAGGCGCGTTCATCCTGATAGGAACCGCCCACCGCCACCACCGGCAGCTTGATCCCGGCCAGCGCCTCGCCGATCAGCGGGTCGTCGAAGTCGGCAATGATCCCGTCGCCCTGCCAGCGCTCGATGCCTTTCAAGCGGCAGAGAAAATCCTCCTCGAGAAACAAGTCCCAGGACGCACGCGTGCTGCTCAAGTAATTGCCGATACCGCTGATGATGCCGCGGTCGTAGATCTTGCTGCCGTTGAACAACAGCGCGATGCGGTGAACGGGCGGGACGGTTTTCATTGGTTTAACCCTGTGCCGGTGGACACAGACTAGGCGCGCGGCCGACGAATCTCAATACTCAAAATCGAACTGCCCGTTGGTGATTTTCATAATCAGCAGCCACGGGGCCGGCGTTAGTATCGAGACACCGCCAAGAATAAAAAGGAAACCCGCACATGCCGTACTTCCCCGGTGTCGACAAGATTCGCTACGAGGGCCCCGCCAGCGATTCGCCGCTTGCCTTCCGTCACTACGACGCCAACAGACTGGTGCTCGGCAAACCCATGCGCGAACACCTGCGCATGGCGGTCTGCTATTGGCATACCTTCGTCTGGCCGGGGTCGGATGTGTTCGGTTCCGGCACGTTCAAGCGCCCGTGGCAGCACGCCGGGGATCCGATGGAAGTGGCCATCGGCAAGGCCGAAGCGGCCTTCGAGTTCTTCTCCAAGCTGGGCATCGACTACTACTGCTTCCACGACACCGATGTCGCCCCGGAAGGTCACTCGCTCAAGGAGTACCGCAACCACTTCGCCCAGATGATCGACCACCTGGAACGCCATCAGGAGCAGACCGGGATCAAGCTGCTGTGGGGCACCGCCAACTGCTTCAGCAACCCGCGCTTTGCCGCAGGCGCCGCCAGCAACCCCGATCCGGAAGTGTTCGCCTGCGCCGCCGCCCAGGTGTTCAGCGCCATGAACGCCACCCAACGCCTCAAAGGCTCCAACTACGTATTGTGGGGCGGTCGCGAAGGCTACGAAACCCTGCTCAATACCGATTTGAAACACGAGCGCGAGCAACTGGGCCGGTTCATGCGCATGGTGGTCGAGCACAAGCACAAGATCGGCTTCAAAGGCGACCTGCTGATCGAACCCAAGCCCCAGGAGCCGACCAAGCACCAGTACGATTACGACAGCGCCACGGTGTTCGGCTTCCTGCAGCAGTTCGGCCTGGAAAACGAGATCAAGGTCAACATCGAAGCCAACCACGCCACCCTCGCCGGGCACAGCTTCCACCATGAGATCGCCACCGCCGTCTCCCTGGGGATCTTCGGCAGCATCGACGCCAACCGCGGCGACCCGCAAAACGGCTGGGACACCGACCAGTTCCCCAACAGCGTCGAAGAAATGACCCTGGCCACCTACGAAATCCTCAAGGCTGGCGGCTTCGGCAATGGCGGGTTCAACTTCGATTCCAAGGTCCGGCGCCAGAGCCTGGACGATATCGACCTGTTCCACGGCCATGTCGCCGCCATGGACGTCCTCGCCCTCGCCCTGGAGCGCGCGGCAGCCATGGTACAGAACGATCAGTTGCAACAGTTCAAGGACCAGCGCTACGCAGGCTGGCAGCAACCGTTTGGCAAGGCGGTGCTGGCTGGCGACTTCAGCCTGGAATCGTTGGCCGAGCACGCCTTTAACAACGAGCTGAATCCCCAGGCTGTCAGCGGTCGCCAGGAAATGCTCGAGAACGTGGTCAATCGGTTTATCTACCCCTGACAAATGTGGCGAGGGGATTTATCCCCGCTGGGCTGCGAAGCAGCCCCCCGGAAGAACAAACTGATTTGTCTGCCCCACCAAAGAGGCCGTTACATTCTCGCGACAAATCTGTGCCCACGGCGCCTCGCAACGCTCTACAGTTCTACCCGGTATCACGCTCATCGTCAGGCAGTGTCTTTCAAACAACAATAAAAGGACGCACTACATGAAAACATTCAAACGTACCCTGCTCGCCGGCGCCCTCGCCCTGCTCTCGCTTCCGGTCATGGCCGATGCGGCCCATCCGAAAATCGGTTTCTCCATCGATGACCTGCGCCTGGAGCGCTGGTCGCGGGACCGTGACTATTTCGTCGCGGCGGCGGAAAAACTCGACGCCAAGGTCTTCGTCCAGTCCGCCGATGCCAACGAGCAGAAGCAGATCTCGCAGATCGAAAACCTGATCTCCCGTGGCGTCGATGTAATCGTCATCGTGCCGTTCAACGCCACCGTGCTGACCAACGCCGTCGCCGAAGCCAAGAAGGCCGGGATCAAGGTCGTGTCCTACGATCGACTGATCCTCAATGCCGATATCGACGCCTACATTTCATTCGATAACGAAAAGGTCGGCGAGATGCAGGCCAGTGGCGTGCTCAAAGCCGCGCCCAAGGGCAATTACTTCCTGCTCGGTGGCGCGCCCACGGACAACAACGCCAAGGTCCTGCGCGAAGGCCAGATGAAAGTGCTGCAACCGGCCATCGACAAGGGTGACATCAAGATTGTCGGCCAGCAGTGGGTGAAGGAATGGAACCCCACCGAAGCCTTGAGCATCGTGGAAAACGCCCTGACCCGGAACAACAACAAGATCGATGGCATCGTCGCCTCCAACGACGCCACCGCCGGCGGCGCCATCCAGGCCCTGGCCGCGCAGAAAATGGCCGGCAAGGTGCCGATCTCGGGCCAGGATGCCGACCTCGCGGCGGTCAAGCGCGTGATCGATGGCACCCAGACCATGACCGTCTACAAGCCACTGAAACTGATCGCTTCCGAAGCCGCCAAGCTTTCGGTGCAACTGGCGCGTAACGAGAAACCGGCCTTCAGCTCGCAATACGACAATGGCAGCAAGAAAGTCGACACCATCCTGCTCACCCCCACGCCGTTGACCAAGGACAACATCGACCTGCTGGAAAAAGACGGGTTCTATACCAAGGCGCAGATCGCCGGGCAGTGACCTGGGTGCACGTCCTGGGTTAAGCAAAGTCCCTGTGGGAGCGAGCTTGCTCGCGATGGCGGCAGCCCATCCAAGAGGGGTGCAAGCTGAACCTCCGCTATCGCGAGCAAGCTCGCTCCCACAGGGGCTGATTGACTTCAGGGTTCCTGCCTCTGTGTGAGCCCTTTTTCACGAGCCTTCGCCATGTCCGATTACCTGCTGCAAATGAACGGCATCGTCAAAACCTTTGGCGGTGTCAAAGCCCTGAACGGCATCGACATCAAGGTCAGGCCCGGGGAATGCGTCGGCCTGTGCGGTGAAAACGGCGCGGGCAAATCCACGCTGATGAAAGTGTTGTCGGCGGTCTATCCCCACGGCACCTGGGAAGGCGAGATCATTTGGGACGGCCAGCCGCTCAAGGCGCAGTCCATCAGCGAAACCGAAGCCGCCGGGATCGTCATCATTCACCAGGAACTGACCCTCGTCCCCGACCTGTCGGTGGCGGAAAACATCTTCATGGGCCACGAGCTGACCCTGCCCGGCGGGCGCATGAACTACCCGGCGATGATCCACCGCGCCGAAGCCCTGATGCGTGAACTCAAGGTCCCGGACATGAACGTGTCGCTGCCGGTTTCCCAGTACGGCGGTGGCTACCAGCAGTTGGTGGAGATCGCCAAGGCACTGAACAAGCAAGCCCGGCTGCTGATCCTCGACGAGCCCTCCTCGGCCCTGACCCGCTCGGAAATCGAGGTGCTGCTGGACATCATCCGCGACCTCAAGGCCAAGGGCGTTGCCTGCGTGTACATCTCCCACAAACTCGACGAAGTGGCCGCCGTGTGCGACACCATTTCGGTGATCCGCGACGGCAAACACATCGCCACCACCGCCATGACCGACATGGACATCCCGAAGATCATCACCCAGATGGTCGGACGGGAAATGAGCAACCTCTACCCCACCGAACCCCATGACATCGGCGAGGTGATTTTCGAGGCGCGCCACGTCACCTGCTACGACGTCGACAACCCCAAACGCAAACGGGTCGACGATATTTCCTTCGTCCTCAAGCGCGGGGAAATCCTTGGCATCGCCGGACTGGTCGGCGCCGGTCGTACGGAACTGGTCTCGGCGCTGTTCGGCGCCTACCCCGGTCGCTACGAGGGTGAAGTCTGGCTCAACGGCCAGCAAATCGACACGCGCACGCCCCTCAAGTCGATCCGCGCCGGTCTGTGCATGGTCCCCGAAGACCGCAAGCGCCAAGGCATCATTCCGGACCTGGGCGTGGGCCAGAACATCACCCTGGCGGTGCTGGACAATTACTCGAAACTGACCCGCATCGACGCCGAAGCCGAACTGGGCAGCATCGACAAGGAAATCGCGCGCATGCACCTCAAGACCGCGAGCCCGTTCCTGCCGATCACCAGCCTCTCCGGCGGCAACCAGCAAAAAGCCGTGTTGGCGAAAATGCTCCTGACCAAGCCCCGCGTGCTGATCCTCGACGAACCGACCCGCGGTGTGGACGTCGGCGCCAAGTATGAGATCTACAAGCTGATGGGCGCCCTGGCGGCCGAAGGCGTGTCGATCATCATGGTCTCCTCGGAGCTGGCCGAGGTGCTTGGGGTCTCCGACCGCGTCCTGGTGATCGGCGATGGCCAGTTGCGCGGCGACTTCATCAACCACGAACTCACCCAGGAACAAGTGCTCGCCGCCGCACTCAGCCATCCCGACGGCCATAACAATAATGATCGGAAGTCCGCTTAGATGAATCAGGTCAAACAGCTGTTTTCCCGCTACAAAATGCTCGCCCTGGTGATCGCCGTGGCGATCATCTGGCTGTTCTTCAGTTGGCAGACCGACGGCGGGTTCGTGACCCCGCGCAACCTCTCCAACCTGCTGCGGCAGATGTCCATCACCGGGATTCTCGCCTGTGGCATGGTGCTGGTGATCATCAGCGGCGAGATCGACCTGTCGGTGGGCTCGCTGCTTGGGCTGCTGGGGGGCCTGGCGGCGATCCTCGATGTGGTTTATCACATCCCGCTGCTGGCGAACTTGAGCCTGGTGGCGCTGTGCGGTTTGGTGATCGGCTTGGCCAACGGCTACATGACCGCCTACCTGCGCATTCCGTCGTTCATTGTCGGGCTGGGCGGCATGCTCGCGTTTCGCGGCGTCCTGCTGGGGGTGACCGGCGGCACCACCATTGCCCCGGTGTCACCGGAACTGGTCTACGTCGGCCAAGGTTATTTGCCGCACACGGTCGGGACCGGGCTTGGCATCCTGCTGTTCGCCCTGACCCTGTTCCTGACTTGGAAACAGCGGCGCAACCGCGCCCTCCATGGCCTCGCGGCTCATTCCCTGGTGCGTGACGTGTTGCGCGTGGTGGTGATCGGCGCGGTGCTGGCCGGGTTCGTCTATACCCTCAACAGCTACGACGGCATCCCGGTACCGGTGCTGCTCCTGCTGATCCTGCTGGGGGTGTTCAGCTACGTCACCAGCCAGACCGTGTTCGGCCGACGCGTCTACTCGGTGGGCAGCAACATGGAAGCCACGCGCCTGTCCGGTATCAACGTGCAAGCGGTGAAGCTGTGGATCTTCGGCATCATGGGCGTGATGTGCGCCCTCGCCGGCGTGGTCAACACCGCACGCCTGGCCGCCGGCTCCCCCTCGGCCGGCAACATGGGCGAGCTCGACGCCATCGCCGCCTGCTTCATCGGCGGCACCTCCATGCGCGGCGGCTCCGGCACGGTCTATGGCGCCCTTCTCGGCGCGTTGGTCATCACCAGCCTGGACAATGGCATGTCCATGCTTGATGTCGACAGTTATTGGCAGATGATCGTCAAAGGCAGCATTCTGGTGCTGGCGGTGTGGGTGGATGTGAGTACGCGGACGGGGCGGCGTTGAGGGGGGCCATGAATCACTCCACGTTGTAGGCGCATCGATACGGCCTACAGGTTGGCGGGACGCCTGACAAACGCTTTATTGGGCCTCAAATAGCCAGACGTATCCAGGGTAACGGTCAGAAAACGTAGTGCTCGGCAAAAGACCGGATGACATTGGTCATAAGGTAAATCGTCGAAAGCGGCCCAAAAGAATTCGAAGAAAAGGCCGCCGCCGTCACACGTGTTGTATGTCCATTGCTCTGGGAGCGCGATCCTTGGCTCACATAAATGGAATGACCATACTTGGGCAAGATGCTCAGCATCCCAGCATCCGAGGTCTGCCGAGATTACAGCGCAGTCGATACCAGCCTCCTCATTCAGCTCGCGCAGCGCGGCCTGCCGGGCAGACTCACCGACCTCAATCGTGCCCTTCACAATTTGCACACCGGCCAACGGGTGACGGAACAGCATGATTCTCGGCTGATGAGAATGGGAAAGAATGATGGGACACGCTTTGCTTGGAATCATTATGTTGTCCTGAGAGAAGGCCTGGTTGCCTAAGGCTTCTCAAGCCATGTCGGCTCAACGCAATCGGGCAAGACGAGCCAATCAAAGCGGGTTTCACGGTAGCTATGCTGTTGTTTGTGGGGTTTGAACTCGGTATCGAGAGTGGCCACGGCAACCGATATCCAGTCTGGATACGCGCCGTGAGGGTCAGACCAGAACAAGCTTGAACCGCAAGCTCCACAGAACTGCCGTTTGACGCCCGTTTCGGACTCATACAGCCAGAGTGCATTCCCATTTGCCGAGACTCGCAATGATGCAGCCGGGACGCTGGCATAGGTCGCGAACGCAGCACCATGAGCTTTCTGGCAACGCCTGCAATGACAGTGAGTCAATGCCTTCAATTCAGCCGAAATTTCATATCGGATCACACCGCACAGGCAGCTTCCGTGGTGACCTTCATGCATCCTTGGCGCTCCGTTTGAACTTGATCGAAACGACGTCGACGTCTTGAAGACTTGCCTTCAATTCCAGCAACCGCTTTCGGATCAGCGATCCTCAATCCAGCCCTGGCGTTGATCGAGTCGAAAATGTTCCTGGGCTTTAACTCACCCGCCCTTTACTGGACTCTTTATCGCAGCCAATGCGAATCAGTTGTCCATCCCAGAAAAACACGCGCACCTTCGGCGGTAGGTTCATGTTGCGGCAGGCGACGGCCCGCTGCCGCCATACGTAGCCCAATCATCACAGGTAGGAATTTCTCCCGGAAAGCATCTGGCTGCCGAGCGTAATGTGCTTCGATACCCTCGATAGCAAGCCCTTTTTCGGACTCGTCGAGCATGGACAAGTAAAAAATCATCTGGCGCCAGGCGTATGCGGTGTTCTTGAGCATGATCAAGCGCCCATGATAGTGCTCTATTCGCATCTGCTGACGCCTGCAGATCCATTCAAAACAGGCCTGGACGAGTGAACTCAAGCGCGGGTACAGCAGTGTTTTCAAATCAAGCTCGCAGAACAGCATTGAGAGATTCTGCGTAGTCAATATCTGCTGCTGTTCAATGATGGTGCCGTTGGTTGCGGGACGCCAAGTATTAAGTTCTGCGTTTGCGCGCCGCGCGCACAAGGTTGTCAAAGCGTCGCTGCTTGTTGACGAGCGACGCCAGAAGGGTTGGCTCGCTCTCGATCTGGGTCTATCGGGAAGCGTCGCCAGCCTGTCGGTATCAATATCGTAGTAACGGGCGTACAGGGTACCTGCCAGCGCCTTGGCCGCACGCCTGGCGGCGTCGATGAACTTGTTTGAGAACTCCCCCATGAATATGTCCGAAGCGACTTCGTCCACGAATGGAAGATCCAGCCCGGCGGTTTCGGCGAGAGCGCGCAGTTCTTTAAGCAGCTTGTTGGGAATAATCGCCTGGGGAAAGGCAGATAGCGTCAATGCCGACGACTCGATAAGTGCCTGCCGGGCAATATCCGCATCGAAGGGGTCACGTTGGCGATAGCCTTCGATAGCCGCGACCCAGGGCAACTCGCCCAGCCTGACCTGGCTTTGCAGATTGAGCAATAACAATGAGCGGCGCTGGCGAAAGGCACGATAAGTAGCGGCGTATAGATTACCCAATGCGGGATCGGAAAATCCGGAGCTACGTATTTCAGCGGTCATCGCTGGCAGTACTCGCGCGACGGTGTCGCCCGAAGTAATCAAGCCATGATCGATCAACTCGGCAATCGTACCGCTACGGCAGCGCTCTACGCGCCGGCGAATCGCCTGCGGAAGATCGGCTCCGTCCGTCAGGGCAAATACGTTTGCCTCTTCAGTGGTGATCGGCTCAAGCAAAGGAGTCAAATCCGAGACGCCGTCGCTGGCCGGATATTGCTCCATTCGCATAGCAACGGCTTTGGCGATAACGTGATGGCCGGGCGCCGCTACCTGCTCGCGCTGCTTTAACCGGAACTCACGATGAGCGTTGGAGTCGGGCAGACCATGCTTGCGCACGAAATCATCAACAATCTGACGAATGCGACCAACTTGACGGCCTGTAAGCGAGCTCGAATCCCCAGAGCATTGTTCAAGCAATGCAAACAGTTCCAAGAGGCGTCGCTTGGAGGCCCCTACCGTTTGCCCTTCCGCTTCGCGAACGGCATTGAACCGAGTACAAAGCGAAGCAGCCTGCTCGTGCCATCCCTCTGGATAAACCCTGCACGGCCACTCATTCTGATAAGTCAAAAGGAAGTGGGAAACGGCAGTGTCGTACAGGGGCAAGCAGACTTCGACAACCTGTTTCTGGATCGCCACACGTGGTTGACCGCGCAACTTCAAGAGACGCTGCCGAATATCACCGACGTCAAAGACATGTATCTGCGCCGCAGAAAATTGCAGCTTTTCACAAGGTGCTGGAAAAAAGCGCAGGCGGTCGAAGTAAGGTGTGATCGTTTCTATGAGCGCCCAGGCCTCATCCACTCGCTGTTGTCCCAACAGCCAAGCCACACTCAGCAAGGCGGACTCTTCTGGAACATCGACTCGGTAATTGCCCTTCGCCAGATATCCCCACAATACTTCGAGCCCTTCATCCGTCAGATACCATGCATTGATATCCAGACGCTCGAAGCCCGGGCGGACACCCGGGATCGATGCGGTCAGCGCTCGCTCGTGCTCGTTCAGGTCACCACCCGCCAGCAGGTGGCCCGTAGCAAAGCCACCAGTAGCAACCTCCAGCGTCACCCAGACGGGAATATCCGCCAGCGGCATCCGCGATCCGTACTGCGCAGAACCCTGCACTGCATGCGCCAACACCTGCTGCCAGCGTGCAATCCGCTGAACCGCTTTGGCGTGGTTTTCTGACACAGGATCAGCACCTTGGGCGATGAATGCTTTGGACAATTGGAAGATCGCATAGCCCACGCCAATGCCAAGTGTTCCGTCAGAACCAGTATCGTCCCTGAGCATGCGTCCTCATGACCTTGCGATGTAATGGGTCCGGGGGCTGGATTCGAACCAGCGCCCACCCGGTTAAGAGCCAGGTGTTCTACCGCTGAACTACCCCGGAGCGGAACGGGCATTGTCGGTCAGCATCGCGAAGATGTGAAGACCCCTTTTGGATGACAGAGTTAGCAGGTAATTCATGCCAACTGGTTTACGACTGCTGCGCAGCCAGGCGGGGCGGGGCGACGTTTCGCTAAATCACCTCGTCACAAGAGGTCTGAATACGCAAGCCTCCTGTGGGAGCAAGGCTTGCCCGCGATGAAGATGACGCGGTATTCCGGGGAAACGAGGCGCCTGCATCGCGAGCAAGCTTTGCTCCCACAGAAATCCGCGCACATCAGTGCTAGCGGCAAGAGGCGGTCCGAAAATCTCGTAGGAATTCACACCCCGTGGCGAGGGAGCTTGCTCCCGCTGGGGCGCGAAGCGGCCCCAAACCAGGCGCCTCTTTTCACCAGGTACTGCACAGGCGCCGGTTTTGCGACTGCTGCGCAGCCGAGCGGGAGCAAGCTCCCTCGCCACGGGGGGGCGGGGGCGTCCTACAGGCCGGTTGTGGGTACCGGGATCGACTTCTATAGTTAGCTCGTCGCTGGCTTTGGTCAGTGGCTGGGTTTCGCAGCCCGACAGATACGGTAGCAACCAAACATCATAAAAGTGACAATGAGCGCCTTTGGCGTTCGACGTCATTTTATGGTGGCTGTGTGTGGGAGATCTTCGGGTCTGCCGGGTTCCTTCGTATCCTCGGTCTGCGAACCCACGCGCAGCTACCACCCATTCGTTTCGCAGCGGATCGAAGTAGCTTTTTCTTGATACGAAGAATGAGTAACTATTGCCATGAATCAACGCGATCAACGCTTCACACCTCTCACCCAAACCGCCACCACCCACCCCGTCCTGCTGATCGACACCCACGCCCCACTGCCCGAACTCCATGCCTGTGCCAGCGAACGCCTGCACACCACGCTCGACTACCTGACCTTGGTGGCCTGCACCAGCCTGAGCGACTCGGCAACTCGCGACATCAACACCATCACCAATGTCGCCCGGATCCTGGTGCAGGATGTGGCGGATGTGTTCGGCGTGATCGAGCGGCGCGGGCTCGAAGGCTGAGCCATTGTGGGAGCGAGCTTGCTCGCGATGGCGGCGGCACAGTCAATATCTTTGCAGGCTGACATACCGCTTCGCGAGCAAGCTCGCTCCCACAGGGAAATGCATTTGATGCCCATGGTCTGGACGCAGCGGCAAGCGCGGGCCGCCTTCGCGTTCACGTCGGCGCTCTTCAGCCACCAAGGCACCGATGACTCCGACCATGTCGACATGGGCGTCTTCGGCGGTGGACGGGATGCGTGGCAAGCCGAGCAGTACCCCAGGTGTTCGCGCAACTTGGCCTCGTCGATGTCGGCGTAGCTGCACAGCAAGATTGCCCACTGGGGGTCAGGGCGTCGCTCTAAGGCCAATCGGTATCCGTCAAGGCTGCTGCGCGGGCGATGGCGGCAGTGATGCGATGATCCGGGCGCGGCAGACCTCGAGGATTTCATCGGCCAGCGCGGAATCGTCCGGGCAGGCCCGCGACAACATGATCGCTCCGACGGCATGGGCCAACATGTCGAGCATTTTCGCCCTGACCTCTGCCTGCGGCGCGTCTTGCCCGGTCTCGTACCGGCTCTCGAGCGCCGCCAGCATATCTTCGATGCCGCTGGAAAAAGTCGCCTTCAGCTCGGGCGATTGACGGGCAGCGTCCCCGCACAGAGCCGCCATGGTGCAACCGCCACCCGGGGCGTCACGGTGATTGCGGGACACGTAAAGGTTGACGAACCCCGGCACATCGAGACCCGCGTTGCTGGTCAGCGATTGCGCCAGGCTGCGTGCGGCCGCTTCGGCCATCAGGTCGGCCTTGGAGCCGAAATGTTTGTAGAAACCGCCATGGGTGAACCCGGCGGCCGCCATCAGATCCGCCACACCCACGCCGTCAAAGCCTCGCTCGCGAAACAAGACAGACGCCGTCTCGACGATGTGCTCCCGGTTTGCCTGGGCCTGGGCCTTGGTCACCCGCATTTTCCACTCCTCGTGCTGCTCGAAAATCACCCTAACATCATACATAGATGTCAAGCATAATCAAATTCGTTGACAGTTTAGATTTCGATCATCATCCTAATGGAAAGCCGTGCTCGTCAGGCGGCGGCTCATCCCCTTGAAGAAGAGAAATCCCCCATGGACACTCGCACAACCGTTCTCATCACTGGCGCTTCCACCGGCATCGGCGCAGCCTACGCCCAGCGCTTTGCGCAACGCGGCCACAATCTCGTCCTGGTGGCCCGCGACAATGCGCGCCTGCAAGCCCTGGCCGCCAAGCTGCGCAGCGAACACAATGTTGCCATCGACATTCTCCAGGCCGACCTGACCCAGATCAGCGACCTGACGACAGTCGAAGCCCGGCTGCGGGACGACGCCAGCATTGGTATCCTGGTCAACAACGCCGGCGCCGCCCAGTCCGGCACTTTCATCGAGCAGTCGACCGACAGCGTCGCGAACCTCGTGTCGCTCAATACCACCGCGCTGGTCCGATTGGCCAGCGCCATTGCCCCTCGACTGGTCAAAGCGGGTGACGGTGCGATCATCAACATCGGCTCCGTGGTCGGCCTGGCACCGGAATTCGGCATGTCGGTCTACGGCGCGACCAAGGCGTTCGTGTTGTTCCTCTCCCAGGGACTCAGCCTGGAACTGTCGTCTAAAGGGGTCTACGTGCAAGCCGTCCTGCCGGCCGCGACCCGTACCGAAATCTGGGAGCGCGCGGGCATCGATATCAACACCTTGAATGAAGTCATGGAAGTCGGTGACCTGGTCGACGCCGCGCTGGTCGGTTTTGACCGTCGCGAGCCAGTGACCATCCCGCCGCTGCAGGAAGAGGCACGCTGGGATGCCTTGCAGGCGGCGCGCCAAGGCCTGCTCGGGCAAATCAAGCAGTCCCAGGTTGCCGAGCGCTATCAAGACCTGGCGTAACCATCGCTCAGCGGGCGCCAGCGCGAAGGACAGCGCTGGCATTCCTGGATGCCTGGCCGGGTGACCAGTCCGCGGCATCCCTTATGAGAGCAAAGCACCATGAAGGCATTTTTAATCGACCGCTACGGCAAGCACAGTGGACGTATCGGCGACATGCCAGCGCCTGAAATGGCTGACCACGATGTTCTGGTCCGCGTGCATGCCGCCGGCGTCAACGTCCTGGACTCAAAGATCCGCAAAGGCGAATTCAAGCTGATCCTGCCCTACTCGTTTCCCTTGGTATTGGGGCATGACGTGGCCGGAGTCGTGATGCGGGTGGGATCCCGTGTCCAGCAGTTCAAACCGGGGGATGAAGTCTATGCCCGCGCCCCGGATGGGCACATCGGCACCTTCGCCGAGCAGATTGCAGTGAACGAAAATGCCCTGGCCCTGAAACCCGCGAACGTCAGCCTGGAGGAAGCCGCCGCCCTGCCCTTGGTCGCCCTGACGGCCTGGCAGGTGCTGGTTGAAACCGCCCAGATGAAGAAAGGCCAAAAGGTGTTCATCCACGCCGGCTCAGGTGGCGTCGGCACCCTCGCCATCCAGCTGGCCAAACACCTCGGCGCCTTCGTTGCGACCACCACCAGCACCGCCAATGTGCCCTGGGTCAAAGCACTGGGAGCGGACGTTGTCATCGATTACAAACAGCAGGATTTCTCAAGCGTTCTGCAGGACTATGACGTCGTGTTGAACAGCTTGGGCGCCGATGAACTGGAGAAGTCGCTGAAGATCCTCAAACCCGGCGGCCAGCTCATTTCCATCTCGGGACCACCCACCCCACAGTTCGCCCAAGACCTGGGCTTGTCCTGGCCGCTGCGGCTGATCATGGCCCTGCTGAGCAGCGGCATACGCCGCAAGGCCCGCCGAAAGGGGGTGAGCTACGCCTTCGTGTTCATGCGGGCCAGTGGCCCTCAACTGCGTGAGATCACCACGCTCGTCGAGTCCGGCAGCCTCAAGCCGGTGGTTGACCGGTCCTTCGCCTTCGACGCGACGGCCGATGCCCTGGGTTATGTCGAGCAAGGACGGTCCAAGGGCAAGGTCGTCATCAAGATCCACTCAGGCATGGCCGCTGAATGAAACCCGTTTGCCGGCGCTCATCACCACACCGCAATATGCGAATCCGCCCGGGGTTCGGTCCCGCCGCACAGCACACCGCTGACCGGGTCGCGCAGGATGATCTGGCCGCGCCCGTAGTCGGTCAGGTCGCTGGCGATCTGCACCTCGTGCCCCCGTCGCGCCAGGGCATTGGCCAGGTCCCGTGAAGCCCCGTGTTCGATCCCGACCTTCATGTCTCCCAGCCATTGCCAACGCGGTGCGTCCAAGGCCGCTTGCGGATTCAGGCCGAAATCCACCAGGTTCATGACCATCTGCACATGCCCCTGGGGCTGCATGTAGCCGCCCATCACGCCGAAGGGGCCGAGGGCCTCGCCATTACGGGTAAGGAACCCGGGAATGATGGTGTGGAAGGTTTTCTTGCCCGGGGCCAGGCAGTTGGCGTGGCTCGGATCGAGGCTGAACTCCTGCCCGCGATTCTGCAGGGCGATTGCGCTGTCGGGCAGCACCACGCCGGAGCCGAACCCGTGGTAGTTGCTCTGGATGAACGAAACCATGTTGCCTTCCCCATCCGCAGTGGCCAGGTACACCGTGCCGCTGGCGTGGGGATCGCCGGGCTTGGGCGGGCGGGCCTGTTCGCCGATTTGCCCGCGCCGACGGGCGCTGTAGTCATCGCTGAGCAGGTCAGCCACCGCCACGCGCATGTGCAGGGGGTCGGTGATGTAGTGCAGGCCGTCGCTGTAGGCCAACTTCATCGCTTCCAGTTGACGATGCCAGGTCTGTTGGCTGTCACGCTGATCGAAGTCGAAACCTTCCAATATCTTCAGCGCCATCAAGGCCACCAGGCCCTGCCCGCTCGGCGGGATTTCCCAGACATCCACGCCTCGGTAATTGACGTGGATCGGGTCGACCCACTGGGCGCGATAATCCCTCAGGTCCGAGGCGCGCAGGTAGCCGCCGCTGGCCCGGGAGTGGGCGTCCAGGCGCTCGGCCAACGCCCCGCGATAGAGGCTTTCGCAGCCGGTGTCGGCCAACTCCTGGAGCGTGCGCGCCTGGGCCGGGTTGCGAAAAATCTCCCCGGCCCGTGGCGCTCGGCCTTCGATCAGGAAAGTCTCGAACCAGGCCTCCAGGACGGCATCGCGATGGGGCGTGAACTCGTTCAGCGCGATCTGCCATTGATGGGCAACCACCGGCGACAGCGCAAAGCCGTCCCGGGCCAGGCTGATGGCCGGTTGCAGCAGCTCGGCAAAGGGCAGTTTGCCAAAGCGCTGCGACAACTGCGCCCAAGCCGATGGGCAGCCCGGCACGGTCACCGGTGTCCAGCCATAGGTGGGCATCTGCTCATGACCGGCGGCCTTGACCGCCTCGATGCTCAAGGCCGCTGGCGCATGACCGTTGCCGTTGAGGCCGTGTAACTGGCCCTTGCACCAGACCAGGGCGAAGGCGTCACCGCCGATGCCGCAGCCAGTGGGCTCCACCACCGTCAGCGCCGCTGCCGTGGCGATGGCGGCGTCGATGGCATTGCCGCCTTTTTGCATGATCTCGATGCCCGCCTGGGCCGCCAAGGGCTGGGACGCGGCGACCATGCCCCGACGGGCGAAAACGCTCTGGCGTTGGGATGGATAAGGGTATTCGTGGGCAGAAAATGTCAGCATGGCGAAAGCTCTTCAATACAGGAATTGATTGACCGGACTCATGAAGTAGACAACCTCGCAGGGTCATAGCACCCGGCTGAGGAAAGCCCGGGTCCGCGGGTGAACGGGGTGACAGAAGATCTGCTCCGGCGGCCCTTGCTCGATAAGCTCGCCCTGGTCCAGGACCACCACACGGTCGGCCACTTCCCGGGCGAAGCCCATCTCATGGGTCACCACGACCATGGTCATCCCCTCCTCGGCCAACTCCTTCATCACTTGCAGCACCTCGCCGACGGTCTCCGGGTCGAGGGCACTGGTGGGCTCGTCGAACAGCATGGCCTGGGGCTTCATGGCCAGGGCCCGAGCAATGGCCACCCGTTGTTGCTGGCCGCCGGAAAGCATCGACGGGTAGTGATCGGCTTTTTCCGCCAGGCCGACCCGCTCCAGCAACCCGCGGGCCTGTTCCAACGCAGCGGTGCGCGGCACACCGAGCACCTGGATGGGCGCCTCGATGATGTTCTCCAGGGCGGTCATGTGGGGGAACAGATTGAAGCGTTGGAACACCATGCCGATGTCCCGCCGCTGCCGGGCGATGTTGCGCTCCGACTCACGCACCAGGCTGCCGTCGGCGCGCTCGCGATACCCCATGGCCCGGCCATTGACCCGGATGCGTCCGCCCTGGATGTCTTCCAACAGATTGATGCAACGAATGAAGGTGGTCTTGCCGGAGCCCGACGCACCGATCAGCACCACCACTTCGCCACGCCGCACTTGCAGGGAAATGCCCTTGAGAATCTGCAGCTTGCCGAAGGACTTGTGCACGTCCAGCGCCTCGATGATCAGCTCTTCGCTTTTATGCGCCATGGTTTAACGTGCCCTCAGCAGATTCAGGGTGCTGCGACCGAACATCCGCGTCGACGCCGGCGGTGGCGACGAAGGCCGATCCGATTGGCCGAAACGGGTCTCCAGCCAGCGCTGGAAAAAGCCCCACAACGTGGTCAGCAACAGGAAGTAGATCGCCACCACCAGGTACAGCTCGAACACCCGGAACGTCGCCGACGTGACCATCTGGGTACTGAGCAACAGTTCCTGGACGCCGATCACACTGACCAGCGTGGTGTTCTTGAGCATCACGTTGAACTCGTTGCCCAGCGGCGGAACGATGACCCGGAACGCCTGGGGCAGGACAATGCGGCGCATCAATTTGGCGAAGGTCATGCCCAGGGAACGTCCGGCCTCGTATTGACCCTTGTCCACCGCGCCGATGCCGGCGCGGATGATCTCGGCCATGTAGGCCCCCTCGTTGAGGCCCAGGGCAATGATCGCCGCCTGGATATTGCCGGGGATCACCAGGCCGAACAGGTCGATGTCTTCGAAGCGGAAAATCCCGCCGGCGGCCAGCGCGGTGTAGAGAAAGACGATCTGCACCAGCAACGGCGTGCCGCGCATCAGCCACACGTAAAAGCGCACCGGCAAATGCAGCAAGGGGTTGCTCGACAACCGCAGCAACGCGGCGGCCAGCCCCAGGGCACAGCCCAGCAGCATCGCCAGCACACTGATCAGGCAGGTCAGCCAGAGCCCGGTGAGGTACACCCCACTGGGCTGCAGCAGGTACTGCCAGAACACATCCCAATTGAAATTCATCGATGGTTCACCTCAATCAAGCGTATCGCTGGCGACATGCCATTTGCCCAGCAGTTGGTTGTAGCTGCCATCGCTGCGCATATCGCCGATCACCTGCTGCACGGCGGCGGTCAGTTGCGGATCGTCCTTGCGAATGCCCAGGCCGGTGAGAATCCGGCTGAAGGCCGGCACACCCTCCTCGAACAGGTCGGGCGCCATGGCCGCGTAGTAACCGGCGGTTTCCACGGTGGTGCCGTAGGCGTCGACCTGGCTGATGCGCAGGGCCTGGAAGGCATCGGTGTCGGTGTTGTAGACCACCAGCTTCATCGCCGGCTTGCCGGCCTTGGCCAGGGTTTCGTTCTCGGTGTCGAGCAGGGTCTTGATGGTGGAACCGTTGAGCACCGCGACCTTGTGCCCGGAGAGATCCGGCAGTGTCTTGAGGCCCTTCGGATTACCCTTGGGCACCACCACCGCCTGGCTGGAATACATGTAGTTGACGATGTCGATCACCTCGCGGCGCTCGGGCTTGTCGAACAACTGATCAACGATCATGTCGCACTGGCGAGCCAGCAACGCGGGGAGCAATCCGGAAAAGGGAATGACCCGCCACTCCACCTTCTTGTCACCCAGGCGCTTGGCGATTTCCAGCCCCAGGTCCACGGTCAATCCCTTGGGTTTCTGCGCCTCGTCAAAAGACACCAGCGGCGGCGAATCCATGCCTGAGCAGTAGACGAGTTTGTCGACCTTGAGCAAACGCTCCGGGACAACGGGCGCGGCAACCGCCCATTGCGCACAGAAACCCAAGGATAAAGCGGCAACCAACAGGCGAGGCTTATGCATGACCAGACACTCCAGTTCAGTAGGTAACGGGCAGTACTCAAAGTCAGAACACGGGCAGGCTCGGGGCCTGCTCTCGTTATTTTTTCGATTGCAGGAACTCGATCAATTCAGGAACGGTGCCTTCGATGTGCGCACGCACCACCGCCTCGGCCTTCTCGGCATCGCCCGCACGCAGGGCATCGAGGATCAGCATGTGCTCCTGACGCGCACTCAGGGGTTTTTCCACATGCTGCAGCCATAGGCGCATGGGCGCTTCGATCAAGGAATAAAGCGCGCTGATCTGCTTGAGCAATCGCGGGCGACCGCTGAGGCTGCACAGGTATTCATGGAAGGCGCGATGGCGACTGACCCACTCGGCGCTTTCCTCGCGGTAGTCGTCCATCTCGTCCAGCAAGCGCTCCAAAGCGGCCAACTGGCGCTCGCCGATTCGTGCTGTCGCGACACGAACCGCCAGGCCTTCCAGGGCGCTGCGCATTTCGAAGACTTCGTGCAGCTCATCGATGTCCAGGCCGCTGACAACCGCGCCGCGATTGGGCCGCAGGGTCACCAGGCCCTGGGCATCCAGACGGCGAAAGGCCTCGCGCACCGGCATCCGGCTCATGCCGATCTCGTTGGCAATGTCCTCGGCAATCAACCGGTCGCCCTTGCGTAACCGACCACCACAAATGGCATCGAGCAGGAAGTTGTAGGCCTCCTCCTCGGCGGTCATGGGCGGGCGTTCAGCGTATGTCGGAGCAAATTGCATGGCAGCACCTTCTGCATTTTTGTATCCAATTATCCATGGATTCAAAAAGGCAGAATACGTGCCAACTTCTCACGCAACCGTGCAAGCGTTTGATTTGAAGGAATTTACCGAGGAGAAGCGACTGGCTGCCGTGAGCCCTGCCACGGGCGGGGCTGCAGCCGTGTGCTACCAAACAGCTCAGCGGCTGCCCTTTACAGGTGCGCGATGGTGCTTCGGTAACACCGCAAACGGCGGCTCATCATGCCGGCGCCCTGGGCGTATCCGAGGGTGACTCGCCAAACAGCGCCCGATAATGGAACGCAAAATGGCTCAGGTGGAAAAACCCCATCTCGACGGCGATCTCACTGACGTTCTGCGCCGCCGCATGGGTGGAAATCAAACGGCGGCGCACCGCATTGAGCCGCAGGTTGCGCAGGTACTCCACCGGGCGCATCCCGGTCACCGCCTGGAAACTGTTCTGCAGGGTCCTGCGGCTGACCCGCAATTGCTCGCACAAGTCGAGAATGCTCAAGGGCATATCGGCACTGGCGACGACCAGCTCCTGGCAACGCTTGACCAGGTAGGCACTGACGGCAAAGTTGCCGCGTCGGCCGCGCACCTCGTCCGAGGCGTGGCTGAACAGGTCGAGAAAGGCATTGAGCAGAACGTCTTCGAGGACTTTTTCCGAGGCGGGATTGACGGCGTCCGCCTGTTCCAACAGGCGACGAAACAGCGGGTGAATGCGTTGTTGCACGCGGCGCAGTACCACTTCATCCACGCTGACCTGGGACACGCTTTTCAAACGCTTGAGCTGTTCGCTCGACAGTTCGTAGGCCGCCAGCTTGGCGAACCGCACCGTGTCGACATTGGCCGCGAAGAAATGCGTGCCCTCCGGGGCGTGCAAGACGAAGTCTTCGCCATCGCGCAACAACACGACGCTGTGGGCGCCCACCTGGTGCCCCTGGACCACCGGCGCACCGCCCAGCGACATGGCAATGCACAAGCGCCCTTTTGGCGCGCAACCGTGCTGCACCACGCGTTTATCCAGCACCTCCTGGAAAATCTGGAAACGTTCGGCGCACACCTGGCGCAGCTCGCTGGAAAGACATCCACGCCCGAGCTGGTCATAGACTTGTTGCCAGCCCAGGATCGAACCGGCGTGTTGCTGAGGATCATTGAAGGTACGGACTTCGGCGAACATGATCATTGGTCCTCGGTAGCCCTGCGTTTATTGCCTGGTACGGTCGCTCAAGGACATCTAAACCCCGTGGCGAGGGAGCTTGCTCCCGCTGGGCTGCGCAGCAGACCATTTTTATGAGCGCTTCGCACTCAAGCGGGAGCAAGCTCCCTCGCCACGGGCTCCTTTGGGTGAACAGTACTTACTGCCGGAAAACCAAAGCCAGTTCCATGCCAAGCATGTCCAACCGATACTCGGCGGCCTTGATCTCCAACGGTGCCAACAAAGCGCCGGACAGCACCACCTGCCCCGCTTCAACGCACTGCCCGTCGGCCAGCAAGCGCCGCACCAGCCAGCACAGGTTGGCCTGGGGCGTGTCCTCGCGCGCCTGGGCATTGCCCTCGCCACAGGGCACCCCATCGCACGTCAGGCGATAGTTCACGTGGGCCAGTTGTTCGGGATGGAACTTGACCCGCGCCCCCAGGCAATACAGCCCCGCGGCGGCATTGTCGGCAAGAAACGCGCCGACGCCGAAACGCCAGCCCTGCCAGCGGCAATCGGCAATTTCGAACGCCGGCGCGACGTCGGAGATGGCCGCGAGGATGTCCTCGTCGCTGTAGAAACCCGGCACCAGCGTACGCCCCAGGACAAATGCCAGCTCGATTTCCAACTTCGGCTGGATCAGCCGCGCAAGCGACACCCCACGGCCGGGCTCCACGACCATGGCATCGGTCAGTGCGCCCAATACCGGCTCATCAATACCGAAACGGTCCTGGGCGGCGCGGCCGGCGAAGGCCACTTTCCACCCGGTCAAGCGCTCACCACCGGCCAGGCGTCGGCGCAGCGCCTCGCGCTGCAAGGTGTAGCCCGTCGGCAGGTCGACGGCCTCTGGTTCCAACGACGGCAAGGCGTGCACGGCCTGCGCGGCATCGTGAAGTCGAACCAACAGATGATCTTCGCGGCTCATGAGAGTTGCTCCGCCAGTTTGCGCAACACGCCCTCGAGCCGCTCGGGCGTGGTGATCGCGGCCACGAACCGATCCGGCCGCACCACTACGACACAATCACGCACCTTGGCAAACCATTCGCCGAGGCGGTTATCGACGTCCTCGACACAAATGGCCCCGCTGGCAGACAAGGGTTGGTTGCGCCCCACGCCACTGCGCGAGCGATTGATCTGGATGAAGCGCGTCTCCCAGCGCGCCCACCAGGCGGCGGTTTCTTCGCTGAGCGGTTCGCTCGGGTCGACCCGATACCCCAGCACCGCATAGGAATGCCCCAGCACCTCGTCCAGGCGTCGGCGCTGGCCCTGGGCATCTTCGATGGACGGCTGGATGAACAACTGCCCGACCAGATCATCCTCATGCAGCTCGGCGCGCTCGTGATACACTAGGCCCTTGGTGATGGTCGCCTTGGGTTTGAACTTGAACTCCAGCAAGTGCGAACGCAGGTTGTCGACGCTGTTGACGGCCTGGAACAACCAGTCCCGCACCCCCGCCATCAACGGGTTGGTCAGCCCCAGGACGGCGCCCATGTTGTCGGCCAACGCGATGAGATCGGTCGCATGCCCACGGCGCTCCTGGTCGTAACTGGCCAGGATCGCCGGCGACGCCCGCCCTTGGAGAATCGCGGCGAGCTTCCAGCTGACGTTGGCGACATCACGCAAGCCCGAATTGAGCCCCTGCCCGGCCCAGGGCGGGGAAATATGCGCCGCATCCCCCACCAATGCCACACGGCCCTGGACAAAGCGCGCCGCGACCCGGGAATTATGGGTGTAGGCGCGGATCCGGATGATCTCCAGTTGGTCAACTGCATCGCCGATATGCCCACGGATCAAGTCCCGGATCGTTGCCTCTTCGCACATCCTGGCTTCGTCTTCGCCCTCCAGGAGCATGAACTCCCAGCGCCGTTGCTGATACGGTAGGTAGATGCAGACGAAAGGTCGCTGAGGGTCGGCATGCAAGGCGGTATACGGTGCATCGAGGGTGTCGTTGGCCGTATCGATCACCACCCATTTGCGCGGATGGGTCAGCCCCAGCAGTTCGATGCCGAGTTTCTTGCGTACGCTGGAGCGTCCGCCATCGGCACCAATCACGTACTGCGCCTGCAACTGATAGAGCTCGCCCCCGGCATCGCGCACCTGCAAGGTCACACCCTCGGCATCTTGCTCCAGGTCGAGCATTTCATGGCCCTGGCGCAGCTCGACAGTGGTGTGTTTGCCCAACTGCTCGCGCAATGTCGTTTCCAGTAACTGTTGCATGAAGATGTTGCGCATCGGCCAGCCATAGTTCGCCGTGCTCGGCTTGACCTCGGCAAAACAGACGCCTCGCGCATTGTAGTAACGCAGGGGCACGTTGCAGATCATGTCGCGCGCGGCCAGCTCAGCGATGCCGATGCCCTGCAACACCCGCAGCGCCTCGTCATCCATGCCCACCGCGCGGGGATACGGCAGGACGCCGTCAGCCAACTCAAGGACGATGCAGTCGATACCGTACAGCCCCATGTAATGAGCGGCCGTGATCCCGTTCGGGCCGCCGCCCACGATGACAACCTGGGTTTTCTCCTGCTTCATCGCTATTCACCGCTTTGTTGTTGTGGTTGTAGGCATTGGTCGTGCAAGTAGTCCATGACGACACGGTTGAACGTGTCCTCCTGGTCGTCATGGACATAATGGCTGGCATCGGCGATTTGCGCTGTATGCACCTGCGGATTGGCCTCTTTCATCGCCACCAGGGTCGCCTCGGGCAAGAAATCGGAACGCGCGCCCCGGATGAACAGCGTCGGGCAATCCAGCGCCCGGACCGCCGGCCACAGATCGGTCGGGGTGATGCTCAGGCGCGCCTGGGCAATGCCGGCCTGATCATGGCGCCAGCCGATGCCTGCCGGGGTTTCCTTCATCGAATGGGTCAACCTGGACGCCAGCCCCTGGGCGGACAGACCGGGACGTGAGCGGCGCCAGAACTGCGCGGCACTTTCCCAGTCGGGAAACGACAGGGGCGTCTGGCTCATCTCGCGACGGATGCGCTCGGCACCGTCGCCGTTGATCGACGAGCCGGGGCCAATGTCTTCGATCACCAGGGCTTGCAGGCGTCCAGGATTGAGCCGGGCATACTCCAGCGCATTGGTGCCGCCGAGGGAATGCCCCACCAGGACGAAACGCTCCAGCCCCAGGTGCTTGACCCAATCTTCCAGATCGCTGACATAGGCTTCGGTCCGGTAGCTGGAAGCCTCTGCCCAGTCGCTGTCGCCACGGCCGCGCTGGTCCAGGGCGTGGCAACAGAATTGCTCGCCCAATGCATTGGCCAGGGACGCCCAGGTCTGGGCATAGGCCCGCAGCCCATGGAGCAGCAACACGGGAATGCCTGACGCGTTGCCCCACGACAAGTAGTGCAGGCGCATCCCCGAACGATTGGTGAAGAACTGGCTGTTTGCAGACATTCGTTGGCTTCCCACGTCAGCGCACCTCAATACAGGCCGTCATTGCCCTTGACGTCAGCGGCCTGCAGACCACCCAGGCGTGCATGCAAACGACCGCGCGTGGCGAAGGCCCAGATGATGATCAACTCGTCGGCCGAGGGACCATCGCCGAACGACAGGGAAATGCTGTCGTAATGGGAGCGGACATACAGCGCGTCCTTGTGGGCCAGCGGTACGTCGATGGTCACGCCAGGCCCGCCCCGCTTGCCGGTGGAGGGCACCCAGGACTTGCCACCGCCCAATGCGACACGGATCGGATCCGCCGCCGGATTGGTCAGCAACGCGTTGCCGTGCTCGTACTCGCCCTGGCTGCCCACCAGGCACGCCTTGCCGTAACTGACAATCTCATGCTCGCCGCCCAGGGCTTGGATACGTCGACCAAACTCCTGGCCGAGCAAGGGTGACGGTTCTATCAACTCGGCCAGGCTTTCGCTGAAACGTCCGGCATAAGGGTTGGCGATCACCGCCCCAATGGCGTACTTGAACAGCGGCTCGCCATCGGCCAACTGGCCGGTTTCGTTGGCCAGGGTTTCCTCGACGAAGCTGTACCATTTGCGGATGTGGTAACTGGCGAAATTCGCGGTTTTCATCAGACTTGCCTCTTTAAAGTGGGTCGAGATCGAAATGCCGGCTGGGAGCCCCAGCGGCCTTGAAGCGGGCCTTGCCGCGCTCGTCGTCGTGTTCGGACTCGAGGAAAAACTCCATGCGATTGCCATCGGGGTCGTTGAAGTACACGCCGTTGCCGATCTCGTGGTCAGTGATCTTCACCACCTCGACGCCCTTGTTCAGCAACATGCCGTAGAGCTTGCGCAGGGTGGTCATGTCACCCGCGATCTCCAGCCCGTAGTGCTGCAACCCCAGGCCGCCCTGGTGGGCGCCGGGCTCTGCGCGGAGCAATGCGATGTCGTGATGCTTGGCGCCAAACGCCATCATGATCCAGCTTTCACCCCGGGCGCTTTCATGCATGCCCAGCACATCGGCGTACCAACGGGCCGACACTTCCGGGTCGCTCACGAACAACGACAGGTGAGTACGAACGACTTCGACTTTCATCGCGCGATACCTCAGTTTTTCTTGATGATGGATTGATGCCCGGACTTGATTTGCGCCACGGCGGGGGTCCAGAGCACATCAGCGATTTCACTGAATTCACGCCACTGCTTCTGCCAGCCGTCACCGCCATTTTCGGAAGTGAACAGATGCCCATACTTGGTGCCGGCGACGATCTGGCGAGGATCGGCAGGGTTCAAGGCAATCGCCCAGACACAGGAGTTGGGCTGTTGTGGCAGCGGCAGCACCTCCCAACTGAGGGCGGCATCCCGGGAAACCAGGACCTTGCTGGTGGTGCCCGGGGTGCCGTCGGAGATGCTCAGGTAGAGCGTATCCTCGCCGCCCAACGGTGCATTCATGGCGCGCACGTAATACAGACCGAAGGCTTCCCGGGCGACGATGCCGGTCCAGGTCTGCCCCTCGTCGAGGCTGCGGTAAACGGCGTTGACGCACACCACGACGATGACCTTTTGCCCATGGTTGGGCAGGACCACGATGTTGTGCACGTCCGAGTTGAAGTCCCACAGCAAGCGATCATCGACACGGGTCCAGCTCTCGCCACCGTCGCGACTGTGGAACAAGCCGCCCTCTTCCAGGCCGAACCAGAGCTGGTTGCGGTCCGTCGGGTCGTAGGCGAAAGCCAGCAGGCGTGGACGACTGACGCCGTCGCAGAACTCCGGGATCTCCACGGGGGCACGGTCCCAGTGCTGGCCACCGTCGAGGGTGCGCCACAGCACGGCGCGCGACGGCGCACCGGTGCCCACGAAAATACGCTGTGCATCCTGGGGATCCACCGCCACTTTCCAGACGGTCTGCCCGTTGAACGGCGACTCCACCCGCTGCCAATGGCCGCCGGTATCACGGCTGACGCACAGGCCGACGTCGGTGCCGGCGTAGATCACCTCGGGCGTACCCGGATGGAAACTCAGGGATCGGGTGATCGCATCGAATTCCAGGTCCTGGCCCAGGCCCAGGCGATGCCAGGTACGGCCATCGTCGGCGCTGCGGATCACCGCTTGCCCCACGGTGGCGACCAAAAGGGTTCCGTTACTCATCACTGCTGCTCCTCAAATGAAGATGCCACGGGTCAAGCCGCCGTCGATGCCAATGGATTCCCCGGTCACGGCGCCCGCCTTGGGAGATGCGAGGAAACCGATCAGCCAGCCCATTTCGATGGGCGCCAGGGTGCGCCGGATCGGCGTCGCGTCGATGTAGCCCTGCTCCACCTGCTCAGGCGTCTTGCCCTGCTTGACCCCTTCGCGCTCGTACAACTCCTGGATGTGCGGGGTGTCGACCACACCGGGGTGGATCAGGTTGACGGTGATGCCGGAGGGGCCCAGTTGGTCGGAGAGCGTCTTGGTCATGTGGGCGATGGCCAGGTTGCGCATGCCCGAGAGGACCTTGCTGCCACGCCCGGTCAAGCCACCGATGTTGATGATGCGACCGAAGCCACCGGCCTTCATGTGCGGGGTTACCGCCTTGGCGCAACGGAAGTAGCCGATCACCTTGGTGTTGAGGTCCGAGAGCAATTCGTCGTCGCCGGCATGTTCGATGTCGTTGCGCACCACGCCGGACGGTGCCGCGGCGCCGTTGACCAGGATGTCGATGCGGCCAAAGTGCTTGTGGGCCGCCTCGACCATGTCGGACACCGCCGACATCTGGTTGGTGTCACAGTACAGCGGCAGCACTTCGTTGCCGGTCTCGGCGGTGATTTCCTCGGCGGCTTGCTGGAGAAACTCCATGCGCCGCGCACAGATCACCACCTTGCAACCCTCCTGGGACAAAAAGCGCGCGACTTCCTTGCCGATGCCCATACCGCCGCCGGTGACGATCGCCACGCGGCCTTGCAATTCCAGATCCATAGCAGTTCCTCTTGTGATGATTCGGTTCAGGCCAGATCGACGAAGACACTTTTGGTTTCGGTGTAGGCATCGATCACGTTCTTACCCATTTCCCGACCCCAGCCGGATTGCTTGTAGCCGCCAAATGGCGAGGCCGGGTCGACGACGTTCCAGCAGTTGATCCACACCGAACCGGCCTTCAACTGCGCCGCCACGCGATGGGCGGAGCGCAAGTCACGGGTCCAGAGACCCGCCGCCAGGCCGTAAGGCGAGTCGTTGGCGCGCAGCACCAGCTCATCGATGTCGGTCCAGCTCATGACGGTCAGTACCGGGCCGAAGATTTCTTCCCGGGCGACACAGGCGCGCTCGGCGCGGTCGAGAAACACGCTGGGGCGGATGAAGTGGCCGCGTTCCAGGTGGGCCGGCCGGTCACCGCCGCAGATCAGTTCGGCGCCCTCTTCCTGGCCCCGTTGCAGGTAGCCGCGCACCGTGCCCAATTGCCGGGCCGAAACCAGCGGGCCCATGCTGCTGGCCGGATCCAGGCCTGGCCCCAGCACATGGGCGGCCGCGTGGCGCTGGAGTTCTTCAAGCACCTGGTCGAGGACGCTGGCGTGCACATACAGACGCGATCCGGCGGTGCAAACCTGGCCCTGGTTGTAGAAAATGCCATCGGCGGCGCCTTTGGCGGCCCGGACGATGTCGGCGTCCGGCAGGATGATGTTGGGGGATTTGCCCCCCAGCTCCAGGGAGACCTTCTTCATGTTGCCCGTGGCCGCCTGGGCGATCAGTCGTCCCACCTGGGTCGAGCCGGTGAAGGCGATCTTGTCCACGTCCGGGTGCTGGGCCAGCGGTGCACCGGTCTGCGCGCCAAGGCCAGTCAGCAGATTGACCACCCCGGCCGGGAAACCGGCGGCCTCGATCAACTGCACCAGGCGCATGGCAACCAGGGGTGTCTGCTCGGCGGGCTTGAGCACCGCGACACAACCGGTCGCCAGCACCGGGCCGAGCTTCCACACGCACATGGTCAGCGGGAAGTTCCACGGCACGATCAACGCGCAGACGCCCACCGGCTCGCGCAAGGTGTAATTGAGCATCGGCGCGCCACTGGAGGGCGACACCGGCAGCGTGCTGCCTTCGATCTTGGTCGGCCAACCGGCGAAGTAACGAATGATGTTGGCCGCGCTGGCCGCTTCGCCCCGGGCCGCGCCGATTGGCTTGCCGTTTTCCAGGGTGATCAGTTGCGCCAACTCTTCGCGATGCTGGTCGAGCAGTTCCGCCAGGCGAAACAGCAGCAACCCGCGCTGGGCCGGGGACTGCTGCGCCCAGGTCCCCGTGAAGGCCGCGCGGGCGGCGGCGACGGCGGCATCCACGTCGCGTTCGCCACCTTCGGCGACTTCAGCCAGGGTGTGTTCAGTGGCCGGGTTTTCCACGGCAAACCGGCGGCCATCGGCGGCGTCCTGCCAAGTGCCGCCGATAAACAGACGCCCGGGTTGCGACAGGAACTTCTCGACCGCAGGTAACAATTGAATCGGGTTCATATCCGCTCCTTCACAGCGCCATTTCAATCAGGCAAGGACCACCGTCGGCCTTGGCGTTGGCCAAGGCGCGTTGCAACTCACCGTTGGTGTGCACAGTGCTGGCCGGCAAGCCGTAGCCCTTGGCCAGGGCTTTCCAATCGATGCGTGGGCGGTCCAGTACCGTCAGGCTCAGGGCCTCGGGGCCCAGCTCGGTCATGCCGAAGCGGCGCAGCTCGTTCTGCAGGATGGCGTAGCGGTGGTTGGCCGCGATCAAGATCACCACCGGCAGTTGCTCGCGGGCGATGCTCCATAAGGTCTGGATGGTGTACTGGGCACTGCCGTCCGATTGCAGGCAGAACACCTTGTTGCCACGCTCGGCCATGGCGGCGCCAAAGCCCACCGGGATGCCCTGGCCGATGGCCCCACCGGTGTTGGTCAGGACCCGATGCCGGGCGGCATGGGCCGAGGCGGTGAAGAACGGATAGCCGCACGTGCCGCCTTCCACCGAAACGATGCAGTCGTCCGGCAACGATGCGGCCAGCACCTGGCCCACCGACTGCGGTGTCAACGCGGCTTCGCCGGGCGGCAGTTCGATACCGGTTGGCGTGGGCACGTAAGCCGGCGCCTCGAGCGCATCGGCCAGCGCAGTGAGCGCCCCGGCAACGTCGTCCCCCACCTCGGCCAGACACAGCAGGCGTTCACGCTCTGCCAGCCGGGAGGCAATGCCTTCGTAGCCGAAGTAGCTGATGGGCTCGGGGACGCCAGCGCAGACCACCGCGTCGTATTGGTCAAGGATCTCGATGGCCACTTCGGGAAAGTAAGGCAGGCGATCCAGGTCTGGCAGGCCACCACCGCGATAACTCAGGCGCGGAAAGGTTTCGGCGAACAGCCGCACGCCCGGCAGTTGCGCCAAGCGCCCCGCCGCTTCCAGGCCGGCGACGGACAAGCCTTGGTCGCCGACGATAAACACCAGGCGCCGACCATCGCGCAAGGCCTGGGCGACCGCCTCGACCCGGTCACCGGCAAAACGCCGGACCGGAGCCTGCAATGCCGTGAAGGCCTTCTCGTGCTGCACGGTGTTGGCTTGCAGATCCATCGGCAGGATCAGGCTGGCGATCTGGCCGTTGGCTTGCCAGGCGGCACGCACCGCCTCCTGGAAATCCTCACCGACGCCCGACGCCGTGCGCGAGGTCCGTACCCACTTGGAAACGCTGCCGGCCAATGCCTGGATGTCACTGGCCAGCGGTGGATCGTAATTGACGTGCCAGGACGCGTGATCGCCGATGACGTTGACGATCGGGGTGTTGGCGCGACGTGCGTTGTGCAGGTTGGCAATGCCATTGGCAAAGCCTGGGCCAAGGTGAGTCAGGGTCATCGCCGGCTTGCCGGCAATCCGGCCGTAGCCGTCCGCCGCACCGGTGCATACCCCTTCGAACAAGGACAACACCGGCTTGAGGGCTGGCGCGCTGGCCATGGCTGCCACCAGGGGAATTTCAGTCGTTCCGGGATTGGCGAAGCAGTATTCGATACCGCTTGCCACCGCCGCCTTCACTATCAGTTGCGCACCATTCATTTCCAGCCCTCTTCATCGAGCGTTTGCAGTGGCTGAGATTTATCACACAGCACAATCGACAAAACAAGCTATTTTTCTGCATTAAAATCATATTTTGAGATTAATGCATATTTTATGAAGGTAAACGACTGAAAATCCGTTTGTATTTCTCAAGCATTGAGTTACCGTGGCGACGCGCTCCTGAGCGAGCGGGCGGGCTTTTCATCAGCGCCGCGGCTACCTATAGTGCTCACCCAACGACCCCCTACGCGCCATTCCCCCCTTTAGGAGCGAAATGAGCAGTCTGAGCAAAATGCTGAGTGTGCTGGACCTTTTCGGCCCGGCCACATTGAAGATCGACCCCGAGACCATCGCCGAGCGCATGGGCCTCTCGCGGGCGACCGTGTACCGCTACGTCAAGGACTTGTGCGATGCCGGCCTGTTGGTGCGGGTGGATGCCGGCAGCTATGGCCTGGGGCCACGCATCATTGAGCTGGACTGGATGATGCGGCAGTACGACCCGATCCTCGTGGCAGGCCGCGAGTTGATGCACGAGCTGTCCGACGCCACTGGCCTGGCGGTGTTCGCCAGCGTTTTCTACGACGGCCGTATCATCAACACCTACATCGCCGAACCCAGCGACACCTACCAGTTCTCATTCGGCCGCGGCCAACCACTGCCGTTTTTTCGCGGTGCGCAATCCAAGGTATTGATCGCCTTCCAGAAGGGTCGGCGCCTGCAACGCCTGTTCGAAGAACACCTGGCCAACGACCCCGACAGCGACCATGACTGGGCAAGCTTTTCCAAGGCCACGAAAAAGATCCGCAAGGATGGCTATTGCATGACCCACGACGAACTCAACCTGGGCCTCACCGGTATCGCCGCGCCGATCGTCAACCCGGAGCTCGACGAGGTGGTGGGCAGCCTTTCGGCCGTGGGCAGCACCCACAGCTTCAAACTGCTGCGCCAGGAAACCGTGGTTGAAATGGTGATGGACACCACCCGGCGGATTGCCGAGCGGATGCATACCCAGCCTGCTGTCAGCTAGACAACAGAGACACTGCTCACTCAAGAAAAACGATCCCCCCCGTGGCGAGGGAGCTTGCTCCCGCTGGACTGCGCAGCAGGCCCAAAGAGAGGGGCCGCTGCGCGACCCAGCGGGAGCAAGCTCCCTCGCCACAGGGTTTATCGAACAACCCCTGCCTCAGAACGGCACGGCCACCGTCACCTGGCTGTACACGTTGGTGCCATTGCCCGTCACTTGATTGCCCCCCGTCGTTGCATCCCGATCCGGCTTGTAGAGGCCGATCAGCGGGGTGACGATCAAATGCTCGTTGACGGCCCACTCGGCATACACATCCAGCTCACGGGCATCCAGGTTCAGGGCGTTGTCTTTACGTACGGTGTTGTAATCGAAGTACAACGCACCGAGGGTGAGGTTTTCCAACGGCGTGGCTGTCAGGCCGACATGATGAATGCCCGTGTTGCTGTTGAAGGGCCCGGCATAATTGCCCGCGACTTCACCCTGGAACCAGGTGCCATAACCCGTGCTCTGCCCGGTGAACAGCGAATCCCACTTCTGCGAATAGCGGGTGTAGCGGTACGTCAGCTTGGGTGCCCAGGCGAGATCGGCAAAGGTGTAGCCGGCCTCGGCGTACCAGGCGTTCTGCGGGCCGGCGTCCTTGTCCTGCCAGGCGTATTCGAATGCCAGGCTGGCGTTCTCGATGCCCGCGTCGCCTTCACCACGAATGCTGTAGACGTCCATGCCCTTGCGTTGCTTCTGGAAAGCGCTGGCCCACTGGTCGCTCACATCAAGGCCATGGATCCAGGTCAAGCCCAAAGTCCCGGCCTTGGCGGTGTAGTCCAGCGTGCCAGCGGCCAGTTCGGTTTCGGCCTGGGCACGGTTGTCGGACTTGAGCCAGACCGCACTGCCATGCAACCCCTCCTGCCCGCCCAGACGCAATACGGCGGTCTGGTCGAATGCGTGCCGGGCGGCCAGGTAATAGGCACCCCCGCGATTCAAGCGCCCATCGGCAGGCCCTTTGCCCAGGTTCGGCCCGTCATCGTTGATCAAGAATCCCCTGCCCAGCTTGACCACCTGGCGGCCGCCGGAGATATCGACACCGTCCTGCCCCAGCACAGGGAACAGATCGGCGGAGCGCCAGCCCAGGTAAGCGTCTTCGATTTTCGTCGTGCGCTCGCTGCCCAGTGTATTGCCGGCCGCGTCGCCATCGCCCCAGGTGGCGGAACTGACCAGGCTGAACGCACCGTAGGCGCTGCCACGGCCGGCCAGGCCCTGGTCGCCGCTGACGCCATACTTGATGAAGCCTTCGCGCCAGGTTGAACCGCCAGGCCTGCCGTCGTAGTTCTTGCGACTGTTGAAATGGCCGAACACCGCCAGCATGTCGGCGTTGAGGTGAGTGTCGTCATCGGCATACAACGCATAGGCCTGGACCTGACTCGCGGCGCAGAGCGCCAGCGTACAGGCAAGGCCACTGCCGAAAAATTCCATACGCGACAGGTTCCGCATGGCTGGAGCTCCTTGTGGTGCGCCTTCGAAGGCTGTCTTTATATTCAGGAGCCGGCGCAGCACGCTGCGCCGGCGGGTCGGGCTAGCGGCAATCGGCGAGCGCGCCGTCCAACGCAGCGACCATCATGGCGGCCTCGTCGGAGGTGAGGGTCAGCGGTGGCGACATCACGATTTTGTTGCCTATCGGGCGTACCAGTACGCCGGCGCGGCGCGCCTGCTCGGCGATGCGCGAGGCCAGGCCATTGGCCGGGTCCAGCGGCTCGCGGGTGGCCTTGTCCGCCACCAGGTCCACGGCGATCATCAAGCCCTTGCCACGCACTTCGCCCACCACCGCATAACGCTCGGTCAGCGGCTGCAGTTGCTCCAGCAATTGGGCACCGACTTTCCCGGCATTGCCCGGCAAGTCCTCGGCTTCGACGATGTCCAGCACCGCCAGGGCCGCCGCACACGCCGTCGGGTGACCGCTGTAGGTGTAGCCATGCATGATCACGCTGCTGAAACCCGGGCCATTCTCGATGGCATCGGCGATGCGCTGGTTGAACACCGTGGCGCCCATGGGGATGTAGCCGGCGGTGATGCCCTTGGCCAGGCACAGCACGTCGGGCGCGACGCCCCAGCCCCGGCTGCCGAGCATGCAGCCGGTGCGGCCGAACCCCGTGACCACTTCATCGGCGATCAACAAGATGCCGTGGCGATCACAGACTTCACGCAGTCTCTTCCAGTAATGCGCTGGCGGCACGATCACGCCACCGGCACCTTGCACCGGCTCGGCGACCAACGCGGCAATGGTCTGCGAACCCAGCAGCGCGATCTGGTCTTCCAACTGGCGAATGCAGTGATCGGTCAACTCCTCCGGATCGCGGCAGTCCCAGGGGTTGCGGTACAGCCACGGCGTATCGAGCAGATGACAGCCGGCCAACAGCGGCCCGTGGTTGTAGTGATAGACCCCGTTGCCGCCCACGGAGGTGCCGCCCATGTGCACGCCATGGTAGCCATTGCGCAACGACAGGAAGCGCGTGCGCCCTGGCTCGCCGCTGGCGATCCAGTATTGGCGGGCCATTTTCAGGGCCGTCTCGACCGCATCGGAACCGCCGGAACTGAACAGCACCCGCGCCATGTTTTCCTGGGCGAACATCGACGTCAGCCGCTCGGCCAGGTCGAACACCCGCGGATGGGCGATGCCGTCGAAGGTCTGGTAATAAGCCAGTTCGTCCAGCTGCGCGGCGATGGCCGCCTTCACCGAGGGCCGGTTATGGCCCACGTTCACGTTCCAGAGGCCGCCCACACCATCGAGCATGCGATGGCCTTCGATATCGGTGATGTAGTTGCCGTCGCCACGGGCGATGATCAACGTCTTGGAGCGGTTGGCTGGCGCCGAAGAACTCATCGGGTGCCAGAACTTTTTCTGTGCTGTCTTGTAGTGCTCGTACATGGTTGCTGTCCTCACTCTGTTTCACGCTTGCGTACGTACAACAGCTGCTGGCCGGTAAACTCCAGCAGCCCTTCAAAGCCGAACTCGACGCCGAACCCGGACATCTTGCTGCCACCAAACGGCGTATTCGGCTGGATCTGCGCATGGCAATTGACCCAGGCCATGCCACATTCCAGGCGACTGGCCAATGCCTGTGCCTGCTCGCTGTCGCGGCCCCAGACCGACCCGCCCAGGCCCATGTCGCCGGCATTGGCGCGGCGCAGGACATCCTCGACATCCTGATAGGCGATCAGGGGCAACACCGGACCGAACTGTTCCTCGTCCACCAGGCGCTGTCCGTCGGTCACATCGGCGACCAGCGTTGGCGGATAGAAAAAGCCCGGGCGGTCCAGCCGGGCACCGCCGCACAACACCCGCGCGCCCTGGGCACGGGCGTCCGCCACCAGATCCTCAACCAGTGTCAGCTGTTCGAGGTTCTGCACCGGGCCAAACGTGACCCCAGGCGCCAGGCCGTCACCCACCACCTGGCGCCTGGCGATAACGGTCAGGGCCTCGGCAAAGGCCTCGTACTGGGATTGGTGGATGTACAAACGCTTGAGGGCGGCGCAGGTCTGCCCCATGTTCAGGAAGGCCGCCTGGAAAATGTCTTCGGCCACTGCCTCCACCGGCGTGCCGGGCAGCACGATGGCGGCATCGTTACCCCCCAGCTCCAGGGTCAGGCGCTTGAGGTTGCCAGCGGCGCCGCGCATCACGCTTTGGCCGGTGGCGGTCGAGCCGGTGAAGACGATCTTCTGGATGCCGGCGTGGGCAGTGATCGCACTGCCGAAACCTTGTTCGCCGGTCACGCTATTGATCACGCCCCGAGGGACATGGCGCGCGATGATCTCCACCAGGCGCAACGTGCTCAGCGGGGTCAGGCTCGACGGTTTGCTGATCACGCAGTTGCCGGCCCGCAACGCCGGCATGATGTGCCAGACGGCGATCATGAATGGCCAGTTCCAGGGCGTGATCGATGCGACGACGCCCAACGGCTTGCGGTGCAATTCAATACGCTGGCTCGGGGTCTCCTCCACCAACTCCACAGGGATCTGTTGTTCGGCGGCGTAACGCGTCCAGGCCACCGCGCCCATCACTTCGGAGAACGCCAGTTCCAGCGGCTTGCCCTGCTCCAGGACAATCAGCCGGGCCAACGACTCGGCATCCTGCTCGATGTCCGCCGCGATGCCCAGCAGGCGCTGGCGGCGATCTTCATGGCTGCTGTATCGCCACTCGATAAAGGCCGACTGCGCCGCTTCGACGGCAAGGTCCAACTGAGCCAGGGAACCGGCCGCGCAACGGGCGAACACGGTGCCGGTCGCCGGATTGACCACATCGAAGTGGCCGTTTTCGCCGTCGACCCGGGCCCCATTGATGAGCATTTGATAATCGTGCATAGCATCTTCCTTTCACGCGCTGCCGGACCGTCCCGAACGACAGCGCAGTTTTTTTGTGGGGTTTGACGTGGTCGCGTGGTGCCCTAGAGTTTGTGGCTGCCCAACGCCATGAACCGCTCGGGCGAGCACTTGCGCAATCGGGCGGCGAGGAACACGCCGACAATCAGCGCGACGGGAATGACGGCGCAAAGGCCGTAGGACAACAGCTGGCTGGCGCCGGTCAGCACGTCGAAATGAATCACTGCAAGGACCAGGACCGCCAGCAATGCCAGGCACGAAAAGCCCGGAAGAATCCGACCGCGCCAGAGCCCCAGCTTCAACTCCGGGTGCGAGCGGAAATAGACCCATACCGCCGCCGAGGTCAGGGCCATGAGCAGGATCACGCACAACGTGGCCAGGTTCGAGAACCAGGCGAACAATTGCAGGATCGGGTCGGCGTCCAGCGCGGCGAAGATCAGCACCACCACCGCTGCGATCAGGCTCTGCAGGACCGAGCCCATGTGCGGACTCTGGTGCACGCGGTGGGTGGTGCCCAACCGGCTGTGCAGCAAACCGTCACGCCCGATGGCATAGAAATAACGCGCTGCGGCGTTGTGGAACGCCAGCAGGCCGGCGTAGATGCTGACCATGAACAGCACACGGATGATCTGGGTCAGGTGCGGGCCGACAAAGTGATCGGACATGCCATAGATGAACGTGGTGGGATCCTGAAGCGCCTGCAAGGTCGGTACGATCTTGTCCGCGCCTACGCCAACCACCATCGCCCAGACCGACAGGGCATAGAAACCACCGATCAGCAGCACCGAGCTGTAGGTGGCGATGGGAATCGTACGGTGCGGGTTCCTGGCCTCCTCGCCGTAGATGGTGGTGGCCTCGAAGCCGATGAACGCCGCGAAGCAGAACAGCAAACCGATGGACGGCGTGCCACTGAACACATGGCTGCGATCGAACGAATCGAGATTGATGCCACTGTCGCCGCCGGTCTTGAGGATGGCGAAATCCAGCGTCAGGATCGCCAGGTACTCGGCAATGACCACCACCGACAGCACCCGGGCCGACAGGTCGATCTTGCGATAACCGAGAACCGCGATGCTCGCCATCGCCAGGAGCGAATACGTCCACCACGGCAAATCCAGGCCAAAGACACTGGCCATCGTGCCGCTGACCACGCCGCCGAACATGCCGTACAGCCCGACCTGGAGAATGTTGTAGGCGAACATCGCCAGCACCCCCGCCGCGCCGCCGGCCAGGCCACCCAAACCGCGAGAGGTGAAGGCATAGAAACCACCGGCGTTGGTCACGTGCCGGGACATGGCCGTGTAGCCCGCCGAGAAGGCCAGCAACACCAACAGCGCCAGGAGCAGCAACGCTGGCGTACCCGCGCCGTTGCCCAACATGATGCCGATGGGGAAACCGCCGGCGATGACGCTCAAGGGGCTCGCCGCCGAAATCACAAAGAAGATGATGAAGCCGACGCCCAAGGCGCCGCGCTTCAACTCCGTCGAGCTGCTGATCGGGAAAGATACACTCATTGTTCTTGACCTTATTGTATGAGGCAGTTGTTGCTGGATCGGAGACGGCCAGTTTCGCCGGCGTCCAAAAGCTTATTGTTCTGCTTGCACGCTGGATTCGATGCTAGGCCCTTGCCAAAACCCTTCGCTATCCCAAAACGGCAGCATCCGAGGCGGCGCCCCAAAACAGGTCATTCCAATGCTGTAACGCTGACCATGTCCCTGGACCAAACAACAAACTGTGGCGAGGGAGCTTGCTCCCGCTGGGCCGCGAAGCGCCCCCTCTTTTCTGGGCCTGCTGCGCAGTCCAGCGGGAGCAAGCTCCCTCGCCACAGGTTTTGTGTTTTCTTGGCGGAACCGCATTGCCCAACGCCTGCGCACAACGGCTGCCGATTCGGGATAACCGGCAGGCGCTTCCTGCCGCAAGATAGCCTCGCCCGTCGTTCAAACAGCGCTGGGCACAGAACAATAAAAATCCCTAAGCGCAGGAAAATCTCAGCATGTTCTTCGCTCGTCTCTCTATCCAATGGCGGATCACGCTCCTGAGTGGGCTGTGCCTGCTGGCCGTCGTCGGGGCATTGACCGGTGCGTCCCTGTATCAGAACCAGCAAGGCGCAACGCTGCTCAAGCAGCAAAGCAGCCAACTGCTCGGACGCTCGGCCCTGGAAGGCCTGCAGGCACAGGGCCTGGCACACGGTCAGCGGGTGGAGCGGTTTTTCAGCGAAACCGCGATCTATGGGGAAGGTTTTGCCCAACAGGTCCTGCAACTGCGCGCCCAGGCGTGGAACGGGCGACTGACACCAGGGCAACTGCGCCGCGACCTGATCGCCGCGACCCGCCAAGCCCTCCAGAACCGCGAGAAAGTCCTCGGTTTCTACGTCGTGCTGTTTCCCGACGCGCTGGTCGGTGAAGATGCCGGTTTCATTGGCCAACGCGATCTGGCCGGCAACGAAAAGGGTCGCTTCGCCTTGTACTGGTCGCAAAGCCAGCCCGGCCACTTGGTGCAGGAGGTGCTCAGCGAAGCCCAGATCAGCGCCAACACCGCACCACCGGGCAGCGAGCCGGCCAACGCCTGGTACGTCTGCCCGCAGACCCTGGGACGCACCTGCGTGACAGAGCCCTACGCGATCGAGGTCGAAGGCCAGAAGACATTGATGAGCAGCATCTCCATACCGCTGCTGGACCAGGGCAACGTCATCGGCGTGGTGGGCATGGACATCAGCCTCGATACCCTCCAGCAACTGGCCGCCAGCCTGGCCAACGACCTGTATCCCGGCCACAGCGAGATCAACATTCTTTCCCCGTCAGGGCAAGTCGCCGGCCATAGCGGCACGGTTGACGGCACCTCGGTCGACGTTCGGCAAGCCGTGCAAACCGTTGCCGCCAATAGCCCCTGGCAATTGCAGATACGCGTACCTGAAGCGCTTGTGCAAGCGCCAGCCCTGCACATGCAGGCGCAGTTGGACGACAAGCATCGCCAGGCCAACTGGTTCAACCTCAGCCTGGGCTTGCTGGCTGCCGGCTTGGGACTGTTACTCATCTGGCTCACCGCTTACGGCGTGACCCGGCCGCTGCTGAGGGTGGCGCAGATGCTCGATGCGATTGTCGAAGGCGACGGCGATCTCACCCGACGCCTGCCCAACGACCGCCACGATGAATTGGGCCATCTGGCCAGGGGTTTCAACCGCTTTCTCGACAAGCTGCAGCCCATTATCCGCGATATCCAGCAAGCCTCCCTGGACACCCGCAACACCGCCGATACGTCGGCACGGGTGGCCCGGGAAGTCAGCGCGGGCATGCACACGCAGTACCGGGAAGTCGAGCTGGCAGCGACCGCCTTGCATGAAATGAGCACCAGCGCCCAGGAAGTGGCTCGCCATTCCCACCAGGCGGCCGATGCCGCCACCGTTGCCGAAAACGCCAGCCGATCGGGGCGGGAATTGTTCGCCAACGCGGTCACCAGCATCGACAGCCTCGACCGGCGCCTGGAAACCACGCTTGAGCAAGTGCAGGCGCTGGCCGGCAACAGCCAACACATTGGCCAGGTGCTGGACGTGATTTGTGCCATTGCCCAGCAGACCAATCTGCTGGCCTTGAATGCCGCTATCGAAGCGGCCAGGGCCGGTGAACAGGGGCGCGGCTTTGCCGTGGTGGCCGACGAAGTTCGCCATCTGGCCAGCAACACCCAGAACTCGGTCGAGCAGATACGCACGGTGATCGAAGCGTTGCAACAGCTGAGCCAGGAGGTCGTGCACAGCACCCAACTGAGCCGCGAACAGGCCAGGGACAGCGTCGCCCAAGTCGAAAAGACCCATGTGGCGTTGCAACACATCACCGACGCCGTGGAAGTGATCGAACACATGAACCAACAGATCGCCAGTGCCGCCCTGGAGCAAAGCACTGTCGTGGAAGACATCAGCCATCGCGTCAGCGACATTCGCGCAATCAGCGAAACCTTGACCAGCCGGATGCAAGAAGCGTCGCAGGCGAGCCACTCGTTGCATGCCATGGCCAACCATCAACAGCAGTTAGTGGGGCATTTTCGGATCTAGTGGCCTGTGCGCTTACACAATTTCACAGAGCGCCTACAAAGCTTCACCCCTGGCATTGGCCTCGATCCCTACCATGGGCGGCTCAATATTGGGGAAGCACCATGTCCAAGATTCCTTTCGTCACACTGGGCCTGTTGGTCGGCGCGCTGTTGCTCAGTGGCTGTGATAGCGCCTCGAACCCGCAAGCCTCCGCCCCGCTGGCAAGCGTGCGTGTCGAAACGGTCCAGGCCCGGCCACTGTCGATCAGCAACGAGCTGAGCGGCCGGATCGCCGCGCCACGGGTCGCCGAAGTCCGGGCGCGGGTCGCCGGCGTGGTCTTGCAGCGGGTGTTTCACGAAGGCCGCGACGTCAAACAGGGCGAGGTGCTGTTTCGCATCGATCCGGCGCCGTTCAAGGCCGACCTGGACAGTGCCGAGGCGGCATTGCGCAAGGCCGAGGCCAATGCGTTCCAGGCCCGCTTGCAGGCACAACGTTACGCCCAGTTGATCGACGACAAGGCGATCAGTGGCCAGGACTACGACAACGCCAGGGCCAACGTGCGCCAGACGGCTGCGGACGTCGCCGCCAACAAGGCCGCGGTGGAACGGGCGAAACTGAACCTCGGGTATGCCACGGTGACCGCGCCGATATCCGGGCGCATCGGCCGCGCCCTGGTGACGGAAGGTGCCTTGGTCGGGCAGAACGAAAGCACGCCGTTGGCGTTGATCCAGCAACTGGACCCGATCCACGCAGACCTCACGCAATCGACCCGCGAACTCAATGAGCTGCGCCGCGCCTTTCGCGCAGGGCAACTGCAAGCGGTCGGCCAGGGCCAAGCCAAGGCCACCTTGATCCAGGACGACGGCAACCCTTACCCGCTGCCCGGCAAGTTGCTGTTCACCGACCTCAGCGTCGACCCGAGCACCGGCCAGATCACCCTGCGCAGCGAGTTCCCCAACCCCGACCTGGACCTGCTGCCAGGCAGTTTCATCCGCGTGCGCCTGGAACAGGCGGTCAACAGCCAAGGCATCACCGTGCCGCAACGGGCCATTTTGCGCGACAGCGCCGGCATCGCCCAGGTATTGCTGCTGGACGCCGAGCAGAAGGTCAGCCAGCAACCGGTGCAACTGGGCGCCGCGCAAAACGATCGCTGGGTCGTCACCCACGGTTTGAAACCCGGCGACCGCATCGTCATCGAAGGCCTGCAACACGCCCGTCCCGGCGAGCACGTCCGGATCGACGACTCTCCACTCCCCCTCGCCCAGGTTCCCGGGCCACAGGCAGGACACTAAGCCATGCCGCAATTTTTCATCGACCGTCCGGTATTCGCCTGGGTCGTCGCGTTGTTCATCCTGTTGTCCGGTGTCCTGGCCATCCCACAACTGCCGGTGGCGCAATACCCGGTGGTGGCCCCGCCACAAATCGAGATCTACACCGTCTACCCGGGCGCCTCGGCGCAAACCGTGGACGAAAGCGTGGTCAGCCTGATCGAGGAAGAACTCAACGGCGCCGACAACCTGTTGTATTTCGAATCCCAGAGCAGCCTGGGCAGCGCCACTATCACCGCAACCTTCCAACCCGGTACCAACCCGGAACTGGCCCAGGTCGACGTGCAGAATCGCCTCAAGGCGGTGGAGTCGCGCCTGCCGCAAGCGGTCACGCAGCAGGGTTTGCAAGTGGACAAAGTCTCCGCCGGCTTCCTGCTGCTGATCACCCTCACCTCCAGCGACGGCAAGCTCGACGACGTGGCCCTCAGCGATTACCTGGCGCGCAACGTGATGAACGAGATCAAGCGCCTGGACGGTGTCGGCAAGGCCCAGCTGTACGGGGCCGAGCGAGCCATGCGGATCTGGATCGACCCGCAGAAACTCGTCGGTTTCAACCTGACCCCGGCCGATGTCAATGCCGCTATCGTGGCGCAGAACGCCCAGGTGTCGGCAGGCAGCCTGGGGGAATTGCCGAGCCGCAGCACCCAGGAAATCACCGCGACCATCGTCGTCAAAGGCCAGCTCAACACGCCACAAGAGTTCGCCGACATTGTGCTCAAGGCCAATCCCGATGGCTCGACGGTGCGCATCGCCGACGTGGCACGGGTGGAGATCGGCAGCCAGGAATACCAGTTTTCCACGCGCCTGAACGGCAAGCCGTCCACCGCGGTGGCGGTGCAACTGTCGCCGGGCGCCAACGCCTTGAACACCGCGACCCTGGTGCGCAACAAGATGGACGAACTATCGCGCTACTTCCCGGCCGGCGTGGAGTACAAGATTCCCTACGACACCTCGCCGTTCGTCAAGGTCTCGATCACCAAGGTGATCTACACCCTCGGCGAAGCGATGTTGCTGGTGTTCGCAGTAATGTTCCTGTTCCTGCAGAACATCCGCTACACCCTGATCCCGACCCTGGTGGTGCCGGTGGCATTGATGGGCACCTTCGCGACGATGCTCGCGCTGGGGTTCTCGATCAACGTGCTGACCATGTTCGGCATGGTGCTGGCCATCGGTATCCTGGTGGACGATGCCATCGTCGTGGTGGAGAACGTCGAGCGGATCATGGCCCAGGAAGGCTTGTCGCCCAAGGAGGCCACGCGCAAGGCCATGGGGCAGATCACCGGTGCGATCATCGGCATCACGCTGGTGCTGGTGGCGGTGTTCATTCCGATGGCGTTCATGCAGGGCTCGGTGGGGGTGATCTACCAGCAATTTTCGCTGTCGATGGCGACATCGATCCTGTTCTCGGCCTTTCTCGCCCTGACCTTGACCCCGGCGCTTTGCGCGACCTTGCTCAAGCCGATCGCCCAAGGCGATCACCACGCCAAAAGCGGTTTCTTCGGCGGGTTCAACCGTGGCTTCGACCGCTTCGGCGACCGCTACCAGGGGTGGGTGGCCTATGCGGTGAAACGCAGCGGCCGTTATCTGCTGATCTACGGCGTGCTGCTGGTGGGCATGGGCCTGTTGTTCAGTCGCCTGCCCTCCTCGTTCCTGCCGGTGGAAGACCAGGGCTACACCATCACCGACATCCAGCTGCCACCGGGTGCGAGCAAAAACCGGACGGTGCAGGTGGTGGAGCAGATCGAAGCCCACAACGCCGGCGAGCCAGGGGTCGGCGACAGCACGATCATTCTCGGTTTCAGCTTTTCCGGCAGCGGGCAGAACGCCGCCCTGGCCTTCACTACCCTCAAGGACTGGTCGCAACGCGGCGCCGAGGATTCGGCAGCGTCAATTGCCGACCGCGCCAACCTGGCCCTGGGTCGAATCAAGGATGCCATGGCGTTCTCGGTGCTGCCGCCGCCGGTGGATGGCCTGGGCACCTCCAGCGGTTTCGAGTTCCGTTTGCAGGACCGTGGCGGACTCGGCCATGCCACCTTGATGCAGGCCCGCAGCGAATTGCTCGCCGCCGCCGAAAAAAGCCCGATGCTGATAAATGTGCGCGAAAGCGCCCTGGCGGAAGCGCCGCAGGTGCAACTGGAGGTCGACCGCAAGCAGGCCAATGCCCTGGGCATTTCCTTTGCCGATGTCGGCAGCGTGTTGTCCACGGCGGTGGGTTCGGCCTACATCAACGACTTCCCCAACCAGGGGCGGATGCAACGGGTGGTGGTCCAGGCCGAGGGCGACCAGCGCAGCCAGGTCGAGGATCTGCTGAAGATCCACGTGCGCAACAACAGCGGGAAAATGGTCCCGTTGTCGGCATTCGTCCAGGCCCGCTGGACCCAGGGGCCGGCGCAATTGACCCGCTATAACGGTTATCCGGCGGTGAGCATTTCCGGCGAACCGGCACCGGGCTACAGCACCGGCCAAGCGATGGCCGAAATCGAGCGGCTGGTGGCCCTGGGGCCGACGGGCCTGGGCCAGGAATGGACCGGGTTGTCTTTGCAGGAACGCTTGTCCGGCAGCCAGGCGCCGATCCTGTTGGGCCTGTCGCTGCTCGTGGTGTTCCTGTGCCTGGCGGCGCTGTACGAAAGCTGGTCGATCCCGACCTCGGTGCTGCTGGTGGTGCCACTGGGTGTGCTTGGCGCGGTATTGGCCGTGTCGTTGCGCGGCATGCCCAACGATGTGTTCTTCAAGATCGGGTTGATCACCATCATCGGCCTGTCGGCGAAGAACGCGATCCTGATCATCGAGTTCGCCAAGAGCCTGTACGACGAAGGCCACGACCTGATCGACGCCACGCTCCAGGCCGCACGCCTGCGCCTGCGCCCGATCATCATGACCTCGCTGGCGTTCATCCTCGGGGTGGTACCGCTGGCGATTGCCACCGGTGCCAGCTCGGCGAGTCAGCAGGCCATCGGCACCGGGGTGATCGGCGGGATGATCACCGCCACGCTGGCGGTGGTGTTCGTGCCGGTGTTTTTCGTGGTGGTGATGAAGCGTGTCAGGCGTGTTGATCGGAAGTGAGGCCAGGCCGGGCCACCGCTATCGCGAGCAAGCTCGCTCCCACAGTGGCTCTTCAGCGGACACACTATCCGCGTGTATCCGGAATACTTCTGTGGGAGCGGGCTTGCTCGCGAAGAGGCCAGCACATTCAACATCTTCATTGAC